>JBKPMH010000075.1:0-9649 GCA_046732035.1 Verrucomicrobiota bacterium
AAACGACGAACTATGGCCACTTCGGAAAAATAGACGATCCCGATATTACCTGGGAAAACACCAATAAAACCGCCGAACTAAAAAAAGCTGCAAAATAATTTATGGAAACATCGACAATCGAACGCAGAAAACAGGATTATAAAGTCGCAGACATCAGTCTTGCAGATTTTGGCAGGAAAGAAATTTCCATCGCCGAACAAGAAATGCCCGGCCTGATGGCCATTCGCGAAAAATACGCACCGCAGAAGCCGCTCGCCGGTGTGCGCGTTACCGGGTCGTTGCATATGACGATCCAGACTGCAGTGTTGATTGAAACGCTGACTGACCTCGGCGCAAGCGTGCGGTGGGCGAGCTGCAATATTTTCTCAACCCAAGACCACGCCGCAGCAGCAATCGCGAAACGCGGAATTCCCGTGTTCGCATGGAAAGGCGAGTCACTCGAGGAGTACTGGTGGTGCACTTATCAGGCGCTTTCGCATCCGGAAGGTAAAGGCCCTCAGCTGATCGTTGATGACGGCGGAGACGCCACTTTGCTCATCCACAAAGGTTACGAGCTCGAAGAAGGCAGCGATTGGGCAAAGACGAAGTCGGAGAACAGGGAAGAACAGGTCATCAAGGATTTACTGCTCGAGATTCATGGCGAAAATCCATATCGCTGGCACGAGATCGTCAAAGGTTGGCGGGGCGTTTCCGAAGAGACCACCACAGGCGTGCATCGTCTTTACAAAATGGCACAGGAAAAGCGGCTTCTGGTGCCCGCAATCAACGTGAACGATTCTGTCACAAAATCGAAGTTCGATAATCTTTACGGCTGTCGGCACTCGCTGGTCGATGGATTGAATCGCGCTCTGGATGTGATGCTCTCCGGCAAGATCGCCGTCGTATGCGGTTACGGCGATGTCGGCAAAGGCTGCGCGCAATCCTTGCGCGGTCAGGGCGCGCGCGTCGTTATCGCCGAGATCGATCCAATCAATGCGCTCCAGGCGGCCATGGAAGGCTATGAAGTCACGACCGTCGAAGACACGCTTGGTCGCGGTGACGTTTACATCACTGCGAGCGGCAACATCGACGTCATTACCCTCGATCACATGAAGCGCATGAAAAATCAGGCCATCGTCGCGAACATTGGCCATTTCGACAATGAGATTCAGGTTGATGCACTGAATGCAGCTAAAGGCGTGAAGAGAACCAACATCAAGCGGCAAGTAGATAAGTACACATTCCCGGATGGCCACGAGATCTTCGTTCTTGCTGAAGGGCGGCTGGTGAACCTCGGATGTGCCACGGGCCACCCAAGCTTTGTGATGTCCAATTCGTTTTCCAATCAGGTCTTGGCGCAGTTGGACCTCTGGAAAAATCGCGACAATTATAAGGTTGGCGTCTACGTCCTGCCAAAGAAACTCGATGAAGAAGTCGCACGTCTGCATCTGGAAAAAATTGGCGTAAAGCTCACCAAGCTGTCCGAAAAGCAAGCCGATTATCTCGGTGTTTCGGTTGACGGACCGTTCAAGTCGGAATCGTACCGCTACTAGTCACGTTAATCCGGCCTTTCGGAAATATCAGACATTGCGGAGCGGTGGATCGTGTAGTTTCACGGGGAGCCTTTTTCGTCGTGCCCGGAGATTGAGCATCTCCACGAAGACGGAGAAACCCATTGCGAAATAGATGTATCCTTTCGGAACGTGGAAGCCGGCACCTTCCACAATCAGGTTCATGCCAATCAGTAAGAGAAAGCTCAACGCCAGCATCTTGATGGTGGGATGCTGCTCGACGAACCTGCTGATCGCGCCGGCGAACACCATCATCACCGCCACGGCGATTACTACCGCAGCGATCATGACCCCGATCTGATCGACCATGCCGACAGCCGTGATCACCGAGTCGAGAGAGAACACAACATCGAGCAGCACGATTTGCAATAGCACGGAAGCAAACGAAGGGGCGACGCGCGTTACACTGTGCTCGTCATCGCCTTCCAATCGCTCGTGAATTTCACGCGTGCTTTTCGCCAGCAGAAACAGACCGCCTGCGATCAAAATCAGGGCACGGCCAGTGACGTCGATGCCAGTCACGGTAAACAACGGCCGGGTAAGTCCCATGATCCATGTGAGAGACAGAAGGAGAAGAACTCTCATGATCATCGCGAGGCCAAGCCCGATACGTCGCGCCTTGGACTGCTTCGTCACCGGTAATCGACTGGAAAGAATTGAAATAAAAATCACGTTATCGATTCCGAGCACAATCTCGAGCAGAGTCAGCGTGAGCAGACCAATCCAAACCTGGACATCAAAAAACATTTCCATAGGTAGCTCCTTCCTGATTGAAAACGTGAGAAGGGAATCCTAGCCAAACTCCTTCATAGCCGCACGCTAGCTTTGTTTGAACTCTTGGCGTCGAGGTCGCGCGTCTATACGACAAGTGGCGTAAAGGTCACCAAGCGAGCCCGAGAAAAAGGAGACTATCTTGAAGTTGGAGCCGCCGGCACCAGCGCTATTTCCTCGCATTTATACCGTTCATTCCGCGCTCGTAACGTCAACGTAACTGCAGTTTGATAGTCCACCACGTCGCCATTTTCCCAAAACATGAACGCGGCGCTGCTTTTTCGCGGCATCAGTGAGAATTTCAGTTTCACGTCTTGGTGCTGCCAGCGAGGCGCTTGATCGGCTTCCATGAAAATCGAACATAATTTGTGGCGCACACGGCTCACCCGCATAAAGCGAAACCCATCCGGTTTGATCGAAACGTGAACCCACTGCCGCCGCCTTGAGTTGCGGCGACGGCTTCTTTACCTGGGCGCAACCTGCCATTCCGCTTAGGAGGGTCGCCACAACGAGCACACCTAGTAAGAACTTTTTCATCGTAAGCACTTCAGAAAATCCGATCACTGCTCTTCGGCATCCACGCGATGGAGCAGGCGATGAACGAACGGCGCAAGCAGCACTGAAACAATTCCAATGAATGCCAGGCCAGAAAACAAAGCGTAGCAGGAAGCGAAAATTTTTGCGGCATTGCTTTTCAGAGGGTCCACTGGCCCCATTCCACCGAGAATCATGGAGGCGTTCAGGAGCGAATCAATCCAGTTCAATCCCGCGATGTAGTGGTAGCCAAGAATGCCAATCCCAAGGCCAAAGGCCAACACTACAAATCCTAGCAGCCAGTGCCGCGCAACGCGTTTGACAAATTTGGCCGTGCTAAGAAGAGGCTGTTTTCGGTGCTCGTACATGTCAGGACATATCTCCTACGCTTTGATTCCCCCATCGCTCGCCCCGATTTTCCGCGCGAGGTACGCGGAGAAATAACCCGCGTAACGCTGCTGTAAATCCGGGCGCTGCCAGTCTTTGCCAGTCACAGTTTTTCGGCAATTTGGCGCGCCGCATTTACATTCAACGGAGCAGTCATCTTCGTCCGTGGTTGCCCAGTCGTGCGTGAGCTCTTCGCCAGCCCGCACGTCGCGCATCGCTACAAACGTGATCTCGCCGCGAACACCGAGATTGGGATCACACGAGTGATTCGAATATAACATCGAAACCTCGCGCTCCTCCTCAGTCACCGGCGCAATAAACAAATCGTCGTCGATCTGAATTTCCACCGGCCCGAGCGATGGTGTGATTTTTTCGCGCAAGGTTTTCCGATCAACAATGCGGCCCCCTTTGACCGCGACGACTTCGTCTTTGGCAATGTCCGCAGTCGCAAACAAACCGCGTCGGTGAATTTTACTTTCGCGGACTTCGGTTTTCGGCGAGAGATAGGAGACTCGTATCATTACCGGTTATTAGCTGCGCATTTGCCAAAGGCGAGTGTCTCTTATTGTAGCTGCAGGCGAGGCGCCTGTGCGATGTGAATTTTGCCGTGATACAGTCACGATCTCGCAAATGAAAGCACGTCCAGCCGCCATCGTATTTATCTTTATCACAGTCATGCTGGACATGCTGGCGCTCGGACTGATCGCGCCGGTTCTGCCGAAATTGATTCTCGACTTCCTGTATCGCGATATGAATTCAGCCGCAAATTGGAATGGCGTGTTCGGCACCGTGTTCGCGCTAATGCAATTTTTCTTTTCGCCGGTTCTCGGCGTTTTGTCCGATCGTTACGGGCGACGGCCAGTGATCTTATTATCAAATCTCGGTCTCGGTCTTGATTACATCGTGATGGCACTTTCGCCGACAATTGGCTGGCTTTTTCTGGGGCGCATCATCTCCGGAATCACCGCGTCCAGTATTCCAACAGCGATGGCCTACATTGCTGATGTGGTTCCAAAAGAGAAACGCGCCGGCGCGTTTGGCATGATCGGGGTCGCGTTCGGTCTGGGCTTTATTCTTGGTCCGGGCGTCGGAGGACCCTTGGGCGACATCAATGTTCGGCTACCGTTCTGGGTCGCCGCCGGATTCAGTCTGGCGAACTGGGTTTATGGTTATCTCTTCGTGCCGGAATCGTTGCGTCCCGAGCATCGCAAACGTTTCACTTTTAAACGAGCAAACCCGATAGGTTCGCTCGCGCTGCTGCGGTCGCATCCGGAGTTATCAAAACTCGCGACCCTGCAGTTTTTGGCGTACGTCTCGCACGAAGTTTTCGTGATCTGGGCGCTCTACGCAATTTATCGCTTCGCCTGGAGCCAAACTACCATCGGCGTTTCGCTAGCAATTGTGGGCATTTTTACCGCAGCCATTTCCGGCGGACTGACGGGACGAATCGTGGGCTGGCTGGGCGAACGACGCACTCTGTACATTGGTCAGTTTTTTGGGGCACTCGGCATGGTCATTGCCGGCCTGGCCAGGACTGGGACGTTTTACATGGTCTCCATTCCAGTCATTTCATTGTGGAATATCTCCTTCCCGGCAGCGCAGGGTATGATGACTCATCGCGTCAGCGAACGAGAACAAGGTGAACTGCAGGGAGCCATCCAGAGTCTACGCTCGATCGCATTTGTCATCGGCCCGTTTCTGTTTTCAGGAATATTCGCGTGGTTCATCAACCCGAAACATTCGATTCATATTCCGGGCGCCCCGTACTATCTGGCCGCTGCATTATTGTTCACTGCGATGTTGTTGGCGACTCGCGTGGAGCAGCCGCAGTTTGGAGAGACTAGTGAGAAACCGATCGAGCCAGCTGAAACCATTCCAATGGACGAAATTGGTTCGGCTTCCGTCGCGCCAATCGTTGATCAGTCAGAAAAAAATCCTTGAGCACGCACTTTGCATGCGCGATTGAGCGAATATGAAATCCCGCCTGCGTGGAGTGATCGTGGTAATTGCGATCTGCTCGTGGCTGGCGATTTCAAATCATTGTGTTTTCGCTGCGCTGGCCACAAATAACACGCCCTCGAGTGAGTGCCCGTTTCATTCCAAGCCAAAGAAAAAGCCGGCGAATGGAGGCGAGTGCTGCAAAACCTTGCGCGCAGTCGCTTCAGTTCCGGCAAAGACTTGGGTACGCGACGACACGAGATTGTCCGACGCCGATGCTTACTGTAGCGAGCACTCGGTTAGAATTGTGTATTCGCAATCGGCCCTGGTGCCTCTGTGTCTCGATACAGGACCACCAGGTGCGCGCTCATTCGCTGAGCTGATCTTGCAGCAGAGCCTTTTCGCTCACGCTCCACCCACCCGCGTCTAAGCTCCCCGAAAACCTCTCGGGATTCGAATTTTCCGCTGTAGCGGCAGCCGTGCCGCCTTCATTCGCGCAGATCGCAGTCGGCGCAGCTGCCACTACAGAAGATGTACAAGCAAATGCAGAAGCGAATTTCAATTTTTATTGCTGCGATAACGCTATCGAGCGGCGCTGGCGTGCAGGTACACGCGGCTGACCTCAATGCCGTGCCCGAACACCACAGTCACATCCAGCAACATGAGGCGCAGCAATACACTTGCCCAATGCATGCGGAGATTGTCGCAAATCATCCGGGTAACTGTCCGAAATGCGGAATGAAACTGGTGCCACTGCCTAAACGGAAAAACTCAAAAGCCGACCGTGATGACCCGCAAGCAGATGCCAAACATTCAATGCACCACGATCACTCGCACAAGTCGCATTCGTCCCATGAACCACATCATCAGCACCCTCCGGCGCGTAGTGATCACGAGATGAAGATGACCATGCAATCTTCCATCGATCTTGCCGACCCCATGAGCCGCGAAGGATCCGGCACGAGTTGGCTGCCGGATTCGTCGCCAATGTACGGCAAAATGTTCATGCTCGGTGAAGACATGTTGATGCTGCACGGAGCAATTTTTCCTCGTTATACCAACGTGAGCACGCGACGAGGAGACGATCGAATCGACGCGCCGAACTGGATCATGGGGATGTATTCGCATCCGCTAGGCGACAGCGCCCAAATCGGCGGGCGCTTGATGATGAGCCTCGACCCACTCACAGAAGGCGGACGCGGCTATCCCCTTTTGTTTCAAAGCGGCGAATCCTGGCACGATCAACCCTTGCACGATCGCCAGCACCCGCACGATCTCTTCGACGAACTCTCGTTAAGCGTTTCACAAAAATTCGCTCACGATCTTAGCGCTTATATCTATTTCGGTTATCCGGGCGAACCAGCGCTCGGGCCGCCAGCATTCATGCATCGCCCATCGGCCATGGACGATCCTGACGCGCCGATCGGGCATCACTGGCAGGATTCGACTCACATCACGTTTGGCGTGGCCACTGCCGGTTTGGTTTGGCGCGATGTGAAAATTGAAGGCAGCATCTTCACTGGCCGTGAACCGGATGAAGATCGCTACGGCTTCGACCGGCCGCGGTTTGATTCCTATAGCGGCCGAATTTCTTGGAATCCCACCAAGAATCTCGCTGTGCAAGCTTCATATGGCTACATCAAGAGCCCCGAGGAACCTGAGCCTGAAGTAAACATCCATCGCACAACCGCATCGGCGATTTACAATTTGCCGCTCGGTCCCGACATCAATTGGTCGAACACATTCGTGTGGGGTCAAAATAACGCCACTGGCGAGGGAACAACCCAATCATTTCTGGTCGAATCAAATTACCAGCGTGGCCGCGACACGGTTTATTTCCGCTGGGAACGCGTGCAGAAATCCGGGCACGAGCTCGTTCTCGATGAGCAGGATGAATCCAAAGTTTTTCCAGTAAGCGGATACACACTCGGTTACGTCCGCGATTTGTCACACGGCAACGGCATCGACGTCGGCCTCGGCACTCAGTTCACCATCAACGACCGTCCCGACACTCTCGATCGTTATTATGGCGACGATATGGGATACGCTTTTCAATTTTTTCTCCGCATCCGTCCCTCCCTGCATGACCATGCAGGACATGAGCATACCGAGGATGTCGCTGGGCTCGAAAAATAAGCTTCGGCCCTGGATTCTCGTTTCGCTATCTGGAGCGCATGTGTGTTAAAAACATGCGGAATGAAAAAGATATCGCTCGCGATCGCATCGCTTGTCATCGGAACCACCATACTTTTTGCGAATGGCGGCGCCTGGCAGACCGGCGTTCCAGGGACGGGTAGCGCCAGCGCCACCACTCAGAATCGCAAAACTGACGTCACTATTGAGGACGAAAAGCTGAAAATTGATCTGCACCCGGAAGAGGCAGAAGTGGAGGTGCATTACCGAATGCACAACACTGGACCCAAGGTGGAGCAGGAGTTCTTTTTTCCTGTGGAACGCTGGGGAAAAGATCCAGACGCGGATATGGACACCAAGAGCGACGACATTAGCGGTTATCAAATCACCGTCGATGGGAAAAAACTTCAATCGACAAATGTGTCGGGACCGAAAGAGAAAGCCAGTGAGACGACGGTCAGCCAGCTGTGGCAAGAAGATATTTCCACGATTAAATCATGGAAGAAATCGGTCATTCCGTTCGACCGAAACCAAACGCGTGAAGCGACGATTCGTTACCGCGCAAAGTACGCTGAGAACGACGAATCGGTCTCGGACGATTCACATATCAGTGACGCGACATTCGCGTATTCGCTTTCGCCAGCGGCGACTTGGAAAGGGCCGATCGCCAGGGGGAAAATCGAAATAAACGTCTTGCACCCGGAGCCGGAAGACGTCTCCATCGAAAAACCAAAGGAGCGCTTCCAAAAAATCAACGACACGCATTACGAATGGACATTTGAAAACCTGAAACCATCGCTGGCCGATGACATCCGCATCGTCGCCCATTCAAAATACGATAAATATCCGACTGGATACTCTGAAGAAGACCTTAGCCGCCATGCAGCGTACGTTCTCAAAGATCACCAGTATTTTCTCGATCACACCGATTATGACGCCACCGCAAGCTCGACTCTGGCCGCGCAAGGCAAACACAATTACGACGTTGCTAACATAAAGGCTGATCCCAGCCGTGAGATTCAAACGCCTTGGGCTGAGGGCGTCGAGGGCGATGGAATCGGTGAGAGCATCACGCTCAACGTAAAACGGCCGCTTCCGCTCTACGGCATTTTGATCCGGCCGGGCTATTATGATTACGAAAACAAAAATTCATGGTCGAAAAACAATCGCGTAGCGTCGCTAGAAATCACGCTGAACGACGAGCACACGTTTACAGAGAGCATTCCTGACAAGCAGTCCGAGGATCCTTATTTGATTCGGGTTCGCGATTACAACAAGCCAGTTAACAAAATTAAACTGGTGATTAAGGCCGTGCACCGCGGCACGCAATTTCGCGACACGTGCATCTCGCTCGTTGAGCTCCGCGCGCCGCTTGCTAAGAAACCCGAAAGTCAGGCAGCCCGATGAACTGGCGAGCAGTGGCGCTTTGCATGGCGGCGCTGCTAATCGCCGCCAGCCCTGTAACGGCGGGAAAGGTGCTGCCTATTTACATCGAGGACAATCACGCCGGGACATTTTATTGGTTGGCCCAAAATCTCGATATCGATCAAAAGTGTACTCTCGTTCTTTTCGATGCGCACAGCGACGCATCCGGCATTTTCGATTCCGACAAGATTCGCGATGCGCTTCGCAATGTTGCCTCCGTCCAAGATCGCCAGTGGCTGCTCGATCGCTGGCGTCACGCAGGCGTCGTCCAATGTTTCAATTGGATCGAGCCATTCATGCCGGCGCCGATTGCGAAGGTAATTTGGGTGCCTCACGATAGACTTTCTACACCGAGGATCGACAATCTCAGAGCACAAGCCACAGAATTGCTCGACGGACATCTTGAAGCCGCGCCCCGGAAATCTGGATCATTGCGGGAATCATATTTCATTTCCGATTTCGACAATCTCGGCAAGCGCCTGAATCCAAATGAGCCATTAGTTGTCACAATTGATCTCGATTATTTCGCCGCGCTCCCGGCCACCGAACAAGAACCAGCGTTCAATCGTATCTGGGATTTTGTGACCGAATGGCCAAATCTTCGTGCCATCACAATTGCCATTTCGCGGCCTTACCTGAAAGACGAGGACGAGGCATATCGACTTCTGAACCGAGCTTTGAAATCTGCACTCGCGCTGCCGACGGCGCAGATTGAATTTGAGCCGTTTCTGTTGGTTGCGAACGATCAATCAAACCTCGCCAAGGAATTGAGGGTAAAAGGTGAGAAATTACCTTTCTTCGACCTGGCGCAAGCGGACCAAGAGCTTCGCGCCCAAATTTTGTCCGAGCGTCAACGCATCTTCGTGCGACATGATGTGGTCCGATGGCAAGAACTCTTGCGCGTTTGGGAT
>JBKPMH010000076.1:0-6429 GCA_046732035.1 Verrucomicrobiota bacterium
CCTGAAGAATCGCGACATAACGAAACCAAATGAACCCGACGAGCGCGTACAGCAGCAAATTCTGCAGCTCTATAAAAATTCTCCTGAATGCTCGATCCTTTTCGAATTGATGACCGATTTTGATGAAGGTCTGCAGGAGTGGCGTTACCGGCACATCAAGCTTGTTGAGCGAACGATCGGAGCAAAGAAGGGAACCGGCGGATCACCGGGTGTGCCCTTTCTGAAAGAATCACTGTTCAGACCAGTGTTTCCCGATCTCTGGGCCATTCGTCGCGAAATGTAGCGCGATAAACGTGCCCTTTGGCGCTGTGACCTTCAGAGGCTAACCGAGTCCCAGAAATTCGCGCGCTGTTCCGGAAAGTAATTGTGTTTTCTCTTTGACCGAAAGTTTCGTCGACTCGATTAACTGGCCCGGTTTTGATTCACCTAACGGGAATGGATAATCGGTGCCCAAGCCAACCCGTTGCGCTCCGAAAAGCTTTACTAAAAATATCAGCGCGTCCCTGTCGTGAACCAGGGAATCGACATAGAACCGCGCGGGCGCGTTGCCGCAAGCGAGGTATGTGCGTGGATTCGTACTGTTTTCCAGGGCGACCAGGTCAGGACGCACGTGAAACGCGCGCTCGACGCGACCAATTGCGAATGGAAATGCTCCGCCACCGTGCGCGAAAGCGACGCGAAGTTTCGGAAAGCGCTCGAACACGCCGCCAAAGATCATAGAGCAGATCGCCAATGAAGTTTCAGCCGGCATGCCAACCAGCCATGGCAACCAGTACTTGGGCATACGTTCTTTGCCCACCATGTCCCATGGATGAACGAAAATCGCCGCATTGAGTTTTTCGGCGGTGCTCCAGACAGGCTGAAGCGACACATTATCAAGATTCAAGGTGTCGACTCGGCCGGAATGCGGATTTGGATCTACGTGCGTCCCAATTTCTGCGCCGCGCAGCCCCAATTCGCGAACACATCGTTCCAATTCGGCCGCCGCGAGGTCCGGATCCTGCATCGGGATTGTCGCCAAACCTGCAAATCGCTTTGGATGCTGCCGAACAACCTCGGCAATGTGGTCATTTAGCCGTCGCGATAAATCCAAAGCGTCAGCCGGCTTTGCCCAGTAGCTAAACATCACCGGCACGGTGGAAAGGACCTGCATCGAGACGCCATCCCGATCGCACTCCTCAATCCGTTGAACAGGATCCCACACGTTGCTGCTAATCTCGCGGAAGACGCGATCACCGATCATCATGCGAGCACAGCACGGCTTATAATGGTCGAGCCTGACGAATCCACCGTAACCGTACTTTGCGTCCAGGTCCGGCCAGTCGCGCGGCAGAATGTGCGTATGGAGATCGATCTTCATCGGTGAAATTGTCGGAGGCCTGCGCGAAACTCTGAAAGATTCGGCGTTGGCAGGAATGCGCTACAGCGATTTCATCGCCGACGGCTTTTCCACCTTTTTGCCGCACTTGTTGCAGGTGCGACGCGCGTCGTCATTCCAAAAATCGAGCATCGCCTGGCTGAAGTGCTCAACGATATCTGAGCAGTCGAAATGGATGTCTTCCACCAAAGCGCCGCAATTCTCGCAGTAAAAAATAACGTGTTCTTTTTCTCCAGGCGGCCGGCGCCGTTCAACGACGACACCAATCGTATCCGGCGGACGCTGCGGCGAATGCGGCACATTTGGCGGAATAAAGAACGTTTCGCCTTCTCTGACGACATGGTCCACCATGCGATCGCCTTCGCGGATGCGCACCTTAATGTCGCCTTTAAGCTGATAGAAATATTCCTCCGAATCCACGAGGTGGAAATCGTTGCGCGCGTTCGGACCCTTGATGACCATCACAAAGAAATCGCGACCATCATAAAGATAACGATTACTGACCGGCGGTTTGAATTTATCGGCATTCTTTTCGATCCAATTCTCCAGATTAATCGGCGGCTCGACAGTGGTCATACGAATGAGAGTATTCTGCCAACTGGAAGCGTCAAACCCACGGCTAATGCGGCTGCGATTGACTTCTGGTCTTCAGCGTGAAGACCGGATCAGAACAGGTTGAATCAACTGAGCGCTACCTGCCGTGTGCGGAGGCACTGTCGGTCGCATTGGACTTAAGCATCGGAATACTTTGGGCAGCCATGAATTTGCTTATCTCATCCGCAATCATAACGCCTGATTTTTCAGCCGACCAGAGTCGTCCCTCGGCGTCAGATCGAATTCGTTCAAACGGCTTCCATGTTGATAAGATCTTACAGCAACTAAACGTGTAAACTGCCCGTCAACACCGAAACCTAGGTCCCGTCCGCAGTATGCTCGCGACATGAGATTTACAGTTGAATGATCACCTTGAGAAGAATACTATCCGCGGCTCTGTGAACACTGGCCGCATCCTTCAAATCGCTGGGACCCTGCTCGGCGTAGTCATTATTTGCGGTTGCGAGACTGTTCCAGAGGGGCCCTATCCGCGGGCCAGCGAAGTGGGCTGGTGGAATGATGAAGGCGCTTCCGGACCGGCTAGAATTGTCGTTCATATTGGCGAACAGAAAGCGTACTTTTATAAGGGCAAACGTTTGGTCGGTGAATCGACGGTCTCCACTGGCAAGCCTGGGTTCTCAACGCCGCCTGGGAACTATTCCGTTCTCTCGAAGAGTCCCGACCACGTTTCAACCATCTTCGGCGATTATATTGATGATTATGGCAATGTGGTCAGATCAAATATCGACGCTCGCAAGGACAAGCGCCCACCCGGCACGCACTTTGATGGCGCGCAAATGCCATATGCCATGTTCTTCAGGGGGGGCTACGCAATGCACCAGGGATACGTGCCACCCTTTGCCGCTTCTCACGGTTGCATTCGTTTGCCGAGCGGAATGGCAAGTACCTTTTACGAAAATGCCCCGGTCGGCACGCCTGTAAAAGTCACACAGTAGCTCAAACAGGCGAGGTGTCGTCCGCCGATGTCCGAAAGCACAGTCGGTTTAGCTGCTTCGCCGGCTACAACTCCAGCACTGTGTGCTAAAATACCAGCTGCATATGAATCGGAGCATTATTGAGGAAGAACGCAGCGGCGCGATGCGTTTAGACATCGAAGAATTGCAACGCTACTCGCGTCATCTCATCATGCCGGAGGTCACAGCAGATGGACAGAATCGACTTAAAGCTGCGCGCGTGTTGTGCATCGGTGCTGGCGGACTCGGGTCGCCGACTGCGCTTTATCTGGCAGCCGCCGGTATTGGCACAATCGGCATGGTGGATTTTGACGATGTCGATCTTTCAAATCTTCAGCGCCAAATTCTTCACGGAACAAAGGATGTAGGTCGCGGCAAGCTGGAGTCGGCCAGGGACCGCTTGCACGACATCAATCCGCACATCGAAATTGAATTACACAAGTGCCGTTTCTCCAGTGAAAATGCGCCTCAAATTGTGTCCGGTTACGACGTGATCGTTGACGGATCGGATAATTTTCCAACAAGATACTTATCGAACGATGTCTGTGTTTTTGCGCGCAAGCCGAATGTCTATGGCTCAGTCTTCCGTTTCGAGGGACAGACAACCGTGTTCGCGCCGCATTTAGGCGGGCCGTGCTATCGCTGTCTTTTTCCCGAGCCGCCACCGCCGGAATCTGTCCCAAACTGCGCTCAAGCAGGCGTGCTGGGTGTTTTACCAGGCATCATCGGCATGCTGCAGGCGATAGAGACATTGAAATTGATTTTGGGTATCGGCGCGCCGCTCGTTGGGCGTCTTCTCCATTTCGATGCGCTCAACGTAAAATTTCGGGAACTCCATTTGCGACGCGATCTACAATGTCCGGTGTGTGGTGACAACCCAACCATTTTCTCGCCGATTGATTACGAACAGTTTTGCGGAGCGGGTAACGGGGACGCGATAGCAGAAATATCTCCGCAGGAACTGAAGCAGAAAATGGATGCAGGGGAGACATTCGAACTGCTTGATGTACGTGAACCGTTTGAATACGAAATTGCGCACATTGACCGCGCAAAATTGATCCCTTTGGGGGAAATTGCAGACCGATTACACGAGCTGAAGCGCGAACAGCCAATCATCATTCATTGTCATAGTGGGATGCGTAGCGCTCAAGCGGTGCGCCTGCTACAGCAGCATGGTTTCTCCAAAGTTTACAACCTGGAAGGCGGAATCGACGCCTGGTCAGATCAAGTCGATTCCAACGTGCCGAAGTACTAAACGAACTGTAGACGGACGGAATTGGCAAAGGCTGTCACGCGAAATTTATTTAAGCGCAGCGTCCAGCTGTTCGGTACTTGGCACTCCATGCCATTGAGCGATCAATTCACCCTTCCGCCCAAAAATAAAAACGGAAAAACCCATTGCTCCTTCCGCCTGGCCAAACTGAGAGGCGATCGATCCATCAAAATCTGCGGCAACGAAAATGTCGTTCCGCGCGTCCCGTGCAATCTTCTTTCCGTTATACCGGGCCTGAAGCCGTTTTGCTTCTTCGTTTACGCGGTGCCGGATGAAGGATGTGGCGATCTTTCGGCCAACCACAGTATGCTTTCTGGTGAAATGAACAATTGTGATCATTCGGTAATCTGGGTTTCCCAGGCAACGTTCCGGAATGCGGTCGCCTACAGTGCGCGCCTTTTCTCTCTCTGCGGGAGTGGTCAGTACGACCACAGACACATGACCGTCAGCTGTGGAATGCTTGTTTCCATCGATGTCGACGAAGTCCCGCGCATAGTTTTCCCCGATGGATAATGCTCCATGCAGTCGGGGGCCAAACAGAAAAATCGATGTTCCAATAACGAAAAAGCATTGAAATGCGCGCGCGGTCACAAGTAAGCAGATTGGCGACAATGTCGTGCTCTGACAAGATTCGATCTAAACACTCGATTCTTGCATTCTCGGGCGCCATGCGTCGGGCCTGTATTTGGCTATCGGCCTTTTTTTTTGTTTGCCTGAGCGGCTGTGATCGCATGGGCGCGTCGCGCCGTATCCAGCTGATACAGGACGCCGACACGAAATCGGCCCAGGGAGACTTTGCCCGCGCGATCAACTTGTATGAAGCCGCGCTCGATGACAGCCCGCATTGCGCTGAACTCCATTACAAATTGGCGCTTCTTTATGATGACAAGCTAAACGACCCCGTGGGCGCGCTTCATCATTTCAGGCGTTATCTCGCATTGAGCCCAGCGGGACCGCACGCTACCGATGTCAAGAACTCCATCAAACACGATGAGATCGCTGCGTTGACGGCATTGTCAGGCGACTCTGTCATTACCCGGTCTGAGGCCGCCCGTTTGCGAAATGAAAACCTCAATTTGCACAAGGAACTTGAAGCGCGTGCCGCGCCGCTGCGAAGTCTGACGGACAAATCTCGGAAAGTCGATGCGAATTCCAAAGAAACGCCCTCGGACAAGCGAGACCGAAGCTACGTCGTTCAATCAGGCGATACACTGTTCTCTATCTCTCGAAAGTTTTACAAGTCGCCCAAGCGGTGGAAAGACATCCTGGAAGCGAACAGGAAGAACATTCACGATCCCAAAAAGCTAACTGTTGGTCAGAGTTTGGTTATTCCGTAGGTGCGTCGCGATGATCCAGACGCCGCCACCGAAGAAACTAGAATTTCACCTGAAAGGCTACTGCACCGCCAAGATTGGCGACTTGATAATCAAAAACGCTTTGGTTTGATTGGCTTCCTGCCAATGTGCTCACAGCACTCACAGTAAGGTATTTGTTCAGGCGATAGTTTGCGGTCAGCGCGAGAATCTCGCTGATGTCGTCACGCCCTCCTTCATAATACTGACGGACTACCAGAGTACCGACCGCATTGATGAAAAATGAACGCGTCAGAACGGCCGAGTAACCAACATAGACAGCATAATCGCTTCGCTGTGCTGAGATCGCGTTGATGTTTGGCGGCTGTCCCGATTCGTCGGCCGCCATGCTGATATTCAAGTCGGCGCCGAGCGTGAGTGTTTGAGCGCGGCCAAATTGAAACGGAACCGACGCGTCTAGAATAATCGAGTGATTTTGAAAAAAAGCTGCAAAGCTGTTCTTCTCAGTCAGCCGATTGTAGTCATATTCAAGCCTTAACAGCAGATTGTGCCACTGTGGAACGAGATACCTCAGGCCTACTTCTACATCAAAACTTCCAAAATTGAAGTTATCGAATCGATCGTAATAAAACAGCTGCTCGCGGACATCGATTAGCCCATACAAATTATTGGCGATTCGCGGCTCGTAGAAGGCGGCTACTGCAGGCGCAACCACAAAATCGCTTTGCTCACCGCTCCGCGTAAGGGCCACATTTGAAGTCCAGTAAAACGGCGCGCCGGCAGAAATGGTAAAAGGGTGATACTGCTCCGTTCGCTTCAGGATTTGTTGTTCGCCAAGATCAGCATCGCCGGGTGCGGCGGCGACGTTTCCGCCTTCAGCTCCGGTTGGAGGAACGA
>JBKPMH010000077.1:0-8805 GCA_046732035.1 Verrucomicrobiota bacterium
CTGTCTCAATCGTAGCCACTACGCGTTGTTGATTGGGATCAATTGCGAACACCTCGCCTTTCTCTTCGCAGGTGACGTAGACTTCGCCATTCTGCGGATTGACGCCGACCCCTTCGGGTTCGTCCGAGACTTTTACTTTCCCACGAGACTGCCCGGACTCGAGATCGACAATCAAAGCGCTGGCGTCATCCTCATTTGCGATGAAAGCAAACTTTCCATCTTTGCTGATTGCGAATTGCTCCGGATCAGAACCGATATGCCAGCGATCAATCAATTTGTGTTGCACCGGGTCGATTACACCAAGTCCGTCAGCAGTTTTGTCTGCCGGCGCGCGATTTTCGTCCAGGCCGGGCGCCATTCGCGGCGAGCCGCTCAGCGTCACAAAGATTCGTTTACCATTTGGGGAGGCATGAATCCCGCGGGGTCTTTTGCCAGCTTTAAAGGTCGCGATAATGGCGTCCGTTGCGCCGTCAATCACACTGATATCACCAGATCGTTCGTTGCTGACATAAACGAAATAGCTTGGCGATTCCGCGCGCACCAGCATTGCGCCTGCAGCGACCAGGAAAAAGATGACTCGGGCATTCACGCGTCACGCGTACATCGCAGGTGATCGGCACGCAAGTGTTCCAGTAGACTTAATATTGGACGTTGGGCCTCGCACGTTGGACGTTTTCTGCCGTGATTCCGCACGACAAACTATTCATTCCAGGGCCTGTTGAAGTATCCGAGAGAACCTGGGCCGCATTTTCGCGCCCCATGATCGGACATCGCGGCGAAGATTTTAAAAATCTCTACCGCGCGATCCATCCAGGGTTGCAGACGTTATTTGGAACAAAGCAGCCAGTGTTTCTTTCGACCTCCTCGGCGTGGGGGGTGATGGAAGCATCGGTTCGAAATTTGGTCGATCGCGGAGTGCTTTGCTGCATGTGCGGTGCGTTCTCGGACAAATGGTTGGACGTGGCAAAGCGCTGTGGCAAGGAGGGTGCTCCCCTTCAAGTCGATTGGGGAAAACATATCGATCACAAAGAAATCGATAAGCAATTGGCCACTGGGAAATTCGACACCGTCACTCTCGTTCATAATGAGACTTCGACTGGCGTGATGAATCCGCTCCCGGAAATCTGCTGCACCCTGGCCAAGTATCCGGATGTGGCCCTCATCCTCGATACCGTGTCATCGTTTTCCGGGGTCAAAATCGACATGGACGCGCTCGGGATCGACGTGATGCTCACTGGTGCTCAAAAGGCGCTGGCCTTGCCACCCGGTTTTTCATTGTTCTCCGTTTCGGAGAAAGGTTTTGCGCGCGCTGAGAAAATCCCGAACCGCGGTTTTTATTTTGATTTTCTGGAGTTCAAGAACCAACAGGCAGAATGGATGACACCGAGTACGCCAAGCATCGGGCATATGCACGCGCTGCAGTCGAAGCTGGATGAAATTTTGGAAGAAGGCCTCGACGCGCGCTTCGATCGTCACGCGCGCACGAATGCCCTCGTGCACGATTGGGTCTGCCGCACCGGCTTTGAATTTTTTGCGGAGGAAGGTTTCCGGTCAAAGACGCTCACCTGCGTGAAAAACAACAAGGAGATCAACGTCCTGGAGCTGACGAAGAAGCTTCGCGAGAAACATCATCTGGTGATCGATCCCGGTTACGGCAAAATCCGGGGAAAAACGTTCCGGCTTTCCAACATGGGAGACGAAACCGAGGACACGGTAGCGCATCTGCTCAGATGCCTTGACGATGTTCTGAAACCTGTTGGCTAAGCCATTTACGAATGCTTGAGAAAACAAACGTCCGCTAACGTTTCCGTTTGTTGTTGGCGAGCAGGAGAACAAATAATCGCATGAACATTCGTTCACTGATCTTCGTTTTAATTTTCAGCTTTTTTAGACCAGTGGAGCTAATTCACGGAGATCCCGCAGCCATAACGCAGGAAGAACTTGTTAACCGTACGCAGGAACTTTTCGACGCAGTAGTACCGGGCAATAAAGAGCCGTGGCAAAAATATTTCGCCGATGACTGCATCTTCGCCGACGAAAAAGGGCGCAACTTGAACAAGACGCAACTGATCGCCGACATCGCGCCACTACCCAGAGGTTATTCGGGAACTATCAAGATCGTGAACCCCAAAAGCGTCATTCATGGCGACACCGCTATTCTGAGTTACGATGTGGACGAAACCGAAACCATCTTCGGCCAGAATCTGACCGCACGTTATCATGTAACCGACACATGGTTGCATCGGAATGGCGTCTGGCAGATCGCGGCCAGCCAGGCAATGCGTTACTATGAAGATCCGGCTGTTGGGAGGATCGATCCGAAAAAATTCATCGACTTCAGTGGCACCTACGAGCTGGCTCCCGGACAGACCAGGCGAGTTTTTTCTGAAGGCGAAAATCTGTATGTGGAGCGTAATGGGAAACGCGAACAACTTTTGCCTGAGGGCTCCGAAATCTTCTTTCGCAAAGGTATCGAAGGCCGCATTTTATTTCGTTACGCGGCGAGCCGAAAAGTGGACGCCCTCATTGATCGTCGAAACAACGAAGACGTCGTCTGGCGCAGAGTGGATTAGAATCGGCGGTAACGACGGCAAACTCCGATATGCGCGTTAGTGTTCGACGGGGCGAATCGCAGCTAACGTAACATTCTGTCTGCAATCATTCCCATTGATGTATGCCGGTGATTGAAACTTCAGGCCTGACCAAAGTCTATCGCACCTACCGCAAAGAGCGCGGGCTTTGGGGGTCAATTAAAGGACTGGTCAAGCGGCGTTATGATGAAACGCGTGCCGCAGATCACGTTTCTTTCAGCATTGAGGAAGGCGAATTCGTTGGCTTTCTCGGTCCGAATGGCGCAGGAAAAACCACAGTGCTCAAAATGCTTTCAGGGCTGTTGAATCCAACGTCTGGCGAAGCGCGGGTGCTCGGCTTTGTCCCATGGGAGCGACGCAATGAAATGAAACGGCAATTCAGCCTGCTGATGGGACAAAAAAATGCCCTTTGGTGGGATCTGCCTGCTCAAGAGTCGCTCGAGCTTAATCGTGCCATATACGGAATTGACCGGGTGAGATTCAAAAAAGTGGTGGACGGTTTATCGGAGTTGCTCGAGGTGCAAGACAAAATGAATGTGATGGTTCGTGAGCTCTCGTTAGGCGAACGAATGAAAATGGAGCTGATTTCCGCACTGATTCATGAACCGCGCGTTCTTTTTCTCGATGAACCAACGATCGGTCTGGATGTGGTCAGTCAAAAAAGGGTTCGCGAATTTTTGCGAGTGTACAATGAGAAACATCACATTGTTACGTTACTGACCAGTCACTATATGCAGGACATCCAGGAGCTCTGTCATCGGGTCCTGGTAATCGATCACGGCAAGATTTTTTTCGACGGACCGCTGGACGAGATTGTTGACCGATTTTCCGGATATAAAATTTTGAGCTTAACTTTCGAAAAAGAGGCCGCCCGGGATCTTTCCGCGTTTGGAGAAATAACGGAACAAACGCCTGTTTCGGTGCAACTAAAGGTGCCACGTGCAAAAGTCACCGAGACCTGCCGCGAATTACTCGAAGCGTGCGACGTGAGTGACATCAATGTTCAGGAAGTGCCGGTCGAAGAAGTGATCCGCCAGCTTTTTGGGGAACGCCGGGAAAATCACCATGGGGCTGATCTCGCAGCCACTGCACCTGCTGCGGCCACCTGAGTTTGATCGAAGTAAGTGGCAGCGACGCCTTCACAATCGGAACCCCACGACACCACTTGCGGACCAGTTCGAGTAACGCAATTTCAATCAGTTTCATGAGATCGTGGGATCGCGTCACCGGGTCTGTGCTTCTTTCCTTGGTTCTTCTGTCATGCCACGTCAGCCGCGGCTCGGAATCAGTTGAAAACTCCAAGCGGGAGTTATTGGCCCTGGAAAACCGATGGTTGCAGGCAGAGGACGATCCTGCGGCTCTGGAAGACATTCTTGCACCTGATTTCCTCCATGTGGTGCCGGGAGAAATCATCACAAAGGAACAGCAGCTTAAATTTCTTCGCGACCATCCCGCCGGTCGACAAGGTCCAGATAAGCACTTCGAAGACCTGCACGTACGGCTTTACGGCGACGCAGGGATTGTGAATGGGGTGGTTGTCGCAAAAACTGAGCATGGCGAACGCAAAACGCTATTCACAGATGTCTTTGCCTATCGCCAGGGCAAATGGCAGGCAGTCAGCGCACAAGAATTACCGGTAACCACTGATCCATCTAGGTAATTGGAAGGTCCGAGAAATGGTGTCAGGTAGCTGTAACGAGCCTCAAGAGTTAGGAAGCGAATTTATCTGAACCTACTTCAACAAAGCTTGGCAAAACGTTTGTTTCCATCGCATCGGCAAATGTAGGGTATTGCGGGGTCCAGCCGAGGCTTCGCAGTTTCGCATTGCTAACACGCTTGTTGCTGTCGCCGCGCTTACGTGGCGTAGTTGATTTCCCCAAGGGCGGAAGTGGTCGATCCAGTCTTTTTGCCAGCCAACGATAGCAGTCACTTTGCAGCATCGGTTGATCGTCAACCACGTTGTAGATTTGAGCTCGGGGAGCTTGTCGTGTCAGCAAAAGGAAAATCGCGGACGCGATATCATCGCGATGCACTTGATTCACAAAGCGATCGTTTTCCGGGTCAATGATTGCCAGGCCGGCAAGGAACTTGGTCAGTAACGCCGACCTGCCTGGACCGTAGATACCGGCGAGTCGCGTGACGGTACCGCGTTGCCCGAGCACCAGCTTTTCCGTTTCCAGTAAGACCCGACCCGTTTCGCGAACAGGCTCCGTTTGGCTTTCCTCAGTCACCCATGAACCGCCCCGCTGCGCATAAACGCTCGTACTGCCGGTGAAGAGCAGGTGTGTTTCGGTAAATCGATGGAGCAGATTGCGTGCGGCGGTCAGATAAATTCGCTGGTAAGACTCCACTTCGCCGCCTCGCGAACTCGCGCAGTGAACAACAGCATCAAATGTTCCCGAGCGTTCTGCGACCTGATCGGCGTCTGAAATATCCACCTGGCAAATGGGATACGGTTTGGCGGCTAGCGCCGCGGCCGATTCGCTGGAAGCTGTCCAACCTTCCACCTCCCAGCCGGCGGCATGGAACAGATCGGCTGTCGCTTGGCCGACATAACCGCACCCGGCGATTAAGATTCGCGGCATCTTGCTGTCGCCACTTTGCTGTGTCGAGGCGTGTGTCGCGGTCGCATCAGTCCTGGCCGCTCACGCGGCAGCTGCGATTTCAATTTCCTCGAACATGTTTTTTTGAAGAGCGCGTACCTGCTTTAGACGAATGAGTTCGAGCAGCGCAAGAAAAGTTACTACCACTTCGACGCGCGAAACCGGGTCGCCGAACAAATCTGAAAATCGAAGTCGCGCGTTATTTGCGACTCGTTGCAAAATAACTTCAATCTTTTCCGACACGCTAAAGCGTTCGGCAAAAATTTCCTGTACGTCGTGGCGCGCTTCGATCCGTTTAAGCACGGTCTGGAAGGCGTTGATCAATTGAAAAATTCCGACCTCTTCGAGGCGCAACGGTTCTTGCAAAACAGACGCTGCGCTGCCTTCTCGTGCAAAAATTCGCTCCTGTCTGAGCTGGCGCACATGGAGTTCTGTCGCGGCTTCCTTGAACTTCTTGTATTCGATCAGCTGCCTGATTAAATCCCATCGGGGATCGTCTTCCTCGGCGTCTTCTGCGGGCGGCTGTTGATCAACTGGCAACAAGCTGCGGCTCTTCAAATAAATAAGATTCGCGGCCATGACGATGAATTCGCCCGCCAATTCGATGTTCAGCTCCTTGAATGCCTGCAGGTATTCCAGGTACTGGCGGGTGATGCGTTCCAGAGAAAGATCATAGATGTCGATCTCGTCCTGCTTGATCAGGTAAAGCAGCAGGTCGAGTGGCCCTTCGAAAACTTCCAGCTTGACCTTGTAATCGGCTTCCATGTGCGGCTTAAACAGGTCAGAGCGCGGAAAAACAAATCACGTTGGCCTGTCTACGCAGGAATTTTTCGATGAATCCAAACGCTGTTCACAAGTCCGAGCCCAAACATGATCACCAGCACGAAAGAGCCGCTGTAACTGATCAATGGCAGTGGCACGCCGGTGATCGGCAACACCGCGATGGTCATCCCAATATTCTGAAAGATGCTGGTAAAGATCAGCGCAGTGATTCCAATCGTTAGTAGCAGACCTAATTGATCACCCGCAAAAAAAGCAACAAACAGGCAGGTGAATAAAAGCAACGCGAACGCGCCGATAAGAAGGACTCCGCCAACGAATCCCCATTGTTCGCCGATAGCGGAGAAAATGTAGTCATTATGCACCGCAGTAGCAGGCAGAAACCCAAGCTCGATCTGTGTGTTTGGCGCCTTGAAGCCCTTGCCAGACCAACCGCCTGAACCGATCGCGATAAGAGATTGATTGATCGCCCAGGCAGAGCCCTGTTTATCGATATCGGGATGTGTAAACGCAGTGATCCTCTGTTGCTGATATGGTTTTAACCCAAAATTAATCGCGATTGGGATGAAGGCGATTCCCATGAGGATGACGCAAATCAAGTAGCGCAGCGGCAGACCACCGACAAACAGAAGCGCCAGGAGCACCGGCACCCAAAGAATTACCTCGCCCAAATCTGGTTGCATCAAAATCAGCAGACAAGGCGCCGCGGCAATCGCTCCGCACAGCAGCAACCGCAGCATCGGATGCATCTCACGAAATTGCGTCAGAAAGAGCGCCAAAACCATGATCCCGGCGACGATGGCAAGCTGTGCCGGCTGAAAATTGAGTGGTCCCAGATGCAACCAACTGCGAGCGCCGTAGACTTTCGTGCCCATGAACTTCGTCATGATCAAAAAGACAATGCCGGCCATATACATCGGCAGCGCGCCCCAGCGGATCCACCGGTAGTGGATCAAACTTGTCAGCATAAAGGCGAAGATCCCGACGGCGACCCAGTTTGCCTGTTTTCGCCAAAAGTCAGCAGCATATGCGTCTGCGCGGGTAGAAGTGGCGCTATAGATCGCCACGACTCCGAAAACCGCGAGAGCGAGCATAGTCAGCAACAGAAGCCAGTTTTGGCCAAGCAATTTTCGAAGAAACGGCGTCATTCGATCGAACTCGATTAAATCTCCCGCGCGTCCGCAGGGAACTGAGGACAATTATACGCGCATTGCAATCTTCGCAAAAAATTGTGACACGGTTTTTCACCATCTGGTGTTTGCCGGTTTCATCCCAAACAGCTTGGCCTGATTTCATTTGGGAATGGCCCATCGCCAACCGAAACATGCTGCGATTCCCTGGTAAACGTCACACGATCTGGGGATTACGTTATCGGCTTGAGATGATCTAGCAGTCTCTCCGGCTAAATCATTGGTTGTGAGACTCTTAAAAAATGTTTTGGCAAATATCGGCGCTTCACTTGTCTGTAGATTTGGAGCCACTAAATTGATTTCGGACGTTCTCGAGATCTTGTGGGGGAGGATGAAGATGGCTAAGCGCAAAAAAAGTAAAACAGAGACCAAGCGGAAGCTTGCCCACCCTAAACTGCCGATGCAAAGGCAGTTAAATCTCCTTCACGAAGGGACATATTTTAATCTCCGTCAGATGTTTAACGACTTGAACAAACGCTATTTCCGCGGGCGCCTTCGTGATTATCAAGTGATGTGGGGACGCCGGCGAAAGCATCGGCCCAAGGAATATTTTATTTTTGGAACCATTCAGGAGCAGGATCGTGTTATTCGAATCAATCGGGCGCTGGATCAGCCGTTTGTGCCGTCCTGGTTTCTCCGATACGTGCTTTATCACGAAATGCTGCACTCAGTAGTGCCTGAAGAGGCGCTCTCCCGCGGGCGCCGGCGTGTTCACACGGACGAATTCAATCGCCGCGAGCGTGCATTTCGGGGCTATCGGCGTGCCCGGCGTTGGGAAGAGGAGAATCTGTCGCGCTTCTTGCGTTGACAGGATCGCATACCGATCTGCCAGACTGATTTCCAAAAGTCAGCGCGTTTCGGTTATCGGCGGGGGAGACACTCGCTCAGACGGCGAGGGCGTCGTCGCCACGTTCTTTTTGATCAGGTACCAAAGCGTTGTCGCGAGCAGTAGAGAGATCAACTTCGCCCGCCAGTTTTTCAGAATCAGTCTCTTCATATTTGCTATGCAACAAAATCTCCGCGATTCGTTGGCGAAAGGTCTCTGGCGTGAAATTGCGCTCAATTCGCCGCCTGTGACAAATTGAAATATTACCCGTCTCTTCGGAAACAACGATCGCTACGGCGTCGGATTCCTCAGTAATTCCGAGACCGGCGCGATGACGTAACCCCAGGCTGCGGTCGAGCGTCTCACGCTGACTTACTGGAAAAATACAGGCGGCAGCTGCGATTCGTCCGTTACGAATTATCACTCCGCCATCGTGCAGCGCCGCCTTTGGATGAAAGATGGTCAGGATGAGCTCCACAGAAAAATCTCCATCGATTATCACGCCTGTTTCCTCGTAAACACGGATTGACGTGTCGCGCTCGATCGCGATAAGAGCGCCAAATTGCTTATTTGCCAATTGCATGACCGCTTCGGCCAAGTCATGAACCGTTTCACGCTTTTCGCTCGTCAGCGAGAAGATGGGGTGACCGCCAAGCGCGGCCAGGCCACGTCTGAGTTCGGGCTGAAAAATCACCACCAGCGCGACTGCGAGGAAAACTGAGAAGCTTCGAACGATCCAGCCGATCACAACCAAATTGAGCAGCGTGGAAATTAACGTCAGCGTCAAAAAGACGATGGCCAGCCCGGTGAGCACC
>JBKPMH010000078.1:0-10289 GCA_046732035.1 Verrucomicrobiota bacterium
CAGAAAGTCATACGCGTTTTCTATTCGGCGCTGGTCGCTTTCACTCAGCCAGTCTTTCCCCACTAGCTGATTCGTGCTCAATGAACCCTCCTTGAAATAGGTCATCCAAAGAAGATTTTGGTAATCGCGCAGTCCACCACATCCGCTTTTCAGGTTCGGCTCCTGTAAATAGACGCTATCACCGAATTTCTTATGGCGGGCGACCTGGTCATGCATGCGCAATTCCACGTATTCGCGTTCGTATCCGCTGACACACTTGGAACGAAATTGCCGACGAAATTCTCGGGCCAGCTCCACGTCACCTGCCAGAAACCGGGACTCCAGCATCGCAGTCTTCGTGCGCATGTCTTGATTCGCCTGCGCGACCGCTTCCTTGATCGAGCGGGTGGAATGCCCAACTTTGAAGCCGCTGTCCCACAAGAGATAAAGAACCTGCTGCACCATCTCTTCCAGATGAGGCGACATCCTTTTTTTTCCTTGTTGATGCAAAAGCATCACGTCGATATCGCTAAATGGATTGAGTTCGCCCCGGCCGTAACCACCGAGAGCAATGAGGGCGAGTGGGATTTTGGTGGTCCCGTTTCGATGAGCAGCAGTCGCCGCAGCGTCGAAAACATATTGCAATAAAACATCCACCAGCTCAGCGCGCCGTGCACAAATTTCGCGGCCACCCCCGCCCGCCTGGTGCTTCAGCCGCAACCGATGTTCCTCGACCTTTAAAAATCTCTTATAAAGCGGGAGCGCATCGGTGGGACGTCTGGCTTCCGTAGCCGCAAGACGCCGTGCCGCGTGCGCCAAAACCTGGTCCAAATGACGAGACGTCTTCATTCCAAATCCGAATTGATCTTCAATCTAAAATTGGATCATGAAAATCCAAAATGCGATCGCGCGAACAAAAGCCCCCGGCTTGTGCGTGATCGGCCAAAATCACTGCGGTGTTTAGTATTTTAGGAAGGAAATGACAGGCGTTGGTTCGAGTCGCTTACGCCCGTGAAGAAATTCCAATTCAATCAGAAACTGCACTTCGAGGAGTTTTCCGCCGGCTTTGTGAATCAGGACAGACGCAGCAGCAGACGTTCCACCGGTTGCCAATAAATCGTCTATCAACACAACTTGCTCGCCTGAATCGATGGCGTCGATGTGCATCTCCATTTCCGCGTCGCCGTACTCAAGCGAATAACTCGCTATCTCCGTCTTAAAGGGAAGTTTACCACGCTTGCGAATCGGAACGAAACCGACACCGAGCTCATAGGCAACTGCTGATCCAAACAAAAACCCGCGCGCATCGATTCCAACGACCTTGTCGATCGTTCTCCCCCGGCAACAATCCAAAAACAGATCGATGGATGCACGAAACAGCGAAGCATCACTCAACACCGGTGTAATATCTTTGAATACAACGCCCTTCTTAGGAAAGTCGTGTACGTCGCGAACAGACGCGCGGAGTTTTTCAAGTGGATCCAAAGCCATCGCGGCGAACGCTAGCGGCGTGTCGCCAAAGGTCAATCAGACTCGCAATCAAAAATCACGTTTCCCTTCTTAGCGACGCCGAAGGCCAGTGAATGAAATGCAGAAAGAACGAACTGTAAAGCTTTCGCAGCCAAAAGTGCTCCGACGACACGGCAACACGCTCTTTGGCTCCAGAAAGTAGCTGCCGGTCGCAAGCTGATAGCATACGACCGGCAGGTTAAATAACACCTAGGGGCTGTTGACCGCGACTATTGCACCTTGTCAATATTAATGGTCGCGTTGTCACCAGTAGAGAGCGTAAGAGCGAATCCCCCGACGACGAGTTGCACTGTGTCACCGGCGTTGGCTGGGAACGTCACCTGATCGTTTAGAGGAAGCCCTCCAGCAACGAGCGCAGCCGTTGGGCCTACGCCTACGCCATTCACCTGCACTTGTGTCTGGGCCAACAGCGACGCGAGAGCCGTTCGTACGGTATAGGTTACCCTGTAAACCCCGTCCTGATTCAGCGTAAATGTTGCGTTATCGCTCTTGGTGATGGCTGTCCCAACTTGCAAAGCTGTTTGGTTAAATGTCACTGGGCCACCGACGCCGATTGTGACACTACCAGTGTTGTAGTCGAAGAGAATGGCAGCCAGTCCACCTGCCGGAATGCCCCCGATAATCACCTGTTGGTGAATAACAGGGTCTCCGATCCTTATTGTATTGGATTCGTTAGCTACACCTACGTTACCAATATAGATGTTGTTATTGCCTGAGGTAAGGTCTGAGCCGGATAAAAAACCCAGGGCAATATTGCCATTGCCGGTAGTATTTTGCCCGAGCGCCCCGACGCCGATTGCCACATTGCTGTCGCCCTCCGTGTTGCTGAACAATGCATTAAAACCAACAGCTGTGTTGCCGTCGCCAGTTGTATTGCTAAACAGAGCGCCGCTACCGACAGCAGTGTCACCACTGCCACTGTCGTTACTTTGCAACGCGCGGTTCCCGACAGCTGTGTTGTCTATGCCTGTGGTGTTAAAAAACAAAGCAAACGCTCCATCGGCTGTGTTTCGCGGAGCATTGTTGGCAAAAAGCGCTCCCGCGCCGGTGGCCGTATTTTCATTCGCATTGTTGAACATCAGTGTTCCAGCGCCATCGCCAGTATTGAAACTGGCTGTCGTTAAGCTCAGAAGCGAATAGATGCCAATCGCATTGTTATAATAACCGGAAGTAAGGTTGGCAAGAGCGGCGGTTCCTTCCGCAGTATTCCCGTGAGGATAGCCGCCGTCGGGCGGCGGACTGACATCTAGCTCTGCGCGCGCCATATTGGAAAACGCAAGACATGTAAGAGTTATGAAAGTTAAAGCTGCGGTCTTTATTAATGTTGTTATCGTTTTTTTCATAGGAGGTTGAGTTGTGTGCCCGTGGTTGTGCCAAAAACCATTTCACGCTGTCAAGGCAAATCTTGAGCCAGGCTTGTACTCTCTGGAAAAAAAGAACGAGGCTTTTAAGAAACCATGCAACCTAACGAACACTGTTCGCGAAACGATGAGCGTGTTAAACAAGGAGCAGCAACACACGTCCGGAACGTTGCCTGGGCAATCTTTACCTTATGATTAGCGACATAAAAGCTGGTGCCAGGTAGCGTGCCTTTGGAACGGTAACGTCATGATGCTTAACCAGTTCCAGAGAACAGAACTGCAACAGAGCCGTCGTCTTTGAGGCCCTCGTCAGGCAGCTTGTAAATCGAGATGTACAAATCCGACGTGTCGCCGGAGCCCCAACGCAGCGTCACAAGCTGTGTTGAAAACCCGCTGTCCCACCCTGATACTGTAGCCGCTTCGCTCTGCGAAGCGCGAGACAAATTGATGTAAAACCGGCGACGCGTTCCAGCGACATATTTTCAGTACTTCAACTCACACTGGTATGGCCGCCTCCTACTTCCGGCTTGGCGGGCTGCGGAAAAAATATAAAAAATCGCGAGGTGCGCCGCCTGCGTGTATTTCATAATATGGCCTCAATTGCCAAGAAGCGGGCGGCCTCTTACAATATCTCTATTCAGTGGATCGCGCTTTTCTCATAGTTTCGACAATCAGTTTTCTCGCGGCAGTCGTACGCACCGGGATCGTCTTACGAGCCGGCTTTTTCCGACTGGGAAAATTTAATTTTCTGGCGATCGGACTGGGCTTTGTGTTTCAAACGGCGTTCTTGTACATTCGCGGTCACGCGCTGGGACGTTGTCCGCTAACGAACCTGTTTGAGGTTTTTGTTTTCCTCGCCTGGTCTGTCGCGCTGATCTATATGCTGGTTGGACCAACCTATCGCCTTTCACTTATGGGCGCATTCACTGCGCCGCTGGTCCTTCTTTTGCAAGGGTTCGCGTTAATAGCGCCAATCGACGTTCGTCATGGGGTAAAGGTTCCGGCCAACCCTGCGCTCGAATTTCACGCGTCGGTTTCTCTGATAGCCTATGGCGCTTTCGCTCTGGCCTGCATCGCGGGAGTGATGTATCTCGTGCAGGAACGTCAGCTCAAGACACATCAATTGCATTCAATCTTCTATCATTTGCCGCCGCTGACTGATCTCTTTGCGGCAATCACGCGTCTGCTTTGGTGGGGCTTTATTCTGTACACGATCGGGATTCTCGGCGGCTTTTTTACTGGTCGACCTCTTCCGAGAATCCAAGTGGTAGCTGCCGTTGGCGTCTGGTTACTCTACGCGGCCATTTTGCAAGGCCGCTATATCCGTCGCATCGCGCCAAAACGCGTCGCGGCGCTTTGCATCATCGGGTTTAGCGCGGCTCTGACACTTCTTTGGGGAATCACCTTTTCTGCGCAAACACACTCAGTCCCATGAATATTTTCTGCGTCGGACTGAGTCATCACACTGCCAATGTCGAAACGCGAGAACGTTTCGCTGGTGGCGGTCAAGCTGAGTGTACCCTTCGTGAGGCGGGTTGCACGGAAGCACTGGTGCTCGCGACCTGTAACCGCGTCGAGGTATATGGCGCGTCAGAGAAACGAGTTTCGACGGACGAAATCGCTCAATGCTTGTTGCAAAACAATGAAGTGATCGTCCGCGGCCACACTGACGCGCTGCCGTTTTACCGCTACGAGGCCGAAAAGTGCGTACAGCATCTGTTCCGGGTCGCTTGCGGACTCGACTCCATGGTCGTGGGCGAGACGGAAATTCTCGGTCAGACGAAAAAAGCTTATCAATCCGCGCGAACATCTGGTGCGGTTGGACCATTTCTTCATCGGCTGTTTCAACGCGCGTTTCGGGTGGCGAAACAAGTCCGCACACACACCGAAATCACCCGGGGTTCCGTGTCGGTGGGCTCGGTTACGGTCGACCTCGCACAGAAAATTTTCGGCGAACTTCGCAACTGCAAGGTTTTGGTTTTGGGAGCAGGTGAAACGAGCGAGCGCACGGCGCGCGCGCTGATTTCGCGAGGGGTGGTCGACTTGCGCGTAAGCAATCGTTCTAATGACCGTGCCCGGGACCTGGCGCAACGCGTGGGTGGCCGCGACGTCAATTTTGATCAATGGCCACAACAATGTCGCGAGATCGACATCCTCATCACATCTACTTCTTCTGAAGTTCCGCTTCTGACGCAGACAAACCTCGGACCCATGTTGGCTGATCGAATGGATCGCGCGCTCTTCATCATCGATATCGCCGTTCCGCGAGATGTTGATCCGACCGTGAATGAGATGGAAGGCGTGTACCTTTACGATATCGATGCATTGCGATCCGTCGCGGAGCAGTCCCTTGCGCTGCGGCGCCAGCAAATGGCTTCTGCCGAAGCGATCATTGCCGAACATGTCTCGGATTTCACCGAGAAAATCTCCTGGGAACTGCATCCTACTTCGCAAATCACAGCGCATTCCGCCGTGGCTGACACTTCGCTACGCGCATCGCAGCCGTAGCGATCCTGACGGCTTCGCCAACTCTGGTTCGCGATTAGATTCTTTGCGATGGCGAAAAAAATCATTCTGGGCACGCGCGGAAGCGAGCTGGCACGTGCGCAAGCTCGGTTAGTTGAACAGGCGATGCAGGCGGTGCGACCGGACACCCAAATCGAGACGAAAATTATCATGACGCAAGGCGACAAAGGCAGGTTTCTGGCGGGTTCGGCTGGTCGCAAAGGACTATTTACGGCGGAAATCGAGCGAGCGCTTCTCGCTGAAGCTATCGATATTGCCGTCCATAGCGCCAAAGATCTGCCTAGCGAAATGAGTCCGGAGATAGAAATCGCCGCGGTTCTTCCTCGTGCTCCCGTGGACGATGTGCTGGTGTCAAAACATCCTGGTGGTTTTGCTTCTCTTCCGCAGGAGGCCGTCGTGGCGACCGGTAGCGTGAGAAGAAGGCGCCAGTTACTTTGGAAACGTGAGGACCTTCAAGTTGTTGACCTTAGAGGGAACGTCCCGACACGGTTACGCAAGCTGGCTGAGAACAATTGGGACGGGATCATATTGGCTCGTGCGGGACTTGAACGCCTGGGTCAATCGCCCGTTCGTGGCCAAATCAGCTCCAATGGCAGGCAGTTTTTCGTTGAAATCCTTGCAAGCGAGACTTTTTTGCCTGCAGGCGGCCAGGGAATCATTGCCATTCAAGCTCGTGTCAAGGATCAAAGCACGAAAGCAATCGCCGGGCTTCTAAATGATCGCGAGACGTTGCTTTGTTTGAGGGCCGAACGAGAGTTTCTGCGGTTATTGCAGGGAGACTGTAATTGCCCGGTGGGCGTGCTGGCGACAATTCACGGCGAGAAAATGAAACTGACCGGGCAATTGTTTAATGATGAATCAACACGGCCATATCAAAGCGAAGTGGAAGGCACGTGTAGTGACGCTGAAGCTCTCGCTAAGCGGCTGCTGGACAGGCTAAGACCATGAGTAGAAGTGGAAAGGTCTATTTGGTTGGTGCCGGGCCGGGCGACCTCGGTCTTGTAACATTGCGAGCGAAGGAGTGCATCGAAAAGGCAGATGTAATCGTTTATGATCATCTCGCGAATCCTGAGACCCTCGGCTGGGCGCGAGACGATGCTGAAATCATCTACGCGGGTAAAACATCCGGCGAATCGCACATGAGCCAGAATGAAATCAATGCGTTGTTGATCGAAAAAGCACGCGAAGGCAAGCAAGTTGTCCGTTTGAAGGGTGGGGATCCCTTTGTGTTTGGCCGGGGCGCCGAGGAAGCAGAAGTGATAGCCGATGCGAATATCCCATTCGAAATCGTGCCTGGAATCACGTCGTCCATTGCCGGGCCAGCGTATGCCGGGATCCCATTAACGCACCGAGCGCACAATTCACACGTAACGTTCTTCACGGGTCACGAAGATCCGGCGAAAACAGAAAGTGCAATCGATTACGCTGCGCTGGCGAAACTCGGCGGCACCCAAGTCATGTTAATGGGCGTGGAACGCCTTGGTTCGATCACCACCGAAATGATGAAGCACGGTGTGCCCGGCAATTTGCCAGTCGCACTTATTCGCTGGGCGACTACAGGGAAGCAGGAAACGCTTATAGGCAGTCTTTCAGATATCGCTCAAAAGGCTGTGGCAAACGATTTCGCTGCACCTGCAGTCGCAGTATTTGGAGACGTTGTAAGATTGCGAGACCAGCTCAATTGGTATGAAACACGGCCCCTGCTTGGGAAAAGAATTGTCGTTACGCGAACAAGAAAGCAAGCCAGCCTGTTGAGCGGCAAACTGCGGGCGCTTGGTGCTTACGTCATCGAACTGCCCACCATTCGAATCGAGCCACCGAGCGATTTACGCGAATTCGCAGAACTTGTGCAGGACGCGCACATTTACGACTGGATTGTGTTCACGAGCGCGAACGGCGTGGACGCGTTTTTCGACATCTTTTTCAAATTGTACGACGACACGCGCGAGATCGGCGGCTCCCGCGTTGCCGCTATCGGGCCGGCCACCGCACAAAGAGTGAAAGACTTTCACCTGCATGTTGATCTTCAACCCAAAGACTTCGTGGCCGAAGACGTAGTGCAGGAGTTTAAAAAACAGGGAAGCATCGAAAACCTGAAGATTCTCCTGGTGCGCGCAGAAAAAGCGCGGGATGTGCTTCCCAAAGAACTCTCTGCTCTCGGAGCGATCGTGGACGAAGGATTAGCTTATCGCACCGTGCCCGAGACGCGCGACATCAGCGGTGCGCGAAGTCAGCTGGAGAAGGACGGAGCGGACCTAATCACGTTCACCAGTTCGTCAACCGTCGAAAATTTTCTCGCACTGAAGCTAGCGTGGCCGAAAGGAATGCAAGTTGCCAGTATTGGTCCGGTCACATCCCGTACTGCACGCGACAATGGTTTGAAGGTCGAGATCGAAGCTCAACGACACGACGTCGAAGGCTTGGTGGATGCGATCAGGAAATTTTTCGAAAAACGCAGAACGGCAAAGGTGGAACATTAGAAAGATAAATCAATATCGGCCGGCTTTCCGCCGCCCAATCCGTTCAACTTTCTGACATTTTAACTTTCAGTTCTGTCGAGTTTATGGATTAAATCGGAACTTGGTTCGGCCGCGCTTCGCGTTGGCTTTCGCCTTGCGGCGGTGCTTTTGCGAGGGCGTCTCGAAGGCACGCAAACGTCGGACCTCCTCGAGAATACCCTCGGCATCCAGCTTGTTCTTCAGCCGTTTCAACGCGCGATCGACAGGTTCACCTTTGCGAACGATCACTTCTGGCATCAATAATCACTCCTGACTTTAGCGATGGATTCCTAATCAGCGAGCGGGAGTCTACCCGGGGCACGCGTCCCCGTCAAATCGGGCTCAAAAATGGCAAAAATTACCCCAAAATCTGCGTCCAACCGGGCGAAAAATGGCTCAACGCTGGGCCAAAGGATTCGCCGCCGTCGCTTTTTGGGTGATTTCGCGCCGTAACGCTGTCGCGCCACCGCCGCGGGCGCGCGTCCACCATAATACGATGGGCGACGCGATAAAAATGGATGAGTAAGTCCCGACAATTACGCCAATGATGATTGCCAGCGAAAAATCGCGCAGCACCGCGCCGCCAAAGAAAAACAGGCACAGGATGGGAATAAGAGTCACAGTGCTTGTAAGGATGGTTCGGCTCAACGTCTGATTGATGCTCGAGTTCATGATTTCGTCGATGGTCCCACGCCTGCCGCTGGCCAGACCTTCCCGGATCCGGTCGTAAACGACTATGGTGTCGTTGATGGAATACCCGGCGATAGTCAGCACAGCGCCAATCATGGTCAGTGTTAGTTCGCGCCCCAGAAGCGAGAACATGCCGACAGTCATAAAAACGTCATGCAATAACGCAACAATAGCTCCGACGGCGAATGCCAGTTCGAAACGAAACGTGACGAAGATCAAAATCCCAAGAATGCCCAGCCCGAGAGCAAGCAACGAGCTTTTTGCCAGCTCACCGCCTACCAGCGCACCGACGCGTTCGGAGCCTTCTACCTTGAAGCCGACGCTTGGAAGCGTTTGCATGATTTGCTTTTCCACCCTGTCGCTGGTGTTCAATGGTGTGCGAATGGTAATGTAGCCCTTGCCGGCCTGTGTGGACTCCTGAATAGACGCATCGGCAAACCCGAGCGGCTGCAGAGCATGGCGGACCTGCCCAATATCAATCTTCGCAGGGGCACTTAGCGTGATCAGATCTCCGCCGCGGAAATCCACGCCAAAATTTCGCTCGCCGCGCGCATAAAAAGCTGCGCCGCCGGCGATCAGCAGAGCAAGCGAGCACATGCACGCGATAAAGCCCTTGCCGAGGAAGTTGATGTTATGCGCAGAAATCAGGTGCAACATCGAAATGCGTTTTAGACGGCCGGTGTCGACAAGCCAGCCAAGCGCGTTGCGTCCCACGATAAGCGCTGTAAAAAGCGAGGCGAAAATGCCGAACGTGAGCGAAACAGCAAAACCTCTCACAGGTCCTCGCGCTTGCCAAAACAGAATAATTGCCGTGATCAGAGTGGTGACGTTTGCGTCAAAGATCGAACTGAACGCTTTCTCATATGCGGTGTTAAGCGCCACCTTAAGCGATTTTCCGAGAGCCATCTCCTCGCGCAAACGCTCGTAAATGAGAACGTTCGCATCCACGGAAAGTCCGATGGTTAGAATAATGCCGGCAATGCCCGGCAATGTTAGAACGAAGTGGAACATCGTTAACGCGCCAACCAGCAAAATAAGGTTGATGATCAGAGCGAGATTCGCGACGAGACCGGGAATTTTATAGTAGATGCCCACGCACACGAGCGTAATGATCAGGCCGACCAACCCGGCAAGAATACTGGCCCGGATCGAGTCCGCTCCGAGCGTAGGCGAGATGCTGCGCTCTTCTTCGATGCTCACAGGCGTTTGCAATGGGTTCTGCAACACGCTGGCCAAACCACGCGCTTCTTCTTCGGTAAATTTCCCAGTGATTTGAGCGTCGCCCCCGTAAATGGCATCCTGAATCACCGGCGCGGATTGGATGATTCCATCGAGCACAATCGCGAAGCGATGATGAATGTTTGCGGCCGTGATGTTGCCGAACTGCTTGGCGCCTTCGCTATCAAACCGCAAATGAACGACCCAGCCATCTCGCTCATAAGAAGCTCCCGCGTTCGAAACTCGATCGCCCGCCAGGTCAGCTTTCTTTTTTACCAGTAACCGTTCTTCGACTGGCTTTTCTCCCTCGCCCTGATGCGCTTTATAGGTTTCGATCCTGTACTCTGGCGGAATTACCTGTTTCCCCTGGTCGATTTCGCGTAATCGCTCCCCGTTGTCCGGATAAACCATGCGGAATTCGAGCTTCGCTACTCGCGATAGCTGATCCCGGGCTTCCTGAATCTTGGCGGTATCGAGACCCGGAATC
>JBKPMH010000079.1:0-6544 GCA_046732035.1 Verrucomicrobiota bacterium
TTCGAACAGATCGTCGCCTCACTGGCTCCCACCGATTTGCAGGTAACGCGTTAAACTCTTAATCGGTAGCTCGGTCTGGGTCTGACCATTGTCCACTTCCGTCGAAACCGCTCTTCGGTTCGATGGTGTACAATTTAGCGCCCCAAGCCATTTTCCGCGTAACCTTGCGCCATATTTCTTGCAGTACCCTGGCGAACGCTGCGCTTGCTCTCACAGATTGGCCACTCTCACAAATGCGAGGGAGGAACGTCAGCTTACAACAGTAAAAATCCTATGAAGAAATCTTTCTTACTCTTTTGCGCAGCTCTTGCGGTACTAGTTGTTCTGTCAACTAAAGCCACTGCAGATTGGACGCGCTCCAATGGTCCTTGGAGCAGCACAGTGATGGATATCCTTGCGGACGGGTCGAACCTGTTTGCCGCGACGAGAGGCGGCGGTGTCTTTCTTTCAACTGATAACGGCTCTACTTGGATTTCCTTGGACAACGGCTTAACGAATCCCTACGTCAATGCGTTGGCTATTTCTGGGACGAGTCTTTTCGCCGGGACCACCACCCTGTACGGCGGCATCGACGGCGGGATCTTCCGGTCGACCGATAATGGTGCAACCTGGACCCTGACAAGCTCGGGGCTAACAAATTCCTCTGTTAATTCTATCGCAGTCAGCGGTTCCAATATTTTTGCGGGCACTGATACGTTAAATGGAAATGGCGGCGTTTTCCTTTCTACAAATAATGGTGATAGCTGGACAAGGGTAAGTAACGGCCTTCCACTCGATCACGTGCTCGCCCTTGTGGTTAATGGCACAAGCATCTTCGCCGGTACCTCAAGTAGTGGCGTCTATCTCTCCACAGATAACGGCGGTTCCTGGAACGCGGTCAACAACGGTTTAACAAACCTTACCATTGCAGCGCTGGCTGTCAGCGGTAATGACGTTTTCGCCGGAACTAACGACGGCGTTTTCTTATCCACTGATAATGGCAGCAATTGGACACAAGTTAATTCCGGGTTGACCAGTGTTTTCATTCATTCGCTGGGTGTTTCCAATGAAAACCTTTTTGCGGGTACAGAGGACGGAGTTTTCCGGACCACCGACAACGGCACTTCATGGGAACACGTTAGTTCAGGCTTAGCGAACCGTTATGTCTTCTCTCTTGAAGGCAGCGGTTCACAGCTCTTTGCGGGAACCTGGGGTAGCGGCGTATATCGGACTTCGGACAATGGCGCAAACTGGACACTGGCCAGCACTGGAATGACAGCCGGTGACATTCGTTCATTCGCCATCGACCAGGAAAACTTTTTTGTTGGTACCGGCGGGGGTGGAGTTTTTCTCTCAACGGATAGCGGCGCTAATTGGGACAACGTTGGACTAATCAACGAGTTTGTTTATTCCATGGCCGCCAGACCAGACGGAAAGGGCAGTGTGAGTGTTTTCGCAGGAACCATGGGTGACGGAGTATTCCGCTCGACGGACAACGGCGCAACATGGGTGCCCGCCAACGCGGGTATAACCGTGCCCCTTATTTGGTCGATGGCTGTTATTCCGAATGGAAAACAGATGGACCTTTTTGCGGGAAGTTGGGGAGGCGGCGTTTTCTTTTCTACGGACGATGGCAATAACTGGACAGCTGCAGGTATAATCCAAGGTGCGCCACTCATTGCCTCAATTACTTACAATGATAACTATATTTTTATCGCCTCTTGGAGCAGCGGTGTGTTTCGATCATCCGATCGCGGATTAAGCTGGACTGCGGCCAGTGCCGGACTCACAAACACTTTCGTCAATGCGCTGTGGCTTAACCAGAGCGGTCTTTTTGCAGGCACCTTAGGCGGAACCTTTCGTTCCACAGATGAGGGCGGCACCTGGACGCCGATTAACAAGGGGTTAACCAGCACCGGCGTTTACGCGTTTATCGACAGTGAAACGAATCTGCTGGCCGGTGCGGCGAGTAGCACGTTCGATCCCGGCGGGGTTTATCTTTCAACTGACGCCGGTTCAAACTGGATCTCCGTTAGTCCCGGTTTAACGAACACCAACATGCGGTGTTTTGCGATTAAAGACGCAAACGTCTTTGCCGGTACCTATGGCGGAGGCCTGTGGCAGCGACCTTTGTCCGAGATAGTTCCTGGTGGGACGCCCACTCCCAGCCCGACTCCGACCGCGACACCGTCGGTGACACCTACCGTCACGCCGACCCCCAGTGCCACACCCACAGTCACACCTACGGCAACGCCGACCGTAACTCCAACTCCGACATCGAGTCCGACTCCGACTTCTACACCAATTCCGTCCCCTACGCCTACGTCGACGCCTAGTCCAAGCGCAACCCCAAGTTCCACCCCAAGACCTGTCCCGACCCCGAGACCCAGACCTGCGCCGCGCCCGCGCCCGACACCCCCGCATTAAAGAGCGAAGCGATGGTAGTCAGTGACCAGAATAACATAAACGCACAACCGCTGAGAGCACCATGAAAACAAAAGAGACACAATCTGCCTTTTCCAGGCTTTACATCTTAACCGCTTTAATTGTTACCGGTACCCTTTTGGTAGTAATTGCAGGGTATGCCGGTGATCGGAACCGTCCGAACGCGGTATCGGGGCCAGCGGCGTTTACGGTTTCCCATCCAGGAGGAGGCGTCACTGAAGCTTGGGTTAGCCGCATCGATGGTCCAGCGCACGGGAGCGATCATGGGCACGATGTCAAAACAGATGCAGCTGGTAACGTTTTTGTTACCGGCTGGATTGAAACTTCAACAGGAAATACCGACTCCTACACTGTAAAGTATTCGCCTGGCGGCGATCTTCTTTGGGCAAAGAGCTACGCCGGGTCAGCTACGGGAGTGGATTATGGTTACGCACTGGCGGTCGACCAGAGCGGCAACGCGTACGTTGGCGGCTTCGGGAATGGAGATAACCCTACATTCGATATCTTCGTTTTAAAATACAACAGCAACGGCGACCCGATTTGGGCGCAGCGCTGGAGTAGTCCTATCCAAACCTACAGCGCTTATGCTTACTCCATCGCAGTCGATAAGCAGGAAAACGTTTATGTAACAGGATTCATGAGCGATGGTCTGACAGACGGCGAATTCGTAACGCTCAAGTATGATTCGATGGGCAATCTGCAATGGTCGGCGCGTTACAATGGGTCCCCGAATAGCATTGATTACTCCAACTGCATCGTGGTAGATGACTCCGGCAATTCGTACATAACCGGGTGGAGCGGTGGCGCAAATAATCTCTGGGATTATACCACCATTAAGTATAGCCCGACAGGAGAAGAGCTATGGGTCCGGACGTATAATGGCTCTGCTGATGACAACGATTTCGCGTATCGCGTCGCCCTCGATCCCTCGGGAAATGTTTATGTCACCGGTCAGAGCGTCGAAACCGGTTCCGACAACGATATTACCACGATCAAGTATTCACCCGATGGGGACGTCTTGTGGACCCAGCATTACAACGGACCGGCGAACGGATATGACGCAGGCCAGTCAATCGCCGTGGATGCAGACGGCAATGCTTACGTTACGGGCAATCATACCACCGCCACTGGGTTGGATTGCGCTACGCTTAAGTATTCGACTGACGGAGAGCTCCTTTGGACAGCATCATATGATGGACCCGATAACGGCGGTGACGTGTTGATTTCGATTGCGCTGGATGATTTGGCAAACGTCTATGTTAGCGGATTTGTTGCGAGCGGCGGAGCCTCTGACTTCGTAACAATCAAATACGATACGACCGGAGGGGAACAATGGGTGCAGCTATATAACGGCCCGGGTAACAGCTACGACGGAACGTATGTGATCGCTGTTGATAATAATCGGAACGTGTTAGTGACCGGATACAGCACCGGCATGGGGACCGATTATGACTATACCACCATCAAATACTCTGAATTGGGGGCGCCTACACCCACGCCGACAGTAACACCGTCGGTAACACCGACGCCTACTGCGACCCCGACGCCAAGACCTGTCCCATCGCCCAGGCCGCGCCCAACTCCACGCCCCCGGCCTTAGCCTCACCATTGATCTGCATCGTAAGCAAAGAACCAGGGTAGGCCTCACAATGATTGAAGAATCTGGCAAAGAGGGTCCGTCCGACTTCGCCAGCTCGCCCAAGCTCTTTGAACCGTTAGGACCCACGGCAGGAGGCAACTTATCGAACAGGCACACCCAATAGTTAGAACCACCACAACTGATCACCCGGGCACCGAACTCTTATGAAACGATCTAGCAATCTTAGTCACACCTCAGCCGGATTCGCCCGGCATTCTTCGCTTGGGAAAACGGCTGCGCTTATCCTGGCCTTCTCATTGATTGTCCCAGGCATTGGTGTCGCGCAAACGGTTTGGACCGATGGCACAGGTGACTGGTTTCTCGGATCTAACTGGTCAGCAGGTGTTCCGAACTCCAGCTCGCAAGCACAAATCAACAACGGCGGTACAGCCCAGATCACCACGAGTGGTGCTGCCGCGGCATCAATCCTTCTCGGTTGGAATGATGTTTCCGAACTTGGAAATTTAAGCATTTCCGGAGCGGGCCGGCTTGCCGTGCAGCAAGACCTCGCTGTGGGCGGTCTGGGTAATGGAACGTTCAACATCAGCGGTGGCGCACAGGTTTCTGATTTCAGTGGTGAAGTCGGCTACACGATCAATTCCCACCCTGGTGTCAGTGGCAACGCCACAGTCGATGGGGCTGGTTCGAGTTGGACTCATGCATCCGAATTGTATGTCGGCTATGGAACCGGAACGCTCACTATCCGTAACGGCGCTACGGTGTCGGATGCTTTCGGCTACCTAGGCTACTTTGGAGAGTTCCCTGGCCGCTCACATGGGACCGTTACGGTCACCGGCACCGGCTCTTCGTGGACTAATAGCAACGACTTGTTCGTGGGCAACTCAGGCACGGGCGTCCTCAACGTCTCGAATGGTGGCTCGGTCAGCAACGGCACAGGGCAAATAGGCTATAGTTTCGGAGCAGATGGTACGGCAACGATTGACGGCACCGGATCGACATGGACGAACAATGGCTTTTTCTACGTCGGAGGCGAGCAGGGCGGCAGCGGTGTTGTAAATATCACCAATGGTGGTCAGGTCAATTCCAACGGCTCCTTCGCATACATCGGGTACGGCACGAACTCACAGAGTAGCGCGACAATCGATGGCGCCAACTCGTTCTGGAATAATTTTCATGGCTTGTACGTCGGTTTTAATGGTCAGGGAACGCTGAGCATTACCGGTGGCGGTCACATGACAAATGGCACATTCGTGAATGTCGGCTTTAGTGCCGGCGCGACCGGCACCCTTAACGTGTCCGGCGCGGACTCGCTCTTTAGCACCGGCGGCGCATTGTCAATCGGAGGCAATGTGAGTGGACCTGGTGGCACGGGTCTGTTGCACATCGATAACGACGCAACTGTCAGCGCGGCGACCGTCAACATATGGGAGACGGGAACACTGAGCGGCAGCGGCTCCATCACGAATAGCACAATGACCACGATGCAGGGGACGCTCGCACCCGAACAAACCATCTCGATTGCTGGCAATGTTACGTTCGGAGCTACCGCCAGCACAGCGATAAACGTAACGCCCCTTGACGGCGGCAATATCGATGTCCAGGGCGCTGTTGCTCTCACCGGGCATCTGGAGGTGGCTCTTTCCGGAGGGCCTTTTACTCCGGGAACGCAGTACGCTCTTCTACAAGCCGGAGGTGGTCTAAACGGCACGACGTTCGCAAGCGTCAATATCGATTATCCGCCAGATCAAGGCTTCATCCCACAGATCACTTACAATGCAGACCACGTTAACCTATACCTTGCGCCAACTGGCACACCTACGCCTACTCCCACACCTTGCGCGGTGCTCGCTTACATTTCGAACGCTGACAGCAACAACGTCTCAGTCGTAGATACCCTGACAAATACTGTTACCGCCAGCGTCACGGTGGGAAACAGCCCGTTCGGCGTGGCGGTCAATCCGGATGGCTCCCGCGCTTATGTAGCCAACGCTTTCAGCAGCGATGTCTCGGTTATCGACACCGCCACGAACACAGTCATGGCCACTATCCCGCTGGAGAATACGCCTTACGGCGTGGCGATCACTCCCGACGGCAGCCGCGCCTATGTCACGAATCCTGTTAGCAACAGCGTCACAGTCATCGATACCTCAAATAATACCGTCATAGCCACCGTCGCGGTGGGAAACACCCCTTACGGTGTTGCGATCACTCCAGACGGTAGCCGCGTCTATGTCACCAACGATCAAGCTGACAGCGTCTCGGTCATCGATACTTCCACCAATACAGTGGTCGCTACTGTCACGGTGGGAACTTTCCCCTACGGTGTGGCAGTAACCCCGAATGCCAGCCGGGTGTATGTGGTTAATCAATTCAGTAGCAACGTCTCGGTTATCGACACTGCCACCAATACTGTGGTGGCTACCATCGCAGTCGGTGATGCCCCATATGGCGTGGCAGTCACTCCAGATGGCACTCACGCCTATGTCGCAGACTTTTTTGACAACACCGTCTCGGTCATCG
>JBKPMH010000080.1:0-2983 GCA_046732035.1 Verrucomicrobiota bacterium
GCCAATCGTGAAACGGCGAATTTGCCGACTGAGTCAGCGCTGCCTGGCTTTCGTTTGTAGAACCTTTTTCAGTGCCGCGATTAGTTTTTTGTTCTCCTCCATTGTGCCGACTGAAATGCGGACCCACTCGGGCAAGTTATACTCTTTTAGCGGGCGCACGATCACGCCTTCTCTCAGTAATTTTTCGAAAATGGCAAATCCGTCGCCAACATGTACCATCACAAAATTCGCCGTTGCCGGTACAAAACGAACTTTTATTTCGGCAAATTGTTCGTGCAAATAAGCGCGGCCTTCATCGACCACCCGCTTGGTCTCGCGCAGATGGTCATCGTCTTCCAGCGCCGCCAGAGCCCCGACCTGTGCAATGCTGTTCACGTTAAACGGCTGCCTTGTTTTGTGAAGTACCTGGACCAGATCAGCCGGCCCGACAGCATAGCCGATACGCAAGCCTGCCAGTCCATGAATTTTCGAAAACGTGCGCAGGACGACAATGTTTCTCCTGTCGCGAACGAACCGTAGCGTGTCCGGTGGATCATCGAGGAATTCAAAATAGGCTTCGTCGAACACGACGATCACATTGTCAGAGATACGCGACATAAAGTGTTCAATCTCGGCCTGCGAAACCAGCGTGCCGGTTGGGTTATTGGGATTGGGAACGAAAATGAGCCGGGTCTTCGGTGTGACCGCTGCCAAAATTCCGTCCATGTGCTGGTGATAATCCGCGCCAGGGACTTCGATCGTGCGCGCGCCAAACGAGGTTGCAATCAATTTGTAAACGATGAATGCGTATTGAGATGTAATCACGTCGTCACCGGCATTGAGAAACGCATGGCCGAGAAACTCGAGTACTTCATTTGAACCGTTGCCCAGAATCACGTTCTCGGGTCCAAGACCGAGTTTGGCTGCCACTGCATTGCACAGGCTGAATCCGCCGCCGTCCGGATAGAGATGGCCGGTTTTCAATGCGTTGCGCATGGCCTCTATTGCTTTGGGACAAGGACCCAATGGGTTCTCGTTCGATGCCAGCTTGACGATTGCACTTGGATCAAGGCCAAGTTCGCGAGCCGTCTCGTCGATGGGCTTACCGGGTTGGTAAACAGTGATTTCGCGAAGTTGCGGATTCGCCAGCTCCCAAATCGAAATCATGGATAATGGAGTAGTGGAGTAATGAACTAATGACAACTTCATTAGAATTGCCGCGCCGTCCGTGCGTGGATTACAATGCGCGCAATGGCCCAAGACGAAATCATCTACCTCGATAACAACGCGACCACGCAGCTCGATCCCGCGGTCATCGAGGAGATGCTGCCATTCCTGACTAAATACTATGGCAATCCGTCGAGTGGATACGGGTTCGCAGCAACGGCAAGGAAAGCCATTAACCTTGCGCGCGAACGATTAGCCGCGTTGCTCGGGTGCGAGCCGGTTGAAATTGTATTCACCAGCGGCGGTACGGAATCCAATAATGCGGTCATCAATTTGGCGCTGCGGCCCGAGGTGCGCGGAAAATCCGCTGCAGAACCGAGGCGCGGTAAAGAACACCTGGTCACGAGCGCGGTCGAACACAGCGCCGTGTTGCGCCCTTGTCAGGATCTCGCCAAACGCGCATGCGACGTCACCTTTCTCGGCGTCGATAAGCATGGCAACATCGATGTCGCTGAACTCGAGAGGGCGATTCGTCCAGAAACAGCCCTTGTCTCAATCATGTGGGCAAATAACGAGACTGGCGTGGTGTTTCCCGTCGAGAGAATTGCTGAAATCTGTCGCGAGAAAGGTGTTTTGTTCCATACCGACGCCGTGCAAGCAACCGGCAAAATTCCGATGCGTCTTCGAGATTCTCAGATCAATTTTCTCTCCCTTTCCGCGCACAAATTTCATGGGCCAAAAGGTGTTGGCGCTCTTTACGTCAAGAGACAGACTCCTTTGACTCCCTTGATCGCTGGCGGCAGCCAGGAAAATGGTCGCCGGGGCGGAACGGAAAATGTCGCGTCGATCGTTGGTCTCGGAAAAGCGGCCGAGCTTGCCCTCAAATATCTCGCAGAAGGAAAATGCAATGTTCGTTCCATGCGTGACCGTTTTGAAAAGTCGGTGCTTGAGACGGTGACTGGAGCATCAGTCAATGGCGCAGGCGCGACACGGCTGCCGAACACGTCGAGTCTTTCGTTTGAAGGCATCGAATCTTCATCCGCCCTTTTGTTATTGGATCGGCAGCTTATTTGTTGCTCTGCCGGTTCGGCCTGCCGGACGGGTTCGCAGGAAGCTTCGCACGTACTGCGAGCGATGAATCCAGCCGGCGACGGAGCTCGACGCAGCCTGCGTTTCTCTTTTGGCCGGTTCAATACTGACGCACAGATCGACAGGGCAATCGAAGTCGTTCCGGAGATCATTCAGAAACTGCGCCAAAGCACTGTCCGCACACCTGTAGCGACAGCTCTGTAACGGGTTTGATTGGTCGCCAGGTCAGTGATCAGAACGCCGCGAATTGCAGGGACGCGATCCTGCGCCACCGCTAGGGTAAAAGGCGCGTTTGACCGCGCCAACAGGCCAGTTGGCTGGTTCGACAATTTCTGAGCGCCGCAATATTGTGTTCGAAGGCATTATTCTAATGGAGACGCCGCGAGATCCCACCGCTTCGCGTTATGAGCACGCGGCCAGAGGGCTGCGCCGTAGCGATCTTGATCACGATCCAATCAAACAATTTGGAAACTGGTTCACCGCCGCAATCGAAGCCGGTATTCGCGATGTCAACGCCATGAGCCTGGCCACCGCCGGGGCGGATGGCAGGCCATCAGTGCGGATCGTGCTGCTAAAAGGCTTTGACCACGATGGATTTGTATTCTTTACGAACTACGACAGCGAAAAAGGAAAACAACTCGACAGCAACCCGTATGCCGCGCTGGCTTTTTACTGGATCGAACTGGATCGTCAGATTCGCATTAGCGGCAAGGCACAGCGAACTTCGCGCGAAGAATCTCAAACCTAC
>JBKPMH010000081.1:0-6440 GCA_046732035.1 Verrucomicrobiota bacterium
GAATTGCCAAGGGCAAACTGCAATTGAGCTTTGAGCCGATTTGCGTCCATCAAACCCTGCACCGCGCTTATGAAATTTGCCGGGAGGAAATCGCGGCCAAAAAACTCGAAGCAGAGTTTCATCTTCGCGCTACCGAAACACACGTGGAAGGTGATCCGGCGCGGCTGCAACAGGTCTTTTGGAACCTGATTAAGAACAGTGTCAAATTCACGCCGGAAAAAGGCCGAATTACCATTGAAACGCTCAATCCAACCTCGGACAAGATTGAGATACGCATCATCGACACCGGGATCGGCATCGAGCCCGAAAAAATCGATAAAATCTTTAACGCGTTCGAACAGGGACAGGCCGAAATTACCCGGCGTTTTGGAGGGCTTGGGCTCGGGCTGGCAATTTCAAAAGCGCTAATCGACGCGCATGGTGGAAAGATTCGCGCTGCAAGTCCCGGAAAAGATCAGGGCACCATCTTTTCGTTGGAGCTGAAAACCGTGGTCACTCCGGCCGGCATCGACGGTGAGAAGCAGGAGGAACCGATTGGTCCGGAACGAGAGATGGCGGTTGCAAAGCATCGACGTGTCCTGCTGGTCGACGATCATCATGATACCTGCATCGGTATGAAACGCATGTTGGAGCGTCGTGGTTACGAGATTACGGTGGCGCATTCCGCTGATCAGGCCGTGGAGAAAGTTCGCACACAGGATTTCGATCTCCTGATCAGCGACATCGGACTACCGGACCGCAGCGGTTATGAATTAATGCGTGAAGTGCGTCTCAACACAAACTTGCCGGGAATCGCGCTGAGTGGCTTTGGAACAGAACAAGATGTAAACCAGGCCAGAGCGGCCGGCTTCTCCGAGCATCTCACCAAACCGATCAATTTCGAACGCTTGGAAAAGACGATTCAGAATTTGCTTTCGTAGCGCTTCCGTGGAGTTGAAGCCTTAGCGTGTCTCTTATCCGCCGTTCGGTGCAGCCGTTTCCGTCTTGGTCGTGCGTTCTGCCGCGTCTTTTAATTCCCGTGAAAGCTTTTCAACGCGCTGACGCATAATCTTGCCGGCTTTGAATTTGACCGTGGCTCGCGGTGGAATAACAAAACTGCTTCCGGGCTGATTTGGGTTTCGACCAACGCGCGGCTTGGTCAGGCGCGGCTGAAACACGCCGAAATTACGCAGTTCAACAGGAACGTTGTTTGCCAGACTGTCCGTAATTTTATCAAGCGTCCGCTGGACCACATCGAACACTTGATGCTGTACCATGCCGGTCTGGTTGCTAATGGCGACGACGATGTCGCGCTTAGTTAACTTTGCCATATCTATGTAGTATTCGTTCCGTGTTGCCCTTGTGGTGGCTCAATGAAGCATAAAAACGCGATTTTTTAAACGGGTAACGTCTTCGAGGAGAAGGAGCCAAAGGGTCCCGATAAGCTGTCTAGTGCAACAATACGGCCTCAACACCGACCGACTGCTTAACCGGTCATCCAATCACTGCTCTTCGACGGAGCTGCGGCGCGAAACACGTGGGCTGGACCAATTTTCGCGTGGGGCCGGAGCGGGATAATAGTCCGGGGCCATTTCATGAGCAGTGCGGAAGTGCACCTTGGCAACCGCACGCAGCGCGCCGGGGCCGTTCATTTCCACAAGTTTTTTGGCGCTTTCTTTGACTCCCGCCGAAACTCCGCGGTCCAACCGGAAACCGATCTCTTTGCCCTTACGGTCCAGCCAATCAATAAAGGCCTCTCGCGCGAGGATCGACGCCGCGGCTACGGCGATGTCTGATTCTGCTTTTGGCCGCTGCTCGATTTTGATCTTTCTCCCGTGCCGCAGTAACGATTGCTCCACCACTCGCGCGTCCGCGAATTGATCCGATAGCGCTCTGGGGCAGTCCGGCTTTTTCGCCAGCAAGTTCTCAATCACTCTTGCGTGCCCCCAACCGAGCAGCTTGTTTAGATTGCTAAATTTTTCATAGAGCTCATTGTACTTTGTCGGCCCAATCAGGACTGTTTCCACCAGACCCAGCGTGCTTTTCCGGATCGCCTCTGCCAAAGCACGAATCCGCGCATCGGAGCTAATCCGTTTGCTATCGACGACACCCGCATCAAGAAGTTTGCGCGCGATTCCCTGGTCCACGTATGCCCCTGAGATTACCAGTGGGCCAAAAAAATCACCCTTACCGCTTTCGTCCACACCAAAGTGCGGCTGGAACATTTCCGGCGAATGCACTTCTTCGTAGCCGAGCTTCGCTTCGCCGAGAATTTTCGGTTCTAACTCAAACTGCACGAATTCCTCGACGCCTTTTCCCTGCACGAGCACCTTTGGCCCCTTCTCGTAAACGGCGACGCTCAATTTGTTCTTCTGCCCGAAGAAAATTGTCCATTCCTTGGGCGAAAACTTGAACCCGAGTTCTTCCAGCAGTGCCTGCAGTTTTGCGACCTGCTTCTGCGTAAGCGGATAGGTATAAGAATTCAACCCCCAACGCTTAACGCTCTATACGCGACGCTCAACCGTTTTATCATTGTGCGCGGAGTCTAGAATGGAGCGGCGGAGAACGCCGCGCACGCCCGACGGCGCCGCGGTTAAAAGATCCAAAGTCAGCTAAGAAATCTCGGCAAAGAGCTATAGGTGTCTCGACTCCACTTGTTATGACGAGATACAAAGAATGTCGTACGACCGTGAAGTCACCTCTAAACATTAACTCGTTTCGTCAGTCTCTGCTCCAGTGGTTTGGCCAGCATGGACGCGACCTGCCGTGGCGTAAGACTTGTGATCCGTATGCGATTCTCGTCTCCGAATTAATGCTTCAGCAAACCCAGGTCGCTACTGTAATTCCTTATTATAATAGATGGTTCCGCCGATTTCCCGATTTCGTTTCACTGGCAGGCGCTTCGGAAAACGATGTGCTCCACGCCTGGCAGGGGCTAGGGTATTACAATCGGGCCCGAAATCTTTTTAGAATCGCCAAGATTGTTCAGGAGCGGTACCGCGGGAGCTTACCTGGCGAGGTCGCTGAGATTCGCGAGTTACCGGGCGTTGGCCGGTACACGGCTAACGCGATTGCAAGCTTCGCTTGGAATCAGCCGGTGCCGATAGTTGAAGCGAATAGCTCGCGCGTGCTCACTCGCCTATTCGACATCCGGATCGCAATTGAATCTGCAATTGGCCGCGAAAAACTCTGGAAATATGCGACACACCTCGTTCCCCGGCTCGATGCGGCACGTTTCAATTCCGCATTCCTCGATCTCGGCGCACTCGTATGCCTGCCCAAGAAGCCGAAATGCAAGGTCTGCCCCGTTAAGAAATTCTGCCGCACAAAAAGACCGGAAACCCTTCCCATCAGGAAATCCAAACCGCGGACAAAGCGGCTCATCGAAAGACACGCATTTATGTTTCGTAATGGCAGAGTTCTGCTGGAAGAATCATGGGTACGCTGGCGCGGCATGTGGATCCTGCCTGCACTCGAACGTGACTGCTTAAAACAGTCGAGTTTGGACGGGGCGATCTACAAATCGACGTTCCCGTTTACGCGTCACCGGGTTACGCTCATCGTGCATCGGAGGCCTGTCCCAAAGCGGATCGCTCCCAACCAGCGCTGGTTTAAATCCATCGACCACATCGCAATGCCATCGCCGCATCGGCGCGCAGCGCAGGCCCTCTTCAATGCAACAAAAGCAGCACAACCACCCCAGCGGCAGTTGTCAAAAAAGTGATCGGAATTCCGAAGCGGGCATAATCCCAAAAACTGACCTGGATATGGTCGCGCGCGGATTCTACCACGATCATATTCGCTACTGAACCAACGATCGTAAGATTGCCCGCGAACGTTGTCGCGAGTGCAAGCACCTTCCACATCAACGCCGGATCCGTGAAGCGGGCGATCCACTTTCCCGCAACAAGCACGAACGGCACGTTGGAGAAAACATTGGACCCAGCCACAGAAAACCACGCGAGGTTCCAGGCTTGCGTCGGCGCGCTGGAGCCGAACATCGGTTGCAGCCGCGAGTACATCGCGTCGGGCAGGCCGGTATCATTCAAGCCCTCTACCACGATGAACAGCGCTGCGAAAAACAGGAGCAAATGCCAATCGACCAGCTTAAGCACATCGTGCGTATCGCGTCGCGCGAGGACCATCACCAGCGCCGCGCCGGCCATCGCTGTCCATGCCAGGTGCAGACCAGCCAGGAACCCGGCAAAGATGGACCCGACCCCGACGCAAACAAGCACGAACAAACTGCAATCTAGTTTTGGAATCGCGTGTTCGGCAGGAACAATCGCTGTCTGCGCTAACAGTTTTCGAAAACCAAAACGCAAAATAAAACAATTAATCGCCAGCCCAACAATCGCCGCTGGCAATAATGAGCGCGAAAATTCTGAAAACGAAATCCCCGAGAAATGTCCGATAATCATATTTTGCGGGTTCCCGACCAGTGTGGCCACGCTGCCGATGTTGGCGCTGGTTGAGAGCGCAACGAGATAGGGCAACAACGGCAGCTTGCCGCGCCTGACAACTATCACCACCAGAGGTGTGAGCATCAGACAAATTGTATCGTTCACCAGCAGTGCGGAGAGAATTCCTGAAGCGAGCGCAACGTGCAGGAGAAGCCGCGCTGGCTTCCGCGAAATATTCAGGACCAGTTCCGCGGCCCATTCGAAAAAATGCGCGAGATAAAGATACGCCGAGATAATCATCATACCTAGCAGCAATACCAGGGTGTCGTAGTTGATGGCGCGGTATGCGCGCTCCGGCGTCATGACACCGGTGGTAATCATCAGGACCGCACCTAGTAGCGCGGCGGCGGGACGATTCAAAGGCAGGATTTTGAGTTGGCGACCACTGATCAGCAGGTAGGTGAACGCGAAGATGGCGCTCGCAATCAACTCCCGCTGCCAATGATTCACAGGCGTGCATAACGGAGTCCTGCTTGCTTTTCAACGTCGTCGATTGCTTGCCTTTGTTGCTTTGCATTGAACGTTGAACATTTCTCTGCGATAACGTTTTGCACTGAGCTATGAGAAGCATGACTGGATATGGCCGTGCCGAAGTGGTCCAGGCCGGACGAAAATTCAGCGTTGAGCTCAATTCCGTGAACCGCAAGCAGAGCGATATCGTGATCAATTTGCCGCGCGACCTGGGAGAGTTGGAACCGCGCATTCGCCAGACCATCAATGAAAATATCTCGCGCGGACGCACAAACGCCACGATCGCCCTTCACAGCGGCCCAAACGGCATGCGAAATCTGGCGCTCGACAGCGAGTTGGCACGATCTTACCACGAAGCGATGCGCGAATTGCAAAAAGAGTTGAATGCTCCGGGGGAAATCACGATCAGCACAATTCTCCAGGCTCCGGGAGTGATGCGTTTCCCCGAACAGACGCTTGATCCGGAGGAAGCATGGCCGGCCATCGACCGCGCGTTACACGGCGCCCTGGCTGATCTAATCAAAATGCGTGAACACGAAGGGAAACACCTGGCCAAGGATTTGATCCATCGTTTGAAAGCAATTCGCAAAAAACTCAAGGAAATAGGCACGTTTCATCCCGATGTAGTCAAAAGATATCGTGCCGTCCTTCTCGATCGCATCCGTAAAGCCGGATTGCCTGTTGCCAGCGACGACGAACGTTTGTTAAAGGAGATCTCGTTCTTCGCGGATCGCGCGGATGTCTCCGAGGAGCTAGTCCGTCTGGAAAGTCATCTCACCCAATTCGCACACCATCTGCGTAGCAAGGAACCGGTGGGACGCACACTGGAATTCATCACCCAGGAAATGTTTCGGGAGCTCAACACACTCGGCGCAAAAGCAAACGATGCGGCCATCTCTCAACGTGTCATCGCCTGTAAAGCCGAACTGGAGAAGATTCGCGAGCAAGCCCAAAATCTTGAGTAAGAAATTCAGCCGCCGCGGAATTCTTTTCGTCGTTTCTGCTCCATCGGGCGCAGGCAAAACCACACTCGTGGAACGGATTCGTCGAACACCCAATCTTTTTTATTCCGTCTCGTGCACAACCCGAAAGCCGCGTGCCGGTGAGATCGAGGGTGAAGACTATCAATTTGTTTCTGATGCGGATTTCCGCGAACGAATCTCCAAAGGACATTTCGTGGAGCACGCGCAGGTACACGGAGATTATTATGGCACCTTGCGCGAGCCAATCGTGGCAAACTTGGAAAGCGGGAAGGACGTTTTGATCGACATCGATACGCAGGGTGCTGCTGTTATTCGCCAATGCGAGGACCCACTCATCCGCGATGCTCTGGCCGATGTATTCATCATGCCTCCGGATCTCGAGGAATTGAGGAAACGCTTGCTAAAACGTGGAACGGAAACCGCACCGCAGATCGACTTGCGTCTGGCCACCGCAGCCCGCGAGATGGAACATTGGCGCGAGTATCGCTATACTATCATCAGTGGATCGGTGGAGGAAGACTTGCAAAGATTCCGCCAAATCATG
>JBKPMH010000082.1:0-17446 GCA_046732035.1 Verrucomicrobiota bacterium
AAACCCTTGATCCACTTCGGGCTATACACAATCCCGTAAGTCCATTCATACGCCGTCTCGGGATGCAGGAATGGGTTACCGCTAAGGCGCTCCTCAACTTGTGGCTCAGTTTGGGAAGAGAATGGATCGACAACCAACGGAAAGCTCTGCGCACCCGCAGGATTGAGCTCGAGCACCGTCGGCGCGTGGAACGCTTCAGAATAACTGCCACGCAGAGTAACTGCGCCGATGTACTTCGGATCGACGGGCTGCCATCGTAAAGATATCTTGGGTTTCTGCGCATCATAGGTCGTATGCGCTGCCGGGAACGATGTGCTTAGCACCGGAGACGTATTTTGGCTGTACCATTCCTCGCGCTCGGCAAAATCAACTTCAAAGCTGTAAAAGCCGGGGAAGTTCCATGTCGGGCTGGTGAACGGTACTCGTACTTCCTCATAGATTGACCAAACATCCCTGTTCACCCTCGCACCTTCCCGGTCAGTAGAACCCATCGAGCTGAACGTCGTGTTCAGAGAGTCGGGTTTGAGATCCCATCGCTCTCCGTGGTACTCGCCGCCAACAGCAAATGACACTGGCCCCGCAGGAAGATTAAACAGGTCGCCATTGATGGTGGCGTACGCCAACGGCAACTCAAAGGTGGCTGTGCTATGGAGGTTGACGTAAACCCGATTTCTTGCCGCGTTGGAGTTAATGCTGAAGAAGCCCCCAAATGGATTAAAAGCTGTCGCAGGGTCGGTATCGAGCAATGCGTCGCGCAGCCCGGGCTGACTGACATTGCCTAAAGCTACCTGGGAGCCTTCGTTCCGAGCATAACGGAAACCTGTTTCCCAATTCCATGTCTTGAAATAATCCCCAAATTCCCCCATCTCACCCTTCAATCCGACGTCGAACAAGGAATCCCAGTAAGTAATCTTCGTGGATCTCACACCGGTATCGTTGATGGCACGAAACCGGACTCCGGTGGTCATCGGGACCGGAGTGCCGTTGATGACCAGTGTTGTGTCTCCCACAGTGAAAGGATTAAACGCATTTTGAATTGGGACACTAATGCCAGCGAGACCACTTAGCGGGATCCCACTCGGATTTTTAAACGCGTCAGGCAAAAACGGTACCGCAGCTGCAGTGGCATCGAAAAACGACCGCGCAATCTTGAAGTCGGCAAAAACAGTCAGGTACTTGTCGCAGATATCTCGAGTGAACGAACCGTAAAACACCTGACGATCCGCTGGCGAAAGTGCTGAGGTAACCGCTGCAAAGTTGTAGAACAGGTAGTCCCCATCTCCAGGCTTACCATTTACAATCCCTGGAACCGCAAATGGGTTGGTGTAAAAGGGAGAAGTTGCCGCGTTAGGAGCCGAATGCGGCGTTGGGCTGTTCGCACTGAAAAATAGACTCGGGATCAGGCGAGTGCCCTGCACGCGACCCGGTTCGTTTCCACTGCGTACGTCGAATCCACCAAATCGAACAAAATTGCCGTTGCTGGAAATGTCCCGGTCACGGCTGAACAAGCCGCCCGTGCGCTGATAAAAATCCGCGATCACTACAATGTCAGTCTTGTCATCGCCCGTGCCCGCTTTCAGCCACGCTTCCCACTCACCCATGTCATTGGAGGCTCCAAGGTTCGTGTTCCCGTAGGTCCCGCCGATCTCGAGGCCCCGGAATTTATGGATGAGGAAAAAATTGACCACACCAGCTACCGCGTCAGCTCCGTAAACAGCCGAGGCGCCGTCCTTAAGGATATCGATGTGATCGATCATGGAGAAAGGAATCAGCTGGATGTCGTAACCACCAAACAGAGAAGCTTGCGCGACCCGTTTGCCATCGACCAGGACCAAAGTTTCCTTTGGTAACAACCCACGCAGATTCAGTTGCACGGTACCGTCCCCACCATTGCTCATGTTTTGATTCACCGTGCCGCCTGCTTCCTGTGGTATAAACGTTGTCAGGTCGGTGGCGTTGCGAATGCCCAGTTTCTCGATGTCCTGCGGACGGTAGGTATCCACCGGGTTCGGGCCGGTTTCTTCCGCTGTAGGAATATTCGAACCGGTTACAATCACGCGCTCGGCTTCAGCGGTTGGTGCCGGCGCCGTCGGATTAGCCGGAACAGCCGGAGCCGGCAACTGAGCAGTTGCGCTCGAAGCAAAAATTAGAGGCAGTCCAACGATCGTCATAAAACCGACGCGGACGAATTTAGTCAGCACATTTTTCATCATTAGTCTCTCCTTTGAGTTTTTGGTTAGGTGTGATGTGTGAACCGGGTATAACGCCAAACGAACTTTTCTCCCTAGGCCAAAGAAACGAGGCTTTGGGCAACCGTTATTCAGGGGCTCAATCACGACGCTCCAGGTCGGGACCTGCGATGTGAGGCTTTGAGGACGCAACTCGTTAACGAGTCATCTGGCGATTCGCGAGACACGACAGCGCGGCATCTGAAATGTCCAGTGTCCGCGACCTTTGAATCGAATCAGCTGAAGCTGCGCTGCAAAATAGCGACTAGTTAGGCCTCGCTGCGGAATTGTTCACGCTCACCAGCTCAGTTACAGAACCATTAGGAAATTTCTCTTTAACGAGAAAACGCGGAGTCTGTTTTGTAACGAAAACTTCATACGTTTCAGCGCGGCCAGGCTTATCAATTCGATATGAGACACGAACGGTTTCAAACGATCCTGCCGGCACTATGATCTTTTCACTTTTTCCGATTCGCAGCCTGACAAGCGAGTTTCCCATATTGGGATCGTAGACATGAAATTGGAATTCCTGGCCCTCGACGTATTCCTTGAGAGCCATGGCCGCAGCCCAATCAACACGCTGATCTACCGTGTCGTCACTTATTGTCTCGTTGACTTCGCGTCTCTTGGATTCTTTCTGACTAGCTACAAACCCGTTTACTCGTGTGCCGTGATACTCGAGGCCGAACACCAAGCGTGCAGCGTTACCTTGTCCCAAGCTGAGTTTTGCCGAGACCGGCGCAAACGTCGGCGAAACAACCGCCTCCCAAGACTGGCTGAAACTTCCAGTGATCACGTTTGAGAAAGTGTAGTTCCCCGAGTCGATAGACTTGTTAATCCCAATCCGGCCCTGACCGGCGTCTTTGCCCTCCACTAACGTTCGAAAGACGTAGGATCCCGTTCGAAGTCTTTCGGCGTCAAAATTCGGTCGCGGCTTTTGTCCACCAGCTATCGCAAGCATTACACATAACAAGGCGACAAAGTGCATCACAATTGTTCGTCACACCGGCCCCAACAAGTTAAGCAACGCTATTGTCCTGTGCGGTATTTGAGCGACCTGGCAGAACCACACACTCTGATAATTCCTCCGCCCGCATTCACCACAGCCAGTATGCTTCAGTCACACGCGCTGTGGTGCACTTTGAGAAGCACAATACCGAAACCAGCTCTGACTGTAATGAGTACTATCGCCCGTTAGCTCTAAACAGTCGTTGACGCCTTAGCGAATCATCACGCTATGCTTGCGCAGGCTGACCGGCTTCGGTTTTTTCGGAGAGGCTTTGCAAAAGCGATGGCAGTAAAGCCGCTAGGCCTTGCTGGTGATTCTCGGTGGGATCCACCTTCCCGGCTGGAGTTAATTTGTCGACGATCTTTGGCAGGTATTCGGCCAGGAACTGCGAAGGCAGGTTTGGGTCCACTCCCATCTTAGCCGCGATCGCACGAATTTGATCGGAGCCAAGCGCTTGTTGAATTTGATTGGTGGAAACAGGCTGATTTTCACCCATGCCAACCCACGACGAGAACACGTCACCCTGGCCATTCTGTGAAAACCTCCTGGCCAAGCCCTGCAGGCCACCACTTTGAGCGAGAAGCCCACTAAGAGCGCCTAGCAGCGGATTCGCTTCACCGCTCCCACTCGCTTTTTGGGCTCCCGCAACTGCACCGAGTATCGAATCAAATAGTCCCATAACTTTATTGCTCCTTCGTTTGTGTTTGTTTTTCGAATAAAGGTTAAGACGCATCACTCTTCTGAAGGAAACTATGACGCGGGTAACATAAACAACCCAATTCCGGAGCGAGTTCTCGTTGGTCCCACTCGTCGCCAGCACACTGATCCTATTCGTTACTTTGACCCGAATACTCCACTTGCTCTGTATCGTGAAGGCGACCGTAATCCACGGTGAGTCTGCCCCCGCCATGTTCGGTGTACATTTCGGCAAAACGCTCACCGAAACGAACGTCGCCCCAGCTGTAATCCCTTTGCGTTTGAACGGCGGCCGCAATGACTGGATCGATACCGACGACTGAAACAATAAACAGGGCGCGGCTGGATTCGAGGGATTCGGCAGTCGCGCCAAAGAGGGGACTGCTTTCGTCGATAGTGTGTCGCAAAGTTAATGCGGCCGGAAACACCGTGAGTCGGTCGAAATGTAGTTTCAGCACATAGAAGTACCTGAAATCGCCGCCCTCGGCCAACGGTTCGTCGCGTGAAAACATGATTCGAAACTCCGCCTCGACCATGCTGTGTTGATTTTCATTTCCTACGCGGACCATCAAAGTCGGCTTTCCATTTAATGGTGCGATCACAATTGAGTTGCTGAAAACAACCCGTGCATTCGGTCGCGAGAACCGGACAAAAATCAGTCCGGTCATCACGGCGAGCAGAAAAATGCCGCTCATAATTTCAATCGTAGTGACGATGTGGCCATAGAGCGTCTGGGGATACATATGTCCGTACCCAACGGTGGCCAGCGTTTGCACGCTGAAAAAGAAGCAATCAAAAAACCAATACCCTCCCGTGGTGCCGGCGATGCTGTCTCGCTGAAGACTGTAAAGCGCGGCGAAAAAGAGGTTGAGCGCGATATAAAGTATACCCACAAAAATGCCGAACTGTGGCCAGCGTAAACCTAGCAGCCAACGATAAACGTCACGCCATTTCCAGGCGTCGGTGTTGACTTTCACGAACTCAATCTGGCCGGCGCGAACAGAATGAAACGCGCGGCCTTTTATGCTTCGTCTGCGAATTTCCGGCAAAGAAACAGGCGCAGGTTTCATTTCACCTAATCTGCATTAGTCGGCAACTGGTCAACAAAGCCAACGATCGCTTTGAGAATTCCCTCATCGATGTCGTCTTGCGTCTTCCCGTGTGCTTGAAGCTGCCGTTTCGGCACACGCAGAGAATGGTCGCCTCCGTCTACGATGTGCAGAACACTCTCCGTTTTCATTTCGCTGCGCACGCGCTCGAGAAGATTCAAAGGACAAAGCAAATCCCGCGTGCCTTGGACAAAGAGAATTGGGGTGTTCAGGGCCCGCAAAACTTCGTCCCGGAGTTTTGTGCGATCTCCCATCGCGCAAAGCGGATATCCAAGGCAAACAAGCCCATTCACTTTTTGTTCAAGAGAAAGATGACATCCAACGCGGCCACCCATGCTCTTGCCGATCAAAATGGTTGATTCGGGTGCATGTTTTTTTCTTGCGCCGTTCAGCGCTTCTCGATGCGCTGCGATAAGCTTTGGCAATGGATCGGCGCGTTTCCTGCCCTCGCGCATATAGGCGTAATCAAGAGTTTCGATGTCGCCAATCTCGAACAAACGACGCTTCCAATTCTGTACCCAGGGATGGGACGAGGGAGCGCCTGCCCCGGGAGCGAGTAAAATTAACCTTTTCATGCACGCCATCGGCGATGATAGACCCCTGATACAGCGTAGCGAATAACTACTGTACCGTCACCAGCGTCCCGATTGGAATCTCGGAAAAAAACTTTCGGGCAGCTTCTTCGGGCAACCGGATGCATCCGTGTGACGCTGGATAATTCGGCACCACCCCGGCGTGCATTCCAAAGTCGAGGCAACTCAAACGCATGAAGTAAGGCATTTCCACATGGTAAATGCTGGAACGATGGTTTCGCTCCTTGTTGGTAATCACGAAGTCGCCTCTGCGAGTGCTGTAACCCTGGCGTCCAGTCGAACACTGCGTGCGATATACCGGAACACCATTCTTAAACAAAGCGACGCGTTGCAGAGCGAGAGAAATTTCGACACGCAATTGATCCGGAGGAGGCCCACTACCAAGAAGAATTTGCGACGAACGCCAGTGTCCAGTCTCCGCGGCGATATCCAGTGCAGACATTTTATTGCGCTTTGTCAGTTGACTCCGGCTGGCGCCGGCGGCAAGCAAAGTGCGGATGTAATCTTCCTTGCCGAGGCCCGCTGCCAGCATCAGCACTGTCAAACCTCTGTCTCCTTCAAGGTAACTGCTGAACGATCTCGACGGCAGCAGCGCGAGAAAATCCTTATCATATTGCGACGGCAGCGCGGTGTTCGGGTCAGCCCCGCAAGACAAAAGCGTGCGGAAAAGAGAAGAGTCATCTCTAGCAACCGCATACGCGAGGAGCGGTACATTTTTTGCCTCAGGCGTCGGAGGCGCAGAGTGTTTGCTGAGCAGCAACTGGATCTGGCTCTTATCAGCCGTGGCCAAGGCTCCTTGAAGGGCGCGCCGGGTACTGGTTCGCCACTCGGGCATTGTGGGTAAATGCTCCACAACAGACCTGACGATTTGCGGATTGCCGCCATCCAGCGCCATGCCTAGCAAATCGCTGCCATCTTTGCACTGGGCGTCTGCATGAAGATTTGTGGAGCGGCTCAGCAACGCCTTAAACAGCTCGAAATTACCGTGCCGCGCAGACGCCATCAGCGGGGTAAAACCATTTTTGTCAGCGAGATCAACCAGGGCTCCTGCATCGATCAGCCGTTGCGCTGTTTTCCAATTCTGCTGGGACATCGCAATCAACAACGGTGTCCGGCCCTGGGCGTCATGTCCGTTTGGATCGACATGGTCGATCAGGCACAATTCAACAAGCGAATCGCGCTGACTTGCCACAGCGCGAACAAGTTCAGCGGGAGAAATAGAAATGTGTGCGGGAGGCTCCGGTCCAAGTGCCGTCGCCCAGAATAGTACCAAGAGCACGATGCCGCTCTCAAAGACGAATCGCCGCTTGAATACGCGCATGTGCAGGGTCGGGTCACCTCTAATACTGCCAGCGCCCGCCACGGTAACAGGGGCCGGCGCGAACTGCGAGCCCACCTTTGAGACGCAAGTCCGCCGCAGGACGGATTCGCTGTGGCCAACTGGGATTGGACGTATCCAGTTGAACGTTGCATGTTCTGTGCTGTCCAAATTCCAACCGATGCGCTTATCCATTTTGACCCTGTGCGTTGCACTCAGTACATCGTTCGGCGCTCAGCCCGAGGCTGTCCCGACACAAACTGTTCCTGCCGCCGTCGCAGAAGCCGGTAAAGATGTCGTTCATCAGCTTAATAATGCTTTTGCAAAAGTGTTCGAGACGGTGGCGCCGAGCGTTGTCATTATAGAAGTTTCCAAGAAAAACGATATCACTGATACTTCGCCTCTCGATGATTTATTCTTTCAAGGTTCGCCGGACGACAACAATCCACGGCGAAACCCCGGCGGGCCACGAGCAATCCAAAGTGAAGGTTCCGGTTTTATCGTTCGACCAGATGGTTACATTTTCACGAACTTTCACGTGGTTGAAGCCGCGGACAAAATAGACGTGAAATTGAAGGACGGCCGGAATTTTTCGGCAAAAATCGTGGGCACAGATGAAAAGACCGATGTCGCGGTCATCAAGATCGATGCCAAGGATTTGCCGGTCGTTCAATTGGGCGACAGCGACGCGGTTCGGGTCGGGCAATTTGCATTTGCGATCGGTGCACCGTTTAAGCTTGATTACACATTTACCTATGGCGTGATCAGCGGCAAAGGCCGGAGCAAGTTGCTTCAGACGGGCGCATATTCGATCTCTGATTATTTGCAGACTGACGCCTCGATTAATCCCGGCAACAGCGGCGGCCCACTCTGTGATATCGACGGCAAAGTGATCGGCATGAACACGCTGATTAACGGCATGAATCGCGGCCTGGGGTTTGCTATCCCCAGTAACATGGCAAAAGAAATCGGCAGCGAGCTGATCGCCGGTCACAAGATCATGCGACCCTGGCTGGGGATCCGAATCGAGACCCTCGGTGACGATCCGGACCTTCGTGATTTGTTTAAAGGCGCCGACAAAGGTGTCGTGGTACGCACGATTGAAGCCGATGCGCCTGCTTCCAAAAGCAACTTGCGCCCGTTCGATGTCATCACGCACGTGGATGGAACACCGGTCGAAACGGACTCACAGCTACAGCATGAAATTTTGAAAAAGAAAATCGGCCAAAGTGTTCAGCTTAGTGTGTGGCGCAAGGGGCAAAACATCAATGTCCCCATCAAGACTGGAGAACTGCCCAACGAGATTGCGCAAGCATCCAATGCCTTGCCGGTTCAGCCGAAGCCGACGCAGGAAAACGTCGGCAAATTCGGACTGCAGGTTCAGGAATTGACGAAAGAGGTTGCAGACCGTCTTCATCTTCCGGTGCAGCAAGGCGTAGTCGTAACCGACGTCGAGGACAATAGCATTGCCGCAAGTCAGGACATTCAGCGCGAAGACGTCATTACTGAAGTAGACGGCAAACCGGTCACCAACGTCCAGTCGTTCCGCGAGTCGCTAAAGAAAGCCGACCCAAAACGGGGCGTCCTTCTCTATCTGGACCGAAAGGGCAGTAAAACGTTCGCCGTGCTAAAAGCTGGGGATTAGCTTTTCCGGCTCCCAATCACGAGCAGCGCAATCCCGCCGACAAGGCAGAGCCCGCTCGCAATCGGCGGAAAAGCGATCCCATGGCTTTCCTTGTGCGTGATTTCAAGCGGGCCAAGTTGCGCATCCTTTTTTTGCGTCGTCCAACCCAGGCCGCCCCATGCGAATCCGATGATGCCGACGATAATAAGAATGATGCCGACAATAGCGGCAGGTTTCATTGACCCGAGCTTACAATGAACGGCGGCCTTGGATCAAATTGATAATCAGCACCACGATGGCAAGCACGAGCAGGATGTGAATGAACCCGCCCAAAGTGTAGGAGCTGACCAGACCAAGCAGCCAGAGCACCAGCAAGATCACGAATATTGTCCACAACATAAGATTCCTTTCGGTTAGTCACATGTTCCTTCGTAGCATGGGGTTCGGCTGCGCTTATCGAAACTAAAATTTCTATAGAGGGCGCTATCGCTACTGCGCTGTTCGAATGACTCCGACTACAGTTTTTCTACTACTGCACGAAGGTTCCAATCTGCTGCCTCGAGTTGTCGTCGGGCGGACTCATAATCGCAGTGTGCTAAATCGATAACCACGCGCACGGCGCGATCGCGAAGCTTGGCACTGGTGGTATGCAGATCGATCATCAGATTGCCGCGCACTTTTCCCAGCGCCACCATCGCTCCGGTGCTGATGATGTTGAGTGCAGCTTTTGTCGCCGTTCCGGCTTTCAATCTGGTAGATCCAGTCAAGATCTCGGGACCCACGGCTAGTGCGATCACCAGATCGAAATTTAAACCCGCCCTCGCAGCTTCGGGCGAGGCCCTGCCAACGGCTGCGGCTACACCCGGATTGGATGTTAGCAAAATCGCTTTTGCACCTAACGACTTCGCATGGGACAGCGCGCCGAGAACAAATGGTGTGCGACCGCTCGCGGTGATCCCAATGACCACATCGCCAGTTTTTATGGCCCTTTCCCGAAGTGCCAGCTTGCCGGCACTCCCCTCGTCTTCCGCGCCTTCGACGCTTCGATAAAGCGCAGTCGTGCCACCGGCAATAATTCCCTGCACGATCTCGGGAGACATTCCGAAAGTCGGTGGAATTTCGCTCGCATCGAGGACGCCAATTCGCCCGCTGCTTCCAGCACCAACATAAAACAACCGGCCGTGGTTCCGTAACGAATCGCTCACGATTTCAATCGCTCTCGCCAGATCAGGAGTTGCTCCGCGCAAAGCATCCTCCACAAATTTTTCTTCCTCAACGAAAAGTTCGGCCAGTTTTAGCGGACTTAGCTTTTCCAGATTGTCTGATCGCGGATTTCGTTGTTCGGTCAGCGCCGCGGCCAGATCTTCAATTTCGTTCTGAGAAAGCTTTGCCTGAAAACAAACATGGTCGCCCGTCTCCGCTGCAAGCCAGGCGGCGCCAAATTCGGCAGGCCGCTCTGCAACCATCACGCGCGCATCCGGCAGGTTCTTTTTAAGTCGGCGCCGAAACGCATGCGTGTAAATAGAGTCGCGGTGAAACAGGCCGCCCATGAGCGCGACTTTTGGAGCGAGCAGATGCAGTCGACACGCAACAGCCTCGGTGTATTCACAAAGCACGCGCGCACCTTCCTCGACGATCTCATTCACGCGCGTGTCGCCCGTGCCTGCGGCTTCAAATACTACGGGAGCGAGCATTGCAATCTCCATCTTGTCCGCCGTTTGCGCCCAGCGAACAAGTTCATCAAGATTATTCAACGAAAGCGCATGCAGGATCTTCGCTGTAAACTGCATCTCACCACGATGCAGATCGTATTCGCGTAGAATAAGGCGCAGCGCCTCGATGGAGAGAAAATATCCGCCGCCCGTGTCGCCCAAAATGTGTCCCCATCCACCTGCTCTCTCAATCCGCTCACCTCGCCGGCCTGTCACCGAAGAGCCGCTTCCGGCATTGACGACAATGCCGTCGCCGTGATCCAGGGCCGCGGCCAAGCCGGAATCACGATCGCTGCCGGTCACGATTTTCGCGTTCGGCCAAATATCACGACAAATGAAAGCGAGTGACTGGCGATCTTCCTCAGTGCCACAGCCCGCAAGGAAAATTCCTGCCCGGTCGATTTGTTTTGGCAACTCGCCAAAAATTTCACGCAAACGTTCTGGAGTTGTTAGGCGTAAATTAGAAGGCGGCAGCCTGCCTTGATCGAGAACTCGGAAGTCAATGCCGACATCACCCCCGGACCTCACTGCTTCCACCAAAACCCAAGCGGTTTTTGTTCCACCTCCTTCGACGCCGAGAATACGCTCGACTGCTTCCACGATGGCTTATGCTTACCCGCGTTTTGGGAAATTTAAAAGCTTTGTCGCTGTTTCATCAATCGCGCCGAAGAAGTAAAGGCCGCTCGGCCGCCTGACGGAGCACTCACGGAATTTGTATACACTGAGGCTCAAATGAAAGATTCCTCACTTCACCCGGAGCAACACGATCAAGTACGATTGCCGAGTTTTCGCGCTCTCGTATGATGCATAATGGCTAAGGGCGAAGCGCATGCGGCAAGCCGAATGACTCTGCTGCGACAGGAAATCCGCCGGCACGATCGCCTTTACTACGAAGAAGCTGCGCCGGTCATCAGCGATCGCGACTACGACCGGCTCTACAAAGAGCTGATCGATCTGGAGGCGCAGTTCCCCGATCTGGTTACGCCCGATTCACCCACTCAGCGTGTGGGCGGGAAACCCCTCAAAGCCTTCGAACAAGTGCCGCATCTCATTCCAATGCTCAGTCTGGACAACACCTATTCCGAAGAGGAAGTGAAGAATTTTTACACGCGTATTCAGCGCCTGTTACCGGACGACAGGATTCCGGTGGTCATCGAACCAAAAGTGGACGGCGTTGCAGTTTCGCTCATTTACGAAAACGGCCGCCTACGCCAGGCAGCAACGCGCGGAGATGGGACCGTAGGTGACAATATTACTCAAAATATCCGCACGATCCGTTCGCTGCCCGAGCGACTACGCGGCACTGCGCCGAAACTTTTGGAAGTCCGCGGCGAAGTCTACATGGATAAAATTGGATTCGAAAAACTGAACGAGGATCGGCGAAAAGCCGGACTGCCGCTATTTGCAAACCCACGCAATGCCGCAGCCGGTTCACTCAAACAACTCGATCCTGCAATCGTGGCGAAACGCCCCCTCGGTGTTGTGTTGTACGGAACCGGGCAGACTGAGGGAATGGACGTCGATGCTCATTCGGAAATTTTTCCGCTGCTAAAGAAGCTGGGGTTGCCGACCACGGAACGTTGGTGGTTAGCCAAATCCGTCGAAGAAATTCTGGACGCTATTCACGAGTTGGATGGGATTCGTCACAAATTCGCTTATCAAACCGACGGCGCGGTAGTGAAAGTCGACTTATTTGCCCAGCGCGAGCGTCTCGGGTTCACAGCGAAATCGCCACGATGGGCCATCGCTTACAAATACGAGGCTGAACGCGTGGAGACACGCCTCAACGACATTGTGATTCAGGTCGGGCGCACGGGGATTCTCACGCCGGTCGCCATGCTGGAGCCAGTGTTCGTCAGCGGAAGTACAGTTGGCCGCGCGACATTGCATAACGAGGATGAGATCAAACGAAAGGACATCCGTATTGGCGACACAGTGGTGATTGAGAAGGCTGGCGAAGTAATCCCCGCCGTTGTTGAAATTGTTAAATCGAAACGGCCCCGCAGCGCAGAGCCGTTCGATTTTGCCAAACACATTCACGGCAAGTGTCCGGTGTGTGGGAGCCCAATTCGACGAGACCCGCAATTCGTAGCCTGGCGCTGCGAAAATCTTCAGTGTCCGGCTCAAACCACACGACGGGTGGAATTTTTTGCGGCACGCAGCGCTCTCGATATCGAAAATATCGGCGGCATCGTAGCGGACAAGCTGGTCGAACGCGGACTCGTACGCGAACCACTCGATTTGTTTGAGCTGAAAACGCAACAGCTGGCCACATTAAATCTCGGAACAAACGCAGACCCGCGCGTTTTCGGAGAGAAAAATGCTACGAAAGCAATCCGGGCGATCGAACGAGCGCGTACCCTGCCGCTTTCGCGATGGCTCTTTGCTCTTGCCATTCCAGACGTGGGAAAAACGACGGCAACACAGCTTGCCCGTTTCCACGATACGATTGAAAACGTGGCCAATTCACCGCTGCTTCATGATGTTCTGCAGTACCACAAAAGCCGCGCAAAAAAGGAGAACGCGGACGAAATTGCTGAACGACTCATGCAGGTTGGATTCGCAAAACCATCCAAAAGCAAAGCAGAAAAAAGCCGGGGAATTACCACTGAAGTTGGGCCGGTCGTTGCACAAAGTGTGCAGGATTTTTTTTCCTCATCAGCCGGAAAAAAGATCCTGCGGCGCATAAAGGAACTCGGCATCCGTCCAAAAAGCGAAAAAGTCTCAGCAAAAAAAGCGGCAGAACTGCCGCTGGCCGGAAAGACATTTGTGCTCACTGGCACATTGCCGTCAATGGCAAGAGAAGAAGCGACCGAGAAAATTGAGGCGCTCGGTGGTCACGTGGTCGGCAGCGTGAGCAAGAAAACCGATTACGTGCTGGCCGGTTCCGAACCGGGCAGCAAGCTCGATAAGGCGAAAGACCTCGGCGTCCGCATCATCGACGAAGCGAAGTTTCTAGAATTGCTCTGATTCACGCCGCGCGTTCTTATTCGATCGCGCAGTTGGACGAACTTGAGATCGCCGACCTATGGAGAGGGCGGCTGTTCGGAACCGAGGGAGAGCGGGAGCGCTTGCTGATTCATCGCCGGCGTTCCGGGCGCGGCGAGCAAAAGTCCGGTGCGGCTAGCCGGATGCATGGTTGCCTGCACGTTGAATGTCATTTTTTGATTTCCACGCATCACCGTGATTGGCACGACGTCTCCGGCAGTGATGAAGAACGACGCATCGAGCACGTCTTCTGGTTGAGTTACTTTTTTCCGACCGACTTGTAACAAAATATCGCCGGCTTTGATTCCCGAACGCGCCGCCGGAGTGTCCTTCATTATTTGCGTCATTTCCGCCATTGAACCTTCTACAGCCTGATGTGCCATGGATACATTGATGCCGACCCAGCCATGCCTGGCCTCACCGAACCGCATGAAATCGCCACGAATCTTCTCCGCTGCTTCAATTGGCACCGCGTAACACGAAGAGTTGTTTTCAAGGCTGCTAACCACGATGCCAACGACTTCACCTTGCATGTTCAGGAGGGGCGCACCGGCTTCTCCACGCTGCGATGGCAGATTAAGGCGCATGTGAGTCGTAGAAAAATAACGGCCCAGATATTTTCGATCAAACCCCGCGACCATACCGAAATTGGGTGTCTCGGGCAGATCCAGAGGGAAACCGATCGATACAACCGGCGTAGCGACTCCCAATTGTTCAGATTTACCAATCGGCAGGGCCGGAGTGGCCTCGTCGATTTTTAACATGGCCGTGCCGCTGCGGATATCTGCCAGAAGCTGCCGCGCCGGATATTTCTTGCCGCCGAATTCGATGGTGAAGTTTCCCGCTTCACCTCCCACGGTGTATGCAGTGTAGAGGGTCCCAGTGGGATCGATAAAAAATCCCGTGCCGCAGATCTCGCTGTGTTCATCGACGCCATGAATCTTGACCACTGCTTTGGCGGCACGCGCGAAAATCTCTTTAATCTGCTGGCTCGCGGCAGTTGCCGACTGCGCGCGGCTTACTGCGCGCTCAAACATCTCCTTCGTCTTTTCCGCGGTTGCTTTAACGGACTGCTCCCCTGCGAAGAGCGAACCGGCGCTTAAGCAAAAAACTAGCGCGAAGGCGACTTTATGGGACATAGCGGGGCGCAGATTCTTAGCTTGCGATGCTGAGAGGCGCAAGCACGAGGCGCGTCTCAGTATACCGTGTCTAAAATCTGAAAGTCGGCTCATAACTCACAGGGACACTATCGAGCACGTACCGCGGCGGGGCTGCGGCTCGGTGAGTCTGGGCGCTTCCATTAAAACTGCGAACCGGCTGCGTTCTGAAAATCTGCGTGGCCACCGGAGATGTGAGGCTCCATTCTCCATCGGTGCTCGTCGGCATCGACAAAGCTGGCGGGCTTTGGAGGGCCACTCGAGCCGTTTCCGGTTGCTGATAAATCTTCAATGAAATCACTGCGGCGCATACCAGAACGGCCGCGACCGCTGCTGGGTACGAGGCAAGAGCTCGACCATCCAGGCGAAGCATGAAACCATGAGCGCGTTCAAGAAAGATTCGCCACAACGGCTGACGGACCATTTCGTCGCGCTGCCGGCGATGGAATTCATGCAGGAAATTCTCAAAATAGCCGGGCGGCGGCTGTTCGTACCGCTTCAATCGAAGCAGCCTCGCGATTTCGTTATCGTCAAACTCATTCATTTTTCAGCGCGGATTAGGAAACAGGATTTTTCCGAAATTCGTCCAGATAATTCTGTAGCTGTCGATTCGCGTAGAAGAGCCTCGAACGTACCGTTCCTTCCGAGACGCGCAAGATTTTACTAATCTCTGCATGGGGCATTCCCTGGATATGGAACATGGTAACCACGGCTCTGTGTTCATCAGACAATTTCATCATGGCCTCGTTCAATCTTCGCTGCAGCTCGGACAAGTCCGCTTCGCGCACCGGACTGCTCGTGGCCGTGTTTTCCAGGAATTCCTTGTCGTTTTGAATGCTGGCATCCACGTCATCCAGGCTCAGTTGAAAACGCCGGCCGCGTTTCTTGAGAAAATTGAGCGTCATGTTCACGGAAATGGAATGGATCCACGTGTAAAACGACGACTTGCCACGGAACCCGCGGATCGCGCGGTAGGCTTTGGCGAAAATGTCTTGCAAAAGATCGTTCGTGTCCTCGTGGTTCGAGGTCATGTTGTAAACCAAGCCGTAAAGACGCGGGGTATATTTGATGACCAGTTCATCGAACGCGCCGGCATCACCCGATTGGGTACGTTTTACCAACTCCTGATCTGGATCGACCCGCGGCTGGTCCATTGTCTCGCGCCTAGACTTAGCACGAGCCCCGAGGCCGGACGACAACAAATCGGAAATTCGTCGAGCAGGTAGGGCGAGAGCGGGATCCATAGTGCAGTCGATCACCGCCGATCGCGGATCGACATCAGCCAGAGCAAGTTCCCAAGCGCGGCGATGAACGCCGCTACGTACGTCAGCGCAGCCGCATTGAGGACTTTGTTCACGCCCACTACTTCTTCACCGGGCTGCACGATGCCCATCTGTTGCAAAATGATTTTTGCCCGCCGCGAAGCATCGAACTCCACCGGCAGCGTGATCAATTGAAAGACCAGCAAGATCAAATAGCAATAGATGCCGATCGTAATCAGACCGGTAATGTGAAAAAACAATCCACCCAGGATCACAAACGGCAGCATTCGCGACGCGATCATTGTTACCGGCACGATCGCCATTCGCGCTTTCAGCGGCGCATACGCCTTCGCGTGCTGAATGGCGTGGCCGGTCTCGTGCGCAGCAATACCCAACGCCGCTACTGAGGGCGTGTTGTAAACACTGGTGGAGAGGTGCAGCTTCTTGTCTCTCGGGTCATAATGGTCTCCGAGAAAATCATTCGTCTCTACAACCTCCACATCCGGAATCTGGGCGGCCTGCAGAATTTCACGAGCGCATTCAGCGCCGGTGATGTTAGAGCTCGCCCGCACTTCGCCCCATTTATGGAAAGCGCTCGTGACCCGAATCTGTGCCCAAATCCCAATGATCAATGGGATGCCGATATAAAATAGCCAGCCAGATCCAAGACCGAAACCGTATGGATAAAACATACCAAGCTCTAGTTTAATGCATTGAAGTCAGTTGTCACTTTACTGGCTGGAACAAATTAGACGCAAAACAGCGCGCTTCGTTCATTCAGATGTAGTTCATCCTCGGCGAAGCAATACAAAATCTTGGCGCCGAAGGCGCAGACGATTTAGCAACCTAGATTTCCAGTTGCTTTGGAAACCGCGACAGAATTCTGCAACCGGTCTTGGTAACCAAAACCACATCTTCTATCCGCACTCCCCCCAATCCAGGGTAATACAAGCCGGGCTCGACCGTGAGCACCTGCCGATCTTTTAAAACAACTTTTTGCAAACGCGGATGCTCGTGGATTTCCAGCCCAAGGCCGTGCCCGGTGCCGTGAAAGAATCCGACCCGTCGGCCTCTGCGCACTTCCGTCGGAAAGCCGCGTTGGACGAAAAATTCCTGGATTGCCTTGTGAATTGTCATCCCATCGACTCCTGCCTTGATTCGCCGTAAGGCGAGCGCTTGACCGCCTTTGACGGTCTCCCAAAGCTTCCGCTGCGCCTCGCTCGCTCGCCCACGCAAAACCGTTCGGGTCATGTCGCCAAAATATCCGGTCTTCGCATCACGAGGAAAAACATCGAGGATGATCAACGAGTCTGCATAAAGCGGGCCGTAGCCCCGCTCATGCGGATCACATGCCTGGTCGCCACCGGCAACAATCGTACCGGTCGGAATACCGCCCGCGCGCAAGATCGTCGAATCAATTTCGGCCCTGAGAATTTCGGAAGTCAACGGTTTGCCGTTCCAGCGCAATCGTTTTCCAGCCCCTGGTTTCGAAGCTTTCAAAATTTCGATGCCGCGTTTGAGTCCTTTCTCCGTAATTCGCAAGGCTCGGCCCATCATTTCGACTTCCTTGTCCGATTTCGCCTCGCGCTCCGGCCAGAAAAATCCGTTCGTCGCGCGGACACGGATTTTGTTTGTGGCGAGTTCCTGCGCGTAACCGAGTGCAAAGTTTGCAGGGACAACTACTGATTTTACGCCACGTTTTCTTAGGAAATGTGCGAGAACCCTTTCATAGGGTGGCGCCTTGGGGGAT
>JBKPMH010000083.1:0-23268 GCA_046732035.1 Verrucomicrobiota bacterium
ACCAGCAACAGGCAGCGAATTTTGCTGCATAGTGTTGTTCTACTTCAGCCGCGAACGCTTTTGCAACGATTCGTTCGAAGTTCCGTGCAATACATCGGCTACTTGGTCTTAAACTTTGCGAACACCACGTGTGCGCTACGAAATGGTAAACGCGATGTTGGTCAACGAGTTCCTCAAACAACATGAGGCTTTTTATTGAAGAGCTAAAGAAAGCAAAAGAACACGACCGCAAAAGTCTGCAGCAACAAAGAAAGAATGGATGACGTGCTTGTTTCTTTGAAAGAACACGATTCCGAAATCCAAACAGTGAGCGATCAGCTGGAAACGAACAGCCCTAACGCGCAATTCGTTTTGACTGATTCGAAGGAGAGTCATCGACTCCAAAAGGTAGTCAGTAATTATTCGCATCCATGGCAATGAACTGCTCCCGGCGGTGACGGGCCGCTTTTCGTGCGCGACACCCAAACCTTCCCGTTCAACCCGTCAACGTCTAAAGGCGGTCCTTTAACGTTGTTTTACCGGCGGTACGCGCGCAATGAACGCAACAGAAGATCTGTCCATCGGCTTCCACACCATGTCCGACGATTCGGCAGTTACAATGTGGACAGACCGGCGCCAGTGCGTGGATCGCACATTCGAAGCTATCGAATGTGTGGTGCTTGCCATCAACAATCACCTCAAAGGCTTTGTCATATTGGTTTTCGCAAACTTCGCATGTACCCATACACAATTGTTTCGCGGCTCAGCCTCCCTGCGGTGGTGTTCACTTCAGATGATGAGACCAGACGAGACATTTTTAAGCCCGGCGATCGCCTGGCGAAAAAGCCTTGCGCCTCCCGATGCCGGGTGGCGAACAAGAAGGCATTCCATATTGAGCTCCTTTAGTTGCCAGACAGCGATGTTGCCCAGCGCGATGATTTTCTGACATGGAAAGAGATCGAGAAAAGTTTTGAGCACCAATAAACCGGCCGACCGCTCAGACGTCGTGGGCATCCGATTACTTAGCACACCGCGACGCGGATCGAATGAATGCCATGGAAACGCGTTCCATAGGACGAATTCCTCCGGTTTCAGGCCAAGTTTTAGTAGCGAGCTCCAGACAATTGTTGCTGTCGGCTCGGAGAAACCGTTCGGGCACTGTTCACGTTTGCTTGTTCGTCTTGCCTTGAAGGTGGAAAAAACATGCTCAGCGTTGATTCCGGCATTTTCTTTTTTTCCCAGGAGGATGCGCTCGGACGTCATCGGGATTCCGCTGAAATGGCCGCCGCGATAGCCCAGGGCTTCGCCGATTACCGCAAGTTTCACGTTGCCGAGCCGTTTGTGAAGATAGACGCGCAACTGCTTTCTTCGGATGGCCGGTGCGCTAGGGCCAATGTCGTTTTGCTCGTCGACTTCCCACCACGGATTAAAGACGGCGCCGGATGGCGAGCTTTTTAACAGTTTGATGAATTTTTCGACTGAATCGTCGGGCATCCTTTGGTTAGTTTCGGTTCAAAAACTTACAATCCCAACATTCACAGGCAGAAATCGCCTGTCTCACCCATACCAATGCCAGAATTGCCTGACGTTGAAATATTCAAGCGATACCTTGAAGCCACTTCATTGCATCGGCGTATCGACTACGTCGACGTCCGGAATGCATACATCTTGAAAGAAACTTCGGCTCGGGAGCTTGCACGCCGATTAAAAGGGCAAGTTTTCCAATCCAGCCGGCGCCATGGCAAACATCTGTTTGTACGCACCGATGGCGAGTTCTGGTTGCGTCTCCACTTTGGCATGACTGGATCGCTTCGATATTTGAAACATAATGAACAAGTCCCGCGGCACGCGCGCGTGGTCATTGCTTTCGCCAACCACCATTGTCTTGCATTCGAGGATCAACGGCAATTCGGCGAAATTGGACTGCTCAGAGACGTCGACGAATTTTTGAAAAAGCACGCTCTAGGCCCGGACGCGCTAAGGATTGGTCTACCCGAGTTTAAAAAAATTCTTCTGAAGCGCCGCGGCGCCCTCAAATCTGTTTTGCTGAACCAGCGAATCATAGCCGGCATTGGCAACTTATACGCGGACGAAATTCTTTTCCGCGCGCGGATCCATCCGACGACGGAAGTATCTCGGCTCGGTGATAAAGCTCTGACTAAACTATTCCGAGCCGCCGACTATGTATTGCGAAAGGCGATTGCGGTAAAAGCCGACGCGAATCAGATACCAAAATCCTGGCTGCTGCCGCATCGTGGAAAAGGCGAAAAATGTCCTCGTTGCGGTACCAAGCTTAACTCAGCAATTATCGGCGGACGCACCGCGTGGTTTTGTCCGCATTGTCAAAGGATTGTTCGAAAGTGAATCACAAAGTGTTGCTCACGGGCCGTCCCGGCTGCGGTAAGACGACTTTGATCAAACGCGTGGTGAAAGAATTGGCCTGGGACGCCAGTGGTTTTTATACCGAAGAAATTCGCAAGAAAGGAGAACGCGTCGGCTTCAAAATCGTCACGTTAGACGGTACAGATGGCGTGTTCGCGCACATAAATTTCAAAACGCAGCAGCGCGTTGGAAAATATGCGCTAGACCTGCATCCGCTGGAGACGATTGGGATCGAAGCAGTACGCGAAGGATTGCGTGCACGGCAACTAACAGTGATTGACGAAATTGGGCCGATGGAGATTCGGTCGGCTATTTTTTGCAAGGTGGTAAATGAAGCGTTAGACAGTCGCGTTCCGCTTCTTGGAACTGTTACCGCGCGACGGTTTCCCTTCACCGACGCGATCAAAAAGCGTCACGACGTCGACGTGATGGAAGTTACCAGAGACAATCGTGAAAAGCTCGTCTCTGAGCTGTCAGAGCGCTTGGGGGCGTGATCGCTCCAACATTCCTAAAAGACTCAGCGCGTTCTTCGGGGCGGCGCCTTCCGCGTCATTATCGAAATAGACGTGCACGGCGCAGCCTTGTCCTACCCAACGGCGGATACGTGTTGCCCACTTTCTTAGCGCTGGCGTGCTGTAGCTAGATGCATATTTGCGGGTGTGACCATGTAAGCGAACGTAAACCAGATCAGTCGTAACTTCTTCCCACATTGGCCAGTCGGGCGCATCGGACATGCAAATGCCCACCTGGTACTTCCGCAAACATTCCGCTACTTCATTGTCGAACCAGGATTTGTGGCGAAACTCGATTGCATGTCGCGTGCTGCTCCAGTGACATAGAGTTTTCACGAACTTCTCCAATCGCTGTCCGTCTTTTTTCAAAAAAGCTGGAAGCTGCCACACCACGGCGGCGAGCCGTTCGCCCAGAGGTGAAGCCGATTCGCGACAACGAATCACCGATTCTTCGACATCGAGCAGCTTTTTGTTGTGTGTGACATACCGGTTGCCTTTGATGGCGAACGAGAAATTGTCCGGCGTCTCATCGCGCCATTTTTTGAAAGTACTCTTCTCTTGCAGTCGATAGAATGTCCCGTTCACCTCGATGCTGGTGAAATGTTCGGCGCAGAACTGGAGCCATTGTTTCTGCGGTGTGTTGCCGTAGAAATTCCTGCGCCAGCTTTTGTAGTTCCAGCCGCTTGTGCCGATGTATGCCTTGCCGCGCATTGCCTCACAAACGATTTCGAATGTCACCGTGAGCATACGTGCGACGATTTGATGGCAGTCTTGCGGCGTATTCCCGAATTGTTACCCTGGCCACATGAAACGAAGCGGCACTGTGGCTTTGGCGGTTCTCCTTGTAATCGCATCGAGCGGATTTTCTGCCGAGCCGAGTTGGGTTGGTAAGTACACAAACGAGAACTTCCTCAATGGGGAGGCAGGCTTTCAATTAACGATTGAGCAATCTGGAGACGTACTACAGGTGTTGTTCGATGCCGCTTACAAAGACGCACACGGCGCGGCACCGGATGGCGGGGGTGAGGCAAAGATCACGGGCAAGGATACCTTGCAGTTCAAATGGGAAGATAGTTTTAACAACTCCGGAACCGGCACAATCAAGCGCGCCGGCGACAAGATTATCGTGTCGATGAAAACGACCCGGGTAGTGGATGAACGTTGCCTCGCATTTTACGGCGATAACATGCGGCTTAAGCGCGTAAAAGCGTAGCAACATTCCTGCTACTGCGTCGGACGACCGCGACAGCCGCGGCCCCGGCCGGCCTCGCCATGAGCATCGGTTCGACTCCAGCTGCCTACACCATCGGCCGGAAACGTCCGACTACCTCCTGCAAACGGCCGCTGATTTGGCCTAACGAACAGACCTCCGCCGCTTCAAGTAACATCGGGAAGCAATTCTCGCCGAGTTCGACAACCTTAGCCAGCCTATCCAGCGCGCGTCTGGCGTTTTCGGCATTTTTCTCTTTGAATTTGGCCAGCCGATCAACCTGCAACTGTTGCTTTTTGCGCGAGGTGCGCACCAGTTTCACTTCCGGTGTCTCGTCCTCGCCATTGCGATAACGATTAAGCCCGATGATTGGACGAACGCCATCGTAAATTTGCTGCTCGTAACGATGAGCGGCGTTCTGGATCTGGCTTCGCTGGTAACGGTCTTCCACCGCGGCGAGCACGCCACCCAGTCGCTCGATCTCGCGAAACTCATCGAGAATGGCCGCTTCTACTGAACGCTCGACCGCTTTCATCCCTGGCGACCCGCTCAACATGTTCATGGTGTGTTTGAAAATACCGGATTCCTCCAGCAAGATTGCCTGGCCGTGCGCGGCAAGCCGAATCCATTCTTCAGTCGGCGTTGTGAACGGTTCGTCCGCGCTGTTGGAGTGACACGAATTCGTCGCGTTCATGTAAGCGAGCATTAGCTCTGCCGCAGTGCGCGTGAGATTATTTTTGAATTCTGCTGCAATTAACGAGCGGCCGCTGGTCTGCGTATGCAATTTGAAAAGCTGTCCCCGCGGCCCTGCGCCGAACACATCCCGCATTCCGATTGCCCAGATGCGCCGCGATACCCGAGCGAGGGCGATATATTCGACGTCGAGACCGCAATCGAGAAAAAACGAGAGCCGCGGGCCGAATTGATCCACAGGAATTCCGCGGGCTGCGAACATCTCCGCGTAGGCGAAACCATTCGAAAGCGTGTAAGCAGCTTGTTGCACCGGTGTCGAACCGGCTTCACCGATGTGGTATCCGCTGATCGAAATCGGATACCAACGCGGCATTTCCTGCGTGGTGAACTCGACCATGTCAGTAAGAAACCGCAGCGACGCTTCTATCGGGAAAATCGTTTCGTTTTGTGCTTGGACTTCTTTGAAAATGTCCGCCTGAATTGTGCCGCGCAGCTTTGGAACAACTTTTGGGCCGAACCTCCGCTTTGCCGCGGCGATGTACATGGCCATGATAATCGGCGCCGGACCGCTGATCGTCATCGACGCGGAAAAGTTTGGTGAGCCGAGATCGAAACCGTCGTAAAGCCGGACCATGTCTTCGACGGTATCAATGGCCACGCCGCCCTCGCCGATTTTTCCGAAAACGCCATCCGCATCGCTGTCGATGCCATAAAGTGTCGGTCCATCGAACGCGGTGCTAAGCCGATGTGTGCGCTGATGCTGCGTGAGATAGTGAAACCGCTCGTTGGTATCCTCTGCCAGCATCAAGCCGGAGAACAACCGCGTCGGTTCTTCGGCTTGAGGCAACGGCGGTCGCGCTGGCGCTTGCGTAGCTCCGCCGCTTTTTTCGAAACTTTCCACCTCCCGAATCGGTTCCAAATACATCTCGCGATAAGCGCCATTGAGGAATGGAAATTCACCAGGTAACCCTTCGCCGAACAAGTAGCGCGCGATTTCGCCCGGGTCATCGATTTCGGGTAATGCCAGGCGCGGCAATGACAATCCGGTCGGCGTTCGCGTGGCTGGAATCTTAGCTTTAATATCGGTCCAGCGTCCCAACAGCTCGCGACCAAATTTTTCATCGTTGCGTGCGCGCTTCACCTGATCGAGAACGAATCTGTTGTAATTCTCGATCGACTCAACGACCTGTCCGAGTTTGCTCATTTATTCCTTTCATTAGTTGTAGACTCGCCTGTGCCGAGCGCCTGCCGTGGTGCTGGCCTTTGACACAAACGCTGCTACGACTGGCTTCGCGAGATTAATCCAAATAGTTCGTCTACGCCAGGATCGCGATGCCGTTTTGCTACGGTATCAATCAGCCGCTGATTACGCCGGTTCTGATCCAGGCGTTGTTCGATTTCAGTGTGCGCAGTACGTGCGCGCTGAAGATCGCTTTTGTTTACGACTACGATGTCGGCAAGATCGAGCATGACGATTTTTTGCAGCTGCAACCGACTTCCGTAATCGGGGTTCATTACGAGTACAGTCTGGTCGACAACCCCATTTTTTTGAAAAGGCATGGCCTCCTGGCCAGTGCCCACAGTTTCGATGATCACGTGATCGAATCCCGACCGGGCGAGTAGGGCCAGGGAATGATGCGTTGCGGGCGAAAGTCCACCAGCCTGGCCGCGGGTTGCCATGCTGCGCATGAACACGCGATCATTTTGCGAATTGATCATCGTGGCTCGATCCCCCAGCAACGCTCCTTCGCCAATGACGCTGGGATCGTGCGACAATATCGCGATCCTTCCCTTTGGATTCTGATTCAGGAAACGCAGGACCAGTTCGTCGATCAGTGTCGTTTTGCCGGCACCACCCGGGCCGGTGAAGCCGATGACCCGCGTTTTGCGAGGATTTTCGGATTTTGGATTTCGAATTTTTTTCCTGTCTTCAATTTCGGTCAACTGGTGGGCGAGTTCCTGATCAGCCGACTTGGCGCGCAGTCTTTTCCCACGCGGCTGTCCGTAATGCCGGCGAACGTAATCGGTCATTTCTGTGAGTGACGTGCCGGCAAAGAAAATGTTGTCTACGCCTTTGCGCTTCATTGCCGCGGCGTCTTCATGCGTGATTGTTCCGCCACCACCGCCAAAGACTTTGATGTCGTTTGCTCCGCGTTTTCGCAAAAGCCCAACAACTTCGGCAAAGAACTCGACATGACCGCCGTTGTAGCTCGAAATGCCAATGGCGCGTACGTCTTCCTGGATTGCGGCTCGGACGATGTCGCCGACAGAACGATGGTAGCCAAGATAAATGACTTCAATTCCGTGCCGAATAAATTCCAGGTTGATCGTATTGATCGCGCTGTCGTGTCCGTCACAAATTGGGACCGCTGTCAAAATTCGAATCGGTGAAGACATTGGAAAAATCTAGCCTTGAACCGTTAAATCGTTAAATCGTTAATCGTCAAATGCCTGATCTACTTGATTTCAGCGGCAAGGTCGCGCTCGTTACCGGGAGTTCGCGCGGAATTGGCGCGGCGATGATCAAAGCCTTTGGTCAACACGGCGCGAAATGCGTGGTGAACTACGTGGCCGATCCGCAGGGACAAAATAAGGCGGATGCGGCGAATGTGGCGGGCGAACTCGAAAATCCGCTGGTGGTTGAATGCGACGTGACGCAACCAGCACAGGTCGAAGGCATGATGAAGCAAATACAGGATCGGCACGGTGGACTCGACATTCTCGTCAACAATTCCGGGATCATCAGTGATCGTACGATTAAAAAAATGTCAGTGGAAACTTTTGAGAACGTGGTGCGCGTAAATCTCGCCGGAATATTCATCGTCACACAACAAGCCGCAGCAATCCTGAGAAACGGGGCGCGGATCGTTAACATGTCGTCCGTCAGTGGCCAGCTTGGGTTATTTGGGCAGGCGAATTATTCGTCGAGCAAGGCGGGTATCATTGCGCTCACGAAGGTTTCGGCACGGGAGTTCGCGCGTCAGAACATTACGGTGAACGCCGTCGCGCCCGGCTTTATTGATGTCGGCATGAGCAAAGGCATGCCTGACGAAGTGACGCAAGATTTCGTTAAACAAATTCCGCTCGGCCGTCTCGGTGACGTAAATGAGATCGTAAATGCTGCCCTTTTTCTCGTGTCACCCATGGCTTCGTACATCACCGGGCACGTTCTAAACGTCAACGGCGGCTTCTACATGGGCTGAAGCTGGGGCTCGCCGCAGAACGAGCGTGATTAGCCGGCTACGATTGGACCGATGCTAGTCCAGCTTTTGCACCAGCAGCCAGACCAGAGCCGAAAGCATCGCAGCAAAACTCGACAACACCAATGTCGCTCGCTTGGTTTGACGTATTTTGAACGCAGGCTTCGGGATATCGTCATGAATATGACTGGCTTCGAACAGTTTCATCAGCGCAAACGCGACGACGAACCCGACCGCGGCCCATTTCAGGCATCCCAGAAACAAATCAAGCATTCGGGCCGATTCTAGCGCAGGCGCCTGTCGCGCTCAACTAGCGAAAGCTTTCGGACCTAAGTTCGCGGCCCGTCGGCTGAGGCATTCCCGTTTCAGCCTTCGGAAAGCCCATTCACAGCCGCCCGTGCTCTGTTTCCCACACACCGTTTCGCACCGCTCTTCCTGGAAACGCGTTGACTGGAATCCCGCGATTTAATTACCCTCGCGTTCATGACTAAAAGATTCTTTACTCCGTTCCTCGCAATTGCTCTTGCCAGCGTTTTCGGTCTGCAAGCTCAATCTCCGACTCCGGACGAGTCGCCGGCAAAGCATCGTGGACGAAAGAAAGCTGACGCAACGGCATCGACCTCCGAAGTCACTGCGTCGCCTGCGCCTGGAGAATCGCCTGCTGGTGCACCAAAACCAAAGCGCAGTCGCAAGAAAGCAGAGCCTAACGCCGCCGCGAGTCCGGCTGCAGCGGCCGCTACTTCGCCTGCGGCAGGGTCTAAAGCAAAAAGCGGCCGCAAGAAGACACAGCCGGCAGCAAACGCTTCGCCGTCGCCTGCCAAATTTTCTCTGGGCGATTTATTCAAACCGAAGAGCTCTGCGGCAGCAAGTCCAGCAGCTGTGAGCAGTGCGCCTGCAAAGAACCGAGGCGCTCAGGCAGCAGTGAATCCTCCGGCACCGGGCGGAGGTCATGGTCTGGTGTGGGTTAACACAGAGTCGCATGTGTACCACAAGGAAGGATCGCGTTTTTACGGCACGACCAAAAAGGGCAAATACATGACCGAAGCCCAGGCTATGAAAGAAGGCAACAGGGCCGCAGGCAAGGGCGAGTAAGTCAAAGAGAACTCAGCTGAATCTGGTCCAATTCGCGGTCGGATCGGCCGTTCGGGCTGTGTGAGCTATCTTCGCACAGCTTTCAACTTTATGGTTCAATCAGGCTTTGCAGCGCGTCAGCCAATGTTTCGAATGTAGCGATTTGGATTTCGGGGCCGTAATGGAATTGTGAAAGAATATTGAGACCGATATCCTTGTGCGGGTCCGGCATAACCCGCGTAACGGAAGAAACGCTTTTTTCAGCAAGCGTGTCCATGATCCTGGCAATGTAAGGCGCGGCTGCAGTATCCATTGATTCCAGCCACCGGAAATCAGCAAGAACGCGGAAGCCGGGTGAAACATCGTGCAGAAGCTCGCCAACGCGTTGCGCTACCAACTGCGCCTCTTCAGCTGTGACTCGGTGCAGGGCGCTCATCACCAGCAGGCGTTTCGATCGGTCGATCTCAACGGAATACATTCTTTGTGATCACACGACGCGGTCAACGCCGCAAGTGTTGCAGTTTTCGCGATTTCCGTGTCATCTGTCCGTACAGAATAAGACAACAGTAGAGCTAGCGGTAGCTGCCGGGTGCACCGGACGTGTTCGGTTGTGGCCAACAGGTTTTGCTCTTTATTCTTCTGGTGACGTCGACAGATCTCACCGTTTGGATCATCTCTGCGCTGCTGGCGATCGGGATCGGCTGGAGCAAGTATGCCAAATGGAGAACGCGCAACAAACTGGTGCGCGATTTGGCAGCCATGGAACCGGAACGCCGTGAAAAAGTCCTCAGCCGGATGAGTCCTGAACTTGCCATGGAAGCCCGGCAGGAATTAATGCGTCGATTTCACATAAGCTAAGTCCGCCGTCCCCGCTGTTTTCGAATTCGCATTTCCCCTTTATTCTGAATTTCTGATGTCGTCCGCGCGTTTTGAAATGATCATTTCCGTGCAGCCTGCGGACATCGACGAGCAAGATCACGTAAACAACATTGTTTACCTGCGATGGGTCCAGGAAGTCGCGACGGCGCACTGGCGCGCGGTCGCCAGCCCGAAAGCGCAGGAGTGCATTGGTTGGGTCGTTTTGCGGCACGAGATAGATTACAAAGCGCCAGCCGCGCTCAGGGATGAACTGGTATTGTGTACATGGATCGGCAAAGCCACACGGCTCACGTTCGAGCGGTTCACCGAGATCCGCCGCAATCGCGACGGCCATGTCTTGTCTCGCGCTCGGACTCTCTGGTGTCCAATAGACTCGCAAACGGGCCGGCCGATCCGCGTACCCGCTGAGGTGCGCGCGCAGTTCTCGACATGAATTGTGAATTCAGGCGGTGTTGCCGCAGATAGTTGTCAACCGTTGAGGAGTGGCCGCGCCGACCGTTCCACCTTGGCAGTCGAAGATGGATCTTCTTGTTCGCAAAGACGATGACAAATCCATCGCCGAAAGGCGCAGATATCAGGTTGATCACTGAGCGTTGAGCGTTGAGCGTTGGCCCGTTGGAACTTCCATCCCCTGATTCACGGCCGGTCGTCGCCTGTTATTGCGCGACATTTCTGAAGCCAGAGATGCTGCATATCTATCGGCAAATCACAGCCCTAAAGCGATGCCGTCCCGTGGTGATTGCGCAGAAGCGCGAACAAGCCGGGCGTTACCCATTTGAGCCAATCCATATAGCGCCCAGGCCAACGACGCACTTCCTGCGACGACTTTGGTTCAGGCAATTGCGTGATGTGCCATGGCAGATTTCGGCCCGCGAACTGCATGCATTGGAGGGGATTTTGACTGAGACCGACGCTCGCCTGTTGCACATTTATTTTGGCCAGATCGCCGTTCATCTCCTGCCACTGATTCGTTCCTGGAAAAAACCGTCGGTTGTTTCTTTTCACGGCGCCGATGTGAACGTCGATATGCACAAGCCGGCTTATCGAGACGCGACACGACGAATGCTCAGTGCAGTGAAGCTCGTCCTTGTTCGTTCCGAATCGCTGCGGCGCGCAATCCTGGATCTGGACTGTGATGCAGAGAAAATTCAGATCCAGCGAACAGGCATCCCGCTGGATGAATTTCCTTTTTGCGAGCGGGACTTCTCGGCCACGTCCCAGGAATGGCGATTCGTGGAGGCTGGTCGCCTGATCGAAAAGAAAGGTCTACCGGTGACGCTTCGCGCCTTTGCACTTTTCCTGCGGCAACATCCAAATTCGACCCTAACGATTGCTGGAGAAGGTCCGTTGCTCAATCAACTCCAGGACCTTTCGCGGGAACTGAACATTTCGGACCGCGTTTCCTTCACGGGTTTCCTTTCGCAGGAGCAACTTCGCGAAATCTATTATGCGTCGCATATTTTTTTACACCCGAGCCAGACCGGCCGTGATGGAAATCAAGAAGGCATTCCAAATTCAATGTTGGAAGCAATGGCCAGCGGCCTGCCAGCATTCGGTAGCCGGCATGGAGGGATTCCCGAAGCAATAGAGAATGGCGTTTCCGGCGTGCTCGTCCCGGAACGAGACCACGAAAAATTGGGTAACGCGCTTCTCAACGCCGTGAAAGATCCCGCGTTCCTTTCGCGGATCGCGCGTCGCGGTGCCGACGAGGTTCGAAAAAATTTCGATCTACGCGCGCAAGCAGATCGCTTGGATGAGATCTATTTGCAGTTGATGAAAACGTAGAGGACAGAAACCGGATCTTGCACGCAGTTTTCGAAGGATTTGATGCGACTGGATTTGTCGGGTCTTGCGAAATAGAGATGTTAATATGAATTCTTTTCAAGGTTTGTTTATCGTGCTGATCAGCTTGTTAGCGATCGGCTTCAGCGCACAGTCCCAAACGCCAGCGGAAAAATCGTCAGCTTCGCAGAAAGCTGTTGCGGTGCTTCATTCCAGCTCCGGAAGCAAAGTCAGCGGTACGGTCACGTTCATCGGGCAGGCTGATGGGGTGCAGGTTCAGGCTGAAATCAGCGGGTTGGCGCCTGGTAGTCACGGGTTTCATGTCCATGAGTTCGGCGATTGCAGCGCAGCCGACGCGAGTTCCGCTGGCGCCCATTTTAATCCGACCCACAAACCCCATGCAGGACCCGACACACCCGAACGGCACTTGGGCGATATGGGTAATGTGCAAGCGGACGCTTCTGGAAAGGCGACGCTGAAATATGTGGATCATCAAATTTCCCTCACGAACGACGAACGCTCTGTAATCGGACGGTCGGTGGTAGTTCACGAGAAGGCGGACGATCTCAAGTCTCAGCCTTCTGGTGACTCAGGCGCGCGCATCGCTTGTGGCGTTATCGGCCGGGCAAAGGGGCAATGACCGCAATCCCACGGTTGCGTCTCAAAACTCTTCATTAATGTCTTTTCTCGACAGCGGACTTATCATTTGATCAAATTGAAAAAACCATTGCCGTCCAAGCCTATGCCACGAATACCCAAAACCGAATTGTCGCCGGATAACGGCTGCGTCATCGACATGAAATGGAGTATTAGTCCGCTGAGTTATCACGCTTCTGCGGCTGGGAAAGAGCCGGTACCGCTGATCACGCAGTCGACTCGCCTCCCGGAAATAGTGCTTTATGATCACGTTGGATTTAAGGGCGCATATGCTCGCACGAACTTGAGTTTCCATTACGTGGGCGATTTTTGGAATGATCGGATCAGTTGCCTGATTGTGGTGAGCGGAGTGTGGCGATTTTATCGCGACGACTATTACAAGGGACCTTACTGGGATCTCGGGCCGGGCTATTACGAGAGTTTCTTTGCTGCAAAGGGTCCTGACGACGTAGTCAGCTCCTTTCAGTGCATCGCGCTCACTTAAGGCACGATCCAGATTAGGCGATAATCTCGGCTACTTGTCGTTAGACTTCGCGCGCACTACATTTTTCAGCTTTACCGTTCTCCAAAAGTCGTCGCGAGTTGATGAACAGTTTCTGCGCAGCCCCACGACAGCGTGAACCCGGCCCCGCCGTGCCCATAATTGTGAACCACGACACGGCCGTCGCTCAGCCGAGCCCGCTCCACGCGAACACCTGATTTGCGGAAGGGACGCAGTCCGACGCGCTCCGCGAGAACGTTTGGTTTCTTGATCTGCAAGGTGCGGCTACACTCAGCGACGATTCGGGCGGTTGTTGTCGAATCAACAGCAAGCTCGTCGCTAGCCTCGTTGGTTCCTCCGAATAAACAATCATTGCTGCGCGGGATTGCGTACATCAGTGGCGCATCATCGCAAACGATGGCGTACGAAAGATCTTCGATTTCGGGCACAATCGCGACCTGGCCGCGGTGCGGCTCAAGATCGGTGTCGCGGACCAGTTCGCGGGCACCGATTCCGGCACAGTTAATTACGAGGTCAAATTTTGCATCCACGTCTCGGAGCCGCACAAATGCCGTATCCGTGGTGATTGATCCGCCGGCAGCGCTGAAACGATCTAGAAGGTAATCCAGATAAATCGTGGTATCCATGAGCGGAACGTTCAGCGAGAAGCCGCTCGAGAATAATTCGAGAAGTCCCTCGACTCCGCGCGGGATGACAGGTTCTGCTCCGAGCGGAAACGCCCATTCTGGAATCTGAATTTCTTCATTCCGCGAAAGCTGGAGCAGTTTGATTATCGAAACGCCGCTCTCAGCATGATGAGCCAGTTCAATGAGTGTCTTGTAAGTCTCGAGCGCCCAGGGGATGACTTTGTTCGCTGGTTCTACATCGTACGGAAACCAGAGCGCCCCGGCGACTGCTGACGTTGTTTGCTGTCCGATTTCTCTGGCGAAGATCGTTGTGTGGTCGCCTCGCTCGGCGAAAGTGACCCCGCAGGTGAGGCCGGAAACACCCGCTCCCACGATTGCTACTCGATGCTTCACTGGAATCATCTACGTGCAATGGTCCTCGGCGTCATATAAAATGGCGGGCGATGGCCTCTCTAAATCCAGATGGATTGACTGAAAAAGTGCTCGCCGGCGAACGGATTTCTACTGGGGAGTCGCTGGAATTATATGGACTGCCGTTGGAAGAGCTTGGAGCGCTGGCCAACGCGAGACGCGATTTGGCAAAGGCGAAAAGCTATGCGGGACGGGGAGGTGAAATCGTCACCTACATAGTCGATCGCAACATCAACTACACAAATGTTTGCAACGTTTACTGCAAATTCTGCGCGTTTTATCGGACCGAGAAAGATGAGGATCATTACGTCCTATCGTTCGAGCAGATCGATCAGAAACTGGACGAACTTTCCTCCGTTGGCGGCGTTCAAATTCTAATGCAAGGGGGGCATCATCCCAAGTTGCCATTCAAATGGTATATCGATCTGCTGAATCACATCCGGGAAAAATATCCGCACATCAATATCCATGGATTCAGTCCACCAGAATTTCAGCATTTCGCGGAGACCTTCCAAATGCCGCTGCGCGAAGTGATTTCGGAATTCAAGAACGCCGGACTCGGGTCAATTCCAGGCGGTGGCGGCGAAATTCTCGTTGATCGGGTGCGGAAGAAAATTTCTCCGTTAAAAATCAACAGCGATCAATGGTTGGAGGTTATGCAAACAGCGCACGAACTCGGATTAAAATCGAGCGCCACCATGATGTTTGGGCACGTTGAAACGGTCGAAGAGCGAATCGAACATTTGCATCGCATTCGCGAGCAACAGGATCGTAGCGGTGGATTTACCGCGTTCATCTGCTGGACATTTCAGCCGCAACACACCGTTTTGAAGACTAAATACCCGGCGGGAGTGGCCGAATATCTGCGAATGCAGTCACTGGCCCGTATCTTTTTGGATAACATCGAAAATATCCAAAGCTCCTGGGTCACGCAGGGTCCCGAGATTGGCCAGATCGCACTCAGGTATGGGGCAAACGATTTCGGATCGGTGATGATGGAAGAGAACGTTGTCAGCGCTGCGGGAACAACCTTTCGATTAGATGCAAGCCAAATTGAATCGCTTATTCGTGACGCCGGGTACGAACCGCGCCGTCGGAATAATTGGTATGAACTTTTGAATTGAAAGAGCCTATCGCACCGGTCAAACTGAGCGCCCGCTTGAAAAATCTCACCTTGACGACCGACGCCTTCTTTCCGATATAGCCGCCTGTCCTGCGTGGGCTTGCTTGCGCGGGGCCGCGCTTCTTAACCTATGAGATATTTTTGTGGATGGATGCGCCCCCCGCTTTTTGCAATCTGGGCCGTTTCGATTTGCGCACTATTCGGTGCGAAACTCGCATGGGCGCAGGAGCCGCAGCCGGCACAGCAGGGGCCTCCAATCGTCCGCTCGATTGACGTGGAATACACCGGGCCCGGCACGGTCAGCAGGGAACGAATTCTCGCACAAATGCGGACCAGAGTGGGTCAGCCTTATTCCAACGAGGTGGTGGAGCAGGATATCGCGGCTCTTTACAAGACCGGCTCGGTTCAAAACGTCCGGATTTTTGCGCAGCCGCAGGGCGATGGATTGAAAGTAATCGTTGCTGTGCAAACACGTTTGATCATGCGCGAAATCGTCATCGACGGCGCCGAACACGTGAAGGCACAAAGACTGCGCAAGGAAATCAAGTTAAAACTGAACCAACCGGTTAACGAACAACAGCTGGAAGAAGCGCGGCAGAAGATCATCGAAGTCTACCAGGGGCGCGGCTTTACTGATGTGAACGTTCAATTTCGCGTCGAGCCAATTGACGAAAAGCGCGGAACGGCCCGGGTTGTTTATACTGTCACGGAAGGAGTCAAAGGCGCGGTGAGCCGGATTGATTTCGAAGGAAACACGCATTTTAGCGACAAGGTGCTGCGCAAACAGATGAAGACGCGCGGTAAGACCATCATTTCCTTTCTGGATAAATCCGGCCGCTTTGACGATGTACAATTGCAACAGGATCTCGACAAAATCCGCGAATTTTACCAGGACCACGGGTACATCGATGTCGAGGTAAAAGACGTGCGCAGAGAGCGCGTCGAGAAGGGCCCGATGGTGCTCACCATCGCGATTGTTGAAGGTCCGAAATATCACGTGCGCAAACTGCTCATTACCGGTTTCGAGAATACGACGGAGGACAGGATCCGGGCCTTGCTAAAAATGAAGGAAGGGAGTGTCTATTCGCCCAAGCAGTTGCGCGATGACGCCAAGGCAGTGGCGGATGCTTATGGCAGCGGCGGCTATGTCGATACGGTGATCCAGCCCGACGGCACGCCTGCTGGTCCTGCATTGATCGATGTACATTATACTATTGAGGAAGGGGTTCGCTCTTTCGTAAATCGGGTCAACATTGAGGGGAACACGCGCACCAAGGATAAGGTCATCCGGCGCGAAGTACTCGTCGCGCCGGGCGACGTCTTTAATACTGTCCGAGTGGACATCACCAAGAAACGTCTCGAGAACCTGGGATACTTTGCAAAAGTCGAGACTTATCCTGAAGAAACCGAGATTCCCGGGCGCAAGGATCTTACAATCCTGGTGCAGGAAAAACGGACCGGTTCGCTGAGCTTCGGAGGTGGCTACAGCACCGTTGATCAGTTGGTCGGATTCGCCGAACTCACTCAGGGCAATTTCGATCTTTTTAACTGGCCGTCGTTCACGGGCGGCGGTCAAAAATTCAGGCTGCGCATCCAGTACGGCACGCAACGGAAGGATTTTATCATTTCAGTTACCGAACCGTACTTTCTTGATCGACGACTCTCATTGAATGGCCAGGCCTTTTATACGGAGGCAAACTATTTGAGTTCCGAGTACGACCAGCGCAACTTCGGGTTCGCCTTCGAAGCGCGCAAGCCCATCAATACATACACTTATACGACGTTGGGATACTCGCTGCAGGATATCGACATCTTTAATGTCTCAGTTAGCGCCTCGGACTTCATCAAATCGCAAGCCGGTTCGTTTACCGAGAGCAAGATATTTGGCAGTGTCGTGTACGACTCGCGCGACAATCCACTTCTCTCGCGCAAAGGACAACGCTTCACCTTTTCCCCTTATATTGCCGGCGGCTTTCTTGGCGGTAACACTCAGGTCTACGGATTGGACTTCGAAGGATCGCAATATTTTCATCTTCCATGGGACACCATCCTGGTAATCAACGGCGAAATCGCGACCGTGAGCCAGTGGGGAGATGGGACGGATGTACCAATCTTCGAGCGGCTTTATCTGGGAGGCTCAAATAACCTGCGCGGTTTTCCTTATCGTCAAGTTGGCCCATTGGATGAGAATGGGGAGCCGATTGGTGGAAAATCCATGTGGCGTACCACGATTGAATGGACTTTCCCCATTATTGAAAAAGCGCGTGGAGCGATTTTTTACGATACAGGTTTTGTTAACAGCGGTGAATGGTCATTCGGTTTCAACCATATTGCGTCGGACGTCGGCATCGGGCTTCGGCTTGATCTGCCCATTGGCCCGTTGCGCCTCGATTATGGATGGCCTCTACAGCGCGATGGATATAACGGTGGAGGGCGCTTCAACTTCAACGTAGGCTACCAATTTTGAACGAATATATATGGTTGCAGTCTAACGCGATTCCTAGCACTGTATCCTCCATTTTATGAAAAAGTCTCTGTCTACAATGCTTGCATTGACGCTGGTCTTTCCGATTGCGGCCTTTGCACAAGGCACAATGAAAATCGGAACGGTTGATATGCAGCGCGCTTTCAAGGAATACAACAAGACCAAGGAAGCGGAAGTAAAAATCAACGATGCCAAGAATTCCGCCAAGAAGGAATACGACGATCGAGCGGAGTCTTACAAAAAGGCGCTGGATGAAATCAACAATCTCAACAAGCAGCTGGAGTCGCCGGCGCTGAGTGCGGACAAGAAAACTCAAACGGCAAAGGAACGGGACGACAAAATTGCCAACATCAAAAACATGGAGCGCGAGATTAGCGATTTCCGTCAAACTCGCGAACGGCAATTACAGGAACAGTTGATGCGCGTGCGAGAAGGGATCGTGAAGGAAATCACCGATGTCGTGATGGAAAAAGTCAAAGCGAACCATTTCGACCTGGTGTTCGATAAATCGGGCATGAGCATCAATGGTGTTCCATTCCTGCTGTACGCGCCGGATAATGTCGATTTTACCAATGACATCATCACCGTGCTCAACAAGCCCGGACGCGCCCCAAGTTCCACAGCGAAAGCAGCCGGTACTCCCGCAAAAGCAGCGAAGCCTTAATTTTTAAATTTCGAGAATTGGAAATACACGCGAGCTAAACTCGCGTGTATTTTTTTCGTACGAATGAAAGACAGCGACCCATGTAAAAGAAAAAGAATCGGCGCATCTTTACGGCCTGTGAACGTATGGCTCGCAACCGGGCCTCGAATGCTGCCGGTAATGTTTGCCGTTCTCGCGGTCTGCTCTAACTCATTCGCGGCAAACTGGGAAGCGACCGTGAGCAGGGACCCGCCTGGCGATTTTCCGGAGCTCCGCCCCTTGCGCGCATCCTATCGCTTCGGGTGGTCTGGTTTTACAGCTGCCACTGGAGATGTGCATTTTACAAAGCCGTCTCCAGGCAATCTTCAACTGGACGGCACAGGCCGAACCATTGGGTTTGTGCGGGCGTTGTGGAAATTGGATGTGAACTATCAGGCGGTCGCCAATGCTGTAACACTGCGGCCAATCGAGACCCAGCAGACCGAGAGTTACCGGTCAAAGAAAATTATCACCCATCTTGCGTTTACAAATTATGGGGTGACTCGCGCGAGAACGGAGGATACAGGCAAAGGGGAAACAAAGACCCGGCAGTTTAATTTCCCCAACCTGTTCGATTTGTTTTCCGCAATGCTGTACTTGCGCAGCCAACCGCTCAAAGAGCGCGCTGTTTATCGCGTGGTGGCCTATCCCGCGACGAATGCTTATCTCGCCACGGTTACGGTGCTTGGCAGGGAAAAAGTCTCAGTGCACGCTGGAACTTACAACGCGATCAAACTCGATTTGCAGCTCAAGCGAATCGGTAAGAAACGCGAATTAGAACCGCATCGGAAATTTCGGCGTGGCACTATCTGGGTGTCCGACGATTCTGAACGACTTCTGCTTCGCATTGAAGCGCAGGTGTTTGTCGGCACAGTGTTTGCCGAACTGCAATCAGTCAGTTTTGACAATCCGAAGTAGCGGATGCGCTCTACGTCTTGAGCGTCGTCCCAGTTTCTGGACCTCAATCGGGAATCCTTTCGCCGCGAGGGGGCGGCACCGGCGGAGGGCGCCAGCGTCTTTGCGCCGGATCGTAAAATGGTTGCCGCGGTTGCGGCAACAAGCGAAGTGCCGCCAACGTTTCCAGATCCAGCTGGCCTGTCACCGGAAGCTTGCCGCGTGCCTGGTACGCTCGCAGAGAAGTCTCCATTGCCGGTCCATAAATACCGTTGATTTCCTCGTGATAAAACCCGCGTCGCGCCAATGCAATTTGAGCGGAAACGATCACATTTCGTTGTACTTCGGGCGGCGCTGTTTCAAAAGGCGTTCGCGCTAGCACTCTCATCTCCGACAGGGCCGGGGCCGCTGGATTGGACGGATACACTTGTCGATATGGCGTGGCATTCGTAAGAGGCTGAACGGGTAACGGCGTCGCATTTGCCTCTGCACCGGGAGGTTGTTCACCGGCCTTCGGCGCCACTGGGCCTGGCGACGCAGGGCTTGCAGGCTGCTGTGCAGACGCAGAAGAGTTCGCGCCAAGCGATTGAAGCGTCTCATTGTTGAGCTCGCCGTTCACCTGAAGCCCATTGCGAATCTGATAGCGGCGGATCGCTGCGGTCAATTCCGCATTCTTTTCGCCTGTGATCTCACCGTAATAAAATCCCTGATTTTTCAGGGCTTGCTGCACGTTTTCAACAGTCGGATCCCCTTGTGCCAACACAACTGAGCCAATAAAGATCAGCGCAGCGACCTTGGCCTTCATTGGATGTTGTTTTGACGTCTTCGCGTTTGCGTTATTCAGCGCTTTCCCGCAGCTGTGACTGCCACCGTTGGCGTACGGTGATTTATTGCGTCGCGATATTGCAAAACGCCATCAGCTACGGCCGCGGCGATCTGGTCGCGATAATCGTTGCTGGCGAGTTTGGAAATGTCCTCTTTGTTGGTCAGAAATCCTCCTTCGATTAAGACCGCAGGAGACGTCACATTTGCGATCACAAAAAATTGCCCGGCTTGTGTGCCTCGATTGATCGCCCGCGTCCGTGCTACCAGCGCTTCCTGAATAAATCCTGCGAGCCTTTGACTTTCCGGATTCGGCGCGTTGGAAAGCGGTCGCCACACAAAAGGCAGCCACGAAGCCAGAGAGGAACTCGAAGTGATTTGATGCGAGGCGTAGTAAGTCTCGACCCCGCTGGCGATCGGTTTGTTGTCCTCGTTAAAGTGAATACTGACGAAAATGCAACTTCCAGTGCGATTGGCGACCGCCGCGCGATCTGCCAGGGAGACGTAAGTGTCTCCCATGCGCGTCATCAATGTGGCGATTCCTTCCGAGTCGAGCAACCGATCGATGCGTCGCGCCACGTCCAGGGTGATGTCTTTTTCAAGCAGCCCTCCGCACATAGCGCCGGAATCCTGTCCGCCGTGCCCGGGATCAAGAATAACTACTGCGAAGGAACCGGACGGAGGAGGTGTTTCCGGCGCTAATGCTGCTGTCGGCTTAACTCTTTCTGCCTGGTGCAGCTGCATCCAGGCAAAAGACCCCATCATCAGGAGCAAACCTGAAAGAGCCAGGATATTGCGAGCATTTTTCACGTGTGACCCCCGGAGAATGATTTCTCCTCATATATCAATCGCGAAGCAAGGGACGCAATTCTTTGTCTAACAACGAACGATATCGGATCGCCCTCCCGGCCTCACGCTCAAGCAACGCGGCTTCAATTCCACTGACGGCGAGCTGTTCGTCTCGATGTTTCGTAACCGCACTGCGTTCCGGTTGTTCGTTAGCGTCATCGGTTTGCAAAGTCATATGCCCAATGCTCCATGCATCGAGCGCTAAGTTGAGCGTAGTTTGAAGGTTGGCGTCCGGCGCGTGCTGGGTTGCCAGAAATCCTTCCATCAGGTCTCTGGATTGTTTTGTCCCGCTGAGAGCGGCGAAATGCCGCTGCACCTGCGCGTAAGCCGCGCCATTGGTCGCGATTTCTCCATCGTATTCTACTCGCACAAACAAATCCTCCTCAGGACGTTCTCCAACTTCCGCAAAAAGCATTCGTGCCAGATAGGGTGGCCCATAAATCTGTTCAAACGCGGTCTTCATTACCGGACTTAGCGAGTAGTGGACGAGCCGCCGCAATGAAACATCGGCTGCAGACCGTGTGAAGCCTTCAGTGCTGGCTAGTTCGATCGCCGCCATTCGCAGCCGTTCGATATCTCCGGGATGGCCAATCGCACCCATTGCAATCCTGTCGTAGATCTCGAAAACCTTCTGTCGCGTCTGACCGATGGTGAGAAATAAAATGCCGTCACGATAACTGAGCGCCGCGATCGGACTGCCTGGAGCAAGCTGTGCTTCAATGTATTCGCGGCGATTAGCGATCGCTTCGACCCAACGATATGGTTCTTCAATCATGCGACGGTTTCCTTGAACACCGCCGCAATTTTGCTTTCCGGCAATGTCGCGATGCCTTCATGCGAGACGACCTTGATCAGCGGGTAAATCTTTCCGCTACGATCTACACCGCCAGTCGATGTGTCGGATTCCGCAGCGGTATCCAATGCACGCAGCGCTATCGATACCGCTTCGTCTTCGCTTAATTCCTGCAATGGTTTCGCGCCCCAGTTATTTTCGTAATAGAGAATGCCGCGCACGGCCGGTGATCCCGATCCCGTCGCCGCGTAATCAGTCACTTCAAATTGCGCCCCCATGGCATCATAAAAATAAAGCCGCGCCTCGGGCTTCGGATGAAAATCGTAGGTCGCGAAGATCGGCACCACGACTCCAACCCCTTGCATCACAAATCCGAAATTATCGCGCAGCAGCTTGGATAGAGCGCGCACTTTGCCATCGACACTCATTTCCTGGAGTTGCGTTCTGCGAAAATATTGGAACGAATGTCCGAGGACACGCGCCATTTCCCAGGCTGTTGCCGGCACGCCGGCGATGGCCATGATGGAGTGCCGGTCGATTTCCAAAACCTTGTCCGCGCGATCGTACACAACGGTGTTACCAGCAGTCGCGCGCCGGTCGCCTGCCACCAGCACGCCGCCTGAAAATTTGAAAGCCAGAATTGTGGTTGCTTCTGTTGGCTGCCATCTTTTCTGCGGCGGTCCTGCTTGTGTAACGGGATTCGCAGCGACGGGATCCAGCAATCCTTTGTGTCGTAACAGCGCAGGGAAGTCACCGGCTGCGCCAGAGAAATTCTGGTCAAACGCCACCGGAAAGCGCTCCATTATTGTCCAGTGCGCTGGCGATAGCGCTTGGATTGATTGGGATCCACCTTGCGCATTTTTTTTAAAAGATCCTTAGTGTCCGGCCGCGAAATGTCCGGTGAACGCGGACCTCCACCATCACCTTGTTTGGGACCCCAGGGAGCCGGTTCGACCGGCTTTTGAATGCGCTCAGGCATAAAAAAATCTAAGAGCAAATGTTGGAAAGGCAAGCCGCACGCGTTTCTATTGTTGAAAACTTGAATCCCTAAACCATTAAAATGTTGTGACGAATAGAATCACGCTCTGCTTGGATGACGCTTGCCAGACAAATCTGCTGATGGCAGAGTTTTGCCCCGATGAAGCTCGCACGGTTTTTTTGCGCAACATTTCTGTTCGGATTGCTGTGCATTGCTTCCGCTCAATCGCCCCCGGCGAAGACCGGCAAATCAGATGATAACGCTCAACTGGAAGCGCTGGCGAAGAAAATAGACGAACAGAATGCCAAGATCGACGCGCTCTCTCAGGAGATCTTGAAGCTGGAACAGCAAATTGCACATATACGTCCAGGCGTGATGATTGGCGAAAGTACACCTTCCGCGGCCGCGCCTGCGTCCGAAGCCGGCGGGGCATCGCATCCAGCCAGCGGCAACAGCCACATCGTCGCACGTGGCGAGACACTGACTTCGATCGCAAAGATGTACAAAGTAACCGTGGATGAGCTGCAAAACGCAAATCACATCGAAGACGGCCGTAAACTGCAGGCTGGACAGACGATCATTATTCCCTCTGCATCGACGGCGCCTGCCGGTTCGCCATCACCAACAGAATAGGGCTCGTGAATCAAAGTTGGTTTCTGCGCAAGCACGAAGATGGAAGCACTTTTGGTCCGGTGCGTTTTGATCAAATCGCGCGGTGGGCGGCAGCAGCGCAGATC
>JBKPMH010000084.1:0-6132 GCA_046732035.1 Verrucomicrobiota bacterium
TGCGACGCTGCTTTGTCGTCAACGGGGCAGGCGCGGGTGTGCTTACTGTTTGGTGCATCAAGGAGCGGTGCTCGGGTGGAGGGTCAGAATCAGTTGCTTGTTTGACTCTTGCAAACAAAATCCCGTTCATAACAAATGTGGGATGACGCCAGCAAAGGCTTTGGATTTAGTTAATTGCCGCCGGCCCGGATAAGGTCGGGTTTATGAGAGCAATCGAATACACCAGGCTTATGACGGTCTTGGATCTGTTGAATGGCCCATTGCGCATGCTCCGCGATTAGTGGTTCCGGGTCAGCTGCTGCCCGCTCTAGCGCAGGCAAATCCGAGCGATCCCCAACATTACCCAATGCCACACAGATATTACGCAACAAGCCCCGCCGCTTGATCCGTTTGATCGGCGAATTTCTAAAAAACACACGGAACTCATCATTACTTAGGCCGAGATAATCGCGGAGCGGTACGCCTGCCGTTGACGCACGCGCAGAAAACGCCGTTTCGCGCGATGCTTCGGCAAAACGATTCCATGGGCAGGCATCAAGGCAATCATCGCAACCAAAGATTCTATCTCCGATCAGTGGTCGTAGTTCCAAGGGAATGGAGCCTTTAAGTTCGATCGTCAGATAAGAAATACAGCGCCGCGCATCCAGGCGATGCGGACCCGTGATTGCGCCGGTGGGACAAGCCTTAATACATCGTTCACATTTCCCGCAGCGATCTGGTACGGGTTCATCAGGTGGCAATTCGAGAGTCGTTAAAACTTCCGCGAGAAAAAACCAAGTACCGAGTCGGTGGTCGATTAACATTGTGCTTTTGCCATGCCAACCGATCCCGGCCTGAGCCGCATGGTCGCGTTCCAAAACTGGGCCGGTATCAACATAATATTTCTGCTGTCCGCCGAACGCGCGAAGAAACTCGTCGATCTTATCGAGCTTGTTTGAAATCAGGGTGTGGTAATCCTCTCCCCACGCGTAACGTGCAATCCTTCCTGTGGCCGCGGACGTGCTGGTTGGCTGGGTTTGTCCCTGGAAATAATTCAGCGCCAAAACGACAATCGAGCACGCCCCAGGTAAGACTTTTTGCGGATCACATCGTTTTTCCTTGCCGCGCTCCATGTAAGTCATTTCACCGTGGCCGCCTGCACCCAGCCAGTTTCGAAATTCCTCTTCATGTGGAGGGGAACCGCAGGCTGCGATGCGACAGGAATCAAACCCAATCGCATGCGCAAACGAGAGCAATCGTTGCTTCAGTGAGATCTGGCGATTAAATGCATGTGCAGTTCTCTCACTCATCAAACTCTAAAGGGAGTCATTGCTGGCAATACCGGCTGAACTTACTCAAGATTGCAAGGGTGACTTCTTCGTCCGTAAGCGCCGAAGTATCGACGCGCATATCGGCAACTTTCGCATAAAGAGGCAGCCGTGCTTGTAACATTTGGGCAAACGCGTTTCTTGTGTTTTTGTGCTGCAATAATGGTCGATCGCCGGTTCGCGAAGCTCGTTTAAAAAGTGTTGCTTCGTCTGCCTCGAGCCATACCACTGCGCCGAGCCGTTTTAACAGGTCACGGTTCTGTTTGCGCAACACAACTCCGCCTCCGGTAACGACAACACCCGACCCGCCCATCGGCAGCGTCCGGAGCGTTTCCGTTTCGGCGTCCCGGAATTTGTCCTCACCGTATTGCGAAAATATTTCCGGGATCGGCATTCCGAATTTTGATGCCACCATTTGATCGGTATCAAAGCGCGAGAAACCAAATCGCCGCTGCAAGCAATTCCCGACCGCGGACTTGCCCGCTCCCATCATTCCAATGAGAACGATCGAGGGGCCGTAGCGATTCATATGCGACAATATCGCATCAACTGACGGACAGGCATCTGCCGATTGGAGACTGCCGAAATCCAATGCTCACTTGGCGTTCCGCAGAATGGAGCCGGCGGGAGCCGAGCGACATCGACGGGAAGCCTGAAGGTGAGTTTGCTGGCGCAAACGAATCAAACGTCCTAAAATCCGGCTATGCCTGATTCGAAGTCGTTAGTTGCTGTAATCATGGGAAGCAAATCCGATTGGGAAACAATGCGTCACGCCGTCGAAACGCTGGATGGATTGGGAGTGCCAAACGAGGCACACGTTCTCTCGGCACACCGGACCCCCGACGCGACTGCTGAGTTTGCGCGTGGTGCCGCGGCGCGCGGATTGTGCGTTGTCATCGCCGGTGCCGGCGGTGCAGCACATCTAGCCGGAGTGATTGCCGCGCATACGTTGCTTCCAGTCCTGGGAGTGCCAATCCAATCGAAGCTGCACGGACTTGATTCGCTTCTTTCGACTGCACAAATGCCTGGCGGAATTCCGGTAGGGACGCTGGCGATCGGCGAAGCGGGCGCTAAAAACGCTGCGCTTCTTGCAGCAGCCATTCTCGCCATCTCCGATGAAGCGATTCGCAGGAAATTAGAAGATTTTCGCAAAAAACAATCTGAAGCGGTGCTGTCGGCCAAACTGCCAATGTGAAAACCGAAACTGTAGCGGCAACGCTACGGCGCGGCAGCCAGACTGCCGCCATACAGCACGCGGTTGAATTATTGCACAGAGGTGAAATTGTCGCGCTCCCAACGGAAACGGTGTACGGACTCGCGGCGGATGCTCTCGACCCTGTTGCGGTGGCAAAAGTCTTCGAGGCGAAAAACAGACCGTTTTTCGATCCGCTCATTGTGCATTTACCCGATGGAAACTGGCTTGAGCGCGTTGCGAAGGTCGATAAGTCTTTTCGCTCACAGATCGGTGAACTGATCTCGCAATTCTGGCCTGGACCTCTCACGATTATCCTGGCGAGACAGCCAGCTGTTCCAGACATTGTAACCGGCGGGCTCGACACAGTTGCTGTGCGAATGAGTTCGCATCCCGTTTTTGCCGAGACCATTTCGGTGTTCGGAAAACCGCTCGCCGCGCCAAGCGCAAATCGGTTTGGCAGGGTTAGCCCTACGACGGCTCAGCACGTCTTGGATGAACTACACGGACGCATTCCGCTGATCATTGACGGCGGCCCGACGACACATGGGATCGAATCGACTATTATCGCCATGCACGATAACGAAATTCACATATTGCGCCGTGGGCCGATCACTGCCGAACAACTCTCTAAATTTGGCAATATCAACGTGGTTAGCACGTCGCAAAAAATCTACGCCCCCGGACAATTGCCATCGCATTACTCACCGAAGACCCCGCTTCGCCTGATCGACAACGCTGAAACGTTTGCGGTTCCGGAAAACTGTCGGGTCGCATTGCTGGCGTGGAATCCGTCGATGCCGACAGGAAGATTTGCCGCTGTTCGAATTTTAAGTGAGCGCCAAGATTTACGTGAAGCGGCTGCCAATTTGTTTCGTTATCTGCGCGAGCTCGACGAGCTCAATCAGGACCTTATTGTTGCAGAACGAGTTCCTTCTCAGGGGCTCGGCGAGGCGATTCTCGATCGGCTGGAGCGTGCGGCTCACGATTCTGATATTCGAGACATGCCTGAATGAATCCTTGGAAAAGCGGATGCGGTTTGTTCGGTTTGCTTTGGAATTCAGGGTGATATTGGCAACCTACAAAGTAAGGGTGATCGCGAAGCTCGATTAGCTCGGCCAGCGTTCCATCAGGGGACGTACCGGAAATGACGAAGCCTTTTTCATCCATCCGATCACGATATTTCATGTTGAACTCGTATCGATGACGGTGGCGCTCCATCACTTCGGTGCTGCCATAGATTTTTTCCGCGAGCGTTCCCTTGGCAATTTTCGTTGGCCATGTGCCCAGACGCATACTGGCGCCCTTGTTTTTAACGCCGCGCTGCTCTTCCAGTAACGAAATCACCGGTTCTGGTGTGTTTTTATCGAACTCGGTGCTGTTAGCGTCTTTGATGCCGCAGGCGTTTCGTGCAAACTCAATCGTTGCCACCTGCATGCCCAGGCAAAGACCGAGGAATGGGATCTTGTGCTCTCTCGCAAAACGCGCGGCTTTGATTTTGCCTTCAACACCGCGGAGACCGAAACCGCCTGGGACTAAAACGCCCGACACATCCTTTAACTGGCCGTGAACCCCATCTTGCAGCGTTTCCGCGTCGATGAGTTCGAGATCGATTCCACAATCTTCGCTGGCAGCTGCGTGCGTGAGCGATTCGTAGATGCTCTTGTAAGCGTCTCGGACCTCGAAATATTTGCCGATCACTGCAATTCTTATTTGCTTTGCGGGGCTAATGACTCGCTTTACAAAATTTTTCCATTCTGCGAGATCCGGCTCGCGAGTTTTCAAGCCCAAAAGATCGCACACCAATTGATCCAGCCCTTCGGCGTGAAGGGTCAAAGGCACTTCGTAAATTGTGTGAGCCACGTCGCGTTCTTCAATTACCGCTTTTTCCGCAACGCTGCAGAACATTGAAAGCTTTTGCCGCAGATCGAGATCGAGCATTCGCTCTGTCCGGCAAATCAAAACCTGCGGTTGCAAACCAATCTCGCGCAACTTGGCTACGCTTTGCTGCGTCGGCTTGGTCTTCAGTTCGTGCGCCGCCTTGATGTAGGGAACGAGCGTGACGTGCATGTTGAGCACATTTGGCGCTCCAACTTCAAGAATGAATTGACGAATCGCTTCCAAAAACGGCAGTCCTTCGATGTCGCCGGTGGTGCCGCCAATTTCCGTGATGACCACATCGTATTTGTTCTCATCCGAGATTTCACGGATGCGTCCTTTGATCACGTCGGTGACGTGGGGAATGACCTGCACCGTTTTACCGAGATAATCGCCGCGGCGTTCCTTTAAAATGACCGACTCGTACACCTGACCGCTGGTGAGGTTATTGTGCCTGGTTAGAACGCAATTGGTAAAGCGCTCGTAGTGACCAAGGTCGAGATCGGTTTCGGCTCCGTCGTCCAGTACATACACCTCGCCGTGCTGAAAGGGATTCATCGTCCCGGGATCTACGTTCAAATACGGATCGAACTTTTGAAGCACAACACGCAAACCGCGGGCTTCGAGAAGCGTTCCAAGCGATGCAGCAGTTAATCCTTTGCCAAGCGAACTAATTACTCCGCCAGTAATAAAGATATATTTCACGAGCGCATTCTCCGCTTCGCGCGAGCAAGCTTTTGCTCCAGCGCCATTGCGTCTTCTGGGGTATCGATGCCAGGCGATCCTTTAGCAGTAACGAGCACATGAACCTTTACGCCATTTTCTAATGCGCGCAATTGCTCGAGCGACTCAACGCGTTCCAGAGGGCTTGGTTTCCATCGAACAAATTGGAGCAACGTTTGACGCCGGAATCCATAAATGCCCTGGTGACGAAACAAACCGGGATGATATTCAGGTTGCGCGTTTGCTCGTCTACCGCAGTGAGGGGTGCCTTGGAATGGAATCGGCGCGCGCGAAAAATAAAGAGCGTTGCCGCAAAGATCGAGAACCACCTTTACCTGGTGAGAAGAAAGAGCGTCCGCCGGATCCTCGAATGGATGCGCGGCGGTCACGATTTCCAGCTTGCGATCGGAACGAAGCTTTTCGACAAGCCGATCGATCAATCGTGGATCGATCAGCGGTTCGTCGCCTTGAATATTAACTACGTATGCACACTGCTCGATTTTACTCGCCACTTCAGCAACGCGATTCGTGCCGCTGTTGTGTTTGGGAGAAGTCAGTGCGACCTCGGCACCCCAATCAAACGCGGCCGACGCGATTCGCATATCATCGGTGGCAACGACAACCATATCCAGGCTCGTGGCGCGGCGGCAGCGCTCAAAAACCCGTCTTAGAAGCGGTTTTCCATTAATTGGATGGAGTGGTTTTCCAGGAAATCGCGTGGAACCCCATCGCGCAGGAATAATTCCAACCGCTTTACTCATTCCCGAGGACGATCTTCACATCGTTCGTTTAAGATAATTTGCGCCGCGGCGGGGAAGTCTTCTGCGGTCCAATCCGCTGCGCTGCCGGTGACGTCGCGGTCCAATCCAGTTCGCACCCGGATCGTGCGTACACCAGCATTATGGCCGCACTCGACGTCGATCTCCTTGTCACCCACAAAAAACGAACGCGCCAAATCGATTTGGTGGTCCCGCGCGGCTTGCAAAATCATTCCGGGCGCTGGTTTTCGATGAGTGGAGTGCTGTCCAGGAA
>JBKPMH010000085.1:0-9687 GCA_046732035.1 Verrucomicrobiota bacterium
CGAAGAAGCGGAGAAGCAATGCCAGCGGCCCGTTGAGAATTTCGCCCACTCGAATAAGCCAGCCCGATCCATGTTCATGGATCGCGCGATCGGCTGCACCATGTTTGGCGACACTGAGCCAGATCAGAAGCGCTGTCTCCACGGCGGCGGCGTAGAATCCGATGAAATTGAGAGCGGGAATTCGATGTCCGAGCAATTCCAAGAAGGCGGCGGCAGATCCCAATCCGGCAGTTCCAAAATGAATCGGCAGGAATGTGCGATGCAAAAACCACGCGGGAATTGCCGTTGCTCCGATAAGCACGCCGGTGTAAGTCGCGAGTAAGGTTCCAAACATTGCCGCACCAAAAGTGAAAATCCAGGCGGCGAAGCCCAGAAGTTGATCTAAGCCGCCCGGAAAAATCTGACGCGCGTGCAATTCAAACGCGAACAAGCCGGGAACCACGCACGCACTAAAGGCTGTCAAAATCCATGCGCCCATCGACATTGCCGAACGATGTTTAAACACGCGCAGCATGTGAACGAAGAGATGCGGACGGCCCAGATCCATGATTAGCAGAATTGGCGAAAGAGCGGCGCCTGCAATGGCCGCGACCCACATGCTCACCCGCGCAACGTCGACCTGATGAAACAGGAGAGCGGCCAGCGCGATCACTGCTGACATCCCTGCGATTCCGCCAAAGAAAAGATAGAGAGGAATCTCCCAGGTCCAGACCGGCGGTTTGACCACGGGTTCCCCATAGTAGCCGGGCTTCCTTGGAATTGGACCGCCGGCCACATCTACTCCGCGGCCTGGCACAACGCCTTCCTGCCACGCTTTCTCCCGCAGTTGCTCCAGTCGGTGTTCTGACGCCGGTGCGTTCATCAGGATGAAAATGCAAAGGCGAGCAGTGTCACGATCAGCGAGACGATTGCAGTCGCGAACGCCGCACTCCACGCGGATTTTAAATAAATAGTCGGCACCTGCGGCCTGGGCGGAAGCCCGTAAGCCTCCGGTTCGCCGAGCAGCAAAAAGAATGCGTGAATTCCTCGCACCGACGTGTCTATCGGATCGTAAAGTTGCGCATCGTCATAACCGTGTTGGCGCAATTCTTCTACGCGTTTCGCTGCCCGCGCGCGCAAATCAGCGAGCCGGCCGAAAACAATTGATTCGGTTGGACAAACCTTGGCACATGCAGGAACGAGTCCGCTTTTTTGTCGATCGTAACAAAATGTGCACTTAAAAGCCCCGCCGGCATTAGGCAGCGGCTCGGGTCGACGATCGATGACACCGAATGGACACGAGACAACGCAATATCCGCAGCCGTTGCACACATCGTCCTGCACAAAAATCGTTCCCGTTTCCGTTCGAACGATCGAGCCCGTTGGACACGCTTCGAGACAACCGGCTTCTTCGCAGTGTTTGCAAACATCCGACAGGAATACCCAGCGAAACGGATCCTGATCGCCCAACGACATCGGTCCAGTGATTTGGTCTCCCTTTTGTCGATCTTGCTCCAGAAACATGACGTGCCGCCATGTGGAAGCGCCGAGATGTCCGGTGTTGTCGTAGGAATTGCCAGACCAGGTAAAGCCGTCATCCGGCACTTCGTTCCATTCTTTGCACGCGACCTCGCACGCTTTGCAACCAATGCATACAGTCGGATCGGTGAAGAAGCCGACTTCGACGTTTTCCTGTACGTAAGAGTGTCTCCGCTGGTTCGTGCTCTGGATTCCTTCGCCGATCATCGACTGTCGGTCTTTCCGTGTTGGCCGTGACCACCAGCTGCACCGCCTTCGGGCGCGCCTGGTGGCGGTTGTTCGGGGTGCAAGTTCGGTGGGCCATCCGTCGGCACATATTTTTTGATCCATTCTCCGAACGCGGGTCCATGCGGCAATCGGCCTGGAACGATATTGCAACCACACGCCTTGGCTTCCATGATGGTCACGTTCGGCTCGCCCGAAATCGGAACCAAATCGTTTGTCGCTGCGCCTTTCACGGGTCCGGCCGAGCCGAAATGAAACGGCATGGCAATTTGATGCACGGTTTTGCCGTTGAGCTGTACCGGACGCATGCGCCGGCTAACAAGTGCCCGCGATTCGATCGCTCCGCGCAAACTCACGATTGAAATGTAATCGCCGTTGTTGATTTTTAGCTCGGCAGCGAGTTCGGGCGACATTTCTGCGAACAATGCCGGTTGTAACTCCGCCAGGTGACTGAGAAAGCGCGACATACCGCCAGCAGTATGGTGCTCGGTCAGCCGGTATGTGGTTAAGACAAACGGAAACCGCGGATCGCCCGGCGGCGCGAAGCGATTTTCTTTCCGCGTAAACCAATTCACCACCGGATTCGTGTCGCGCGAGTAAAGGGCGTTGCGCACAGGCGACTCGAGCGGTTCGTAATGGGTCGGAATTGGTCCATCCTGCAAACCTTTTGCTACATAGAGCCACCCGAGACCGTCCTCGTGCAAGATGAACGGTGCGTCACCGGGTATGCCAGCGAGCCCACTTTCATTCCCAGTCGGCCGAAAGCCGGGTGGCTTGTCGGGAACAAAATCAGGAACGTCGATCCCGGTCCATTTGTGCTGGCCTTGGTCCCACCAAACTAATTTCTTACGTTCGCTCCACGGCTCCCCGGTCGGTCTGGCGCTCGCTCTATTATATATAATGCGGCGATCGGCCGGCCAGACAAAGCCCCACCCGTGGCCTAAATAACTTTTCGAATTCCGCGTGTTCGCCTTGTTAATCTTGTCCGGGCCAAAAACGCCGGAATAAATCCAACTGCCGCTTGCGGTGGAACCGTCGGCCTTCAGTTTGGCAAATCCTTCCACCTGCGGGCCGTGATGCGGGTTGCCTGCGCGATCGGCGCCGTCAAACACGACTCCATCTGCACCAGGCTGTGCCTTGGTGTACCAACCGTTGATCTCGGCCAACACAGCTTCCATTTCTGGATCGCCTAGCTTGTCTTCCGGGTACCACCAATCGAGCGAGCGCAACGGTTCGTCGAGCGGATCCCGGGATTCTTTTGCCTTTGCGATCAGGCGCAAAGCAAGCTGATGCATGAACCATGCATCCGATCGAGCGTCGCCGGGCGGATCCACCGCCTTCTCGCGCCATTGCAACATTCGCTGCGTGTTCGTGAACGCGCCTGCTTTTTCTGCGTGGCCTGCGGCTGGAAAAAAGAAAACTTCCGTCTCAATTTCTTCCGCCCTCAATTCGCCGCGCTCGATCTCGGGCGAGTCGTACCAAAATGTAGCGCCTTCGATTTCGACCATATCACGAACCACCAACCATTTTAATTTCGAAAGCGACGTTCGTTGGAACCGCGAGTTTGCCGCAGCAACCGCCGGGTTCTGGCCCATCATAAACATGCCTTCCATTTTTCCATCGGCCATATCGTAGAGATATTCGAAGAACGAATGGTTCCCAGTAAGTTTCGGGACCCAGTTGTACCCGAACTCGTTCTCCGCCGTTGCGTTCTTGCCGTAGTAGGCCTTCATCAGACTAATGAAGTAGCTGGGAAAATTGTTCCAGAGACCGGTTGGCTTGGTTTGATGCGCGAGGTACTCGCGCAATGTTTCCTCACTGCCGTCGCCGCGTGGCATCGACAGATAGCCGGGCAAAATATCGTAGAGCGTTGGGATATCGGTCGAGCCTTGGATCGAAGCGTGACCGCGTAGCGCCAGAATTCCGCCACCGGGCCGACCAATGTTTCCAAGCAACAATTGTAAAACCGAAGCGGTCCGAATGATCTGAACGCCCTTGGAATGTTGCGTCCAGCCAAGCGCATAACAGATCGCGGCGCTTTTGTCCGGACCCGATGCTGAGACAAGTGCATCTGCGACCTTCTGAAAAAGCGCAGGCGAAATACCGCAAATTTTTTCTACCATCTCGGGCGTGTAACGCGCAAAATGGCGGCGCAGCGTTTGGAAAACGCAGCGCGGGTGCTGTAGAGTCAGATCGCGTTCCGGAAAACTTAGGTTGGGGTGGCCTTCGTAGGACCAGCTTTCTTTGTCGTACGCGCGTTCCTGTTCGTTCCAGCCGGAGAAAAAGCCAGTTGTACCTTCATCGGTATCGCGAAAATCTTCGCGCAGAATGCATGACGCGTTGGTGAAGTGGACGACGTAATCGCGGAAGAAAAGGTTGTTTTCGATAATGTGCCTGATAATTCCTCCCAGAAATGCGATATCGCCACCGGCGCGCATCGGCACCCAGATGTCTGCCAGCGCGCTCGTGCGCGAAAATCTTGGGTCTACATGGATGATGGTCGCGCCGCGTTCCTTTGCTTTCATCACCCAGCGGAAACCGACCGGGTGCGCTTCCGCCATGGACGAGCCTTCGATTAAGATGCAATCAGCATTGGCCAGATCTTGTTGCGCGGTTGTAGCTCCGCCCCGGCCGAAGGAGGTGCCCAGACCGGGCACCGTGCTGCTATGTCATATTCGCGCCTGGTTTGATATGCAGACCATCCCCAGGCCGAGAGTGAATAGCTTTCGAATGAGATAATTTTCCTCGTTATCGAGCGTGGCGCCGCCGAGATGACAGATAGCGGTCGTGTGATTAATGGTCGCACCATCTTTTTTGTGAACGAATGTGCGCCTGCGTGACTCCCAAACCCTGTCCGCTACCATATCCATTGCCCGGTCCAGAGAAATTTCGCTCCATTCCTTCGCGCGCGGTGCCCGATATTTCATTTTCGTTTCGCGCCGTGAATGGGTAAGCAATTGATAGGATGCAGCGCCCTTCGGACAGAGATTCCCCTGGCTGATGGGACTCTCTGGGTCGCCTTCGATCGAGATCAGTTTCCCATCCTTATGATAAACCAACTGCCCGCAGCCAACGCCGCAATACGGACAAATGGAGCGCGCCACCTGCGCATTATCAGTTCTCGCTCGCATCGCACGCGTCTTGTCCGACATGGACTCTAGCCCAGTGCCGTCCTTGCGTTCGCGGATTTGCCTAACGAGCGGCCATTTCGAAAGCAACGCAAACATATTCTCCATCCAATGTTTCGCGGCTGGAGCGAATTTCAGCTGCTTGAAAATGTCATGATGCAGCGAGTTAAGCCAGTAAAAACAAATTGGGTCCGATGTTCACACTGATTGTTCACGTCGTGGCGGTCTGACAATGATTGGCAACGAAATGGAAACGAGCATCACGACGCCGATCACGTGAAGCGCGCCGGCGTAATTACCCGTAGTCTCACGCATGCGGGCGATGTAAAGCGGGCCGAATACACTGGCGAAGCTCCAGGCCGTTAGCATCAAACCATAGATGGACCCTACATTCTTCGGCCCGAAGTAGTCAGCGGTGAACGCAGGCATCGTGCCGAACCCGCCTCCGTAACACATCAGGATAACAAACGCGACGATTGTCATTGTCGACGACGAGGTAATCGTCGGCAGAAACCAAAAGAGTAGGACTTGAAGAATGAACATGACGGCGAAGGTCACGCGCCGCGTGATCAAGTCCGAGACCCAAGCCCAAAAAACTCGGCCTACACCATTACCCAAACTGGCGATTCCTACCATGCCGCCGGCGACGATCGCGCTCACCTTAGTGAGTTCCTGAAAAACAGGTCCCTCTTGCGAGATCAGTGAAATGCCTGCCGAAGTATTTAAGAACAAGATCAGCCATAGCACCCACCACTGCCATCGTCGCAATGATTCACCCAGAACGTAGTCATGGCCCGCTCGCTCGGCGGTTTGCCTGGCAGTCGGCGTCCAACCTTGCACCTGATAGCCTTCGGGCGGGTTTTGCATGAACAACGCCGCGATGATGGCGATGATTAAGTAGGCGATGCCGAGATAAGCAAAGGTACTTAAGACGCCGACCAATTGAATGAGCCGTGTCGCGACCGGCGCAGTGATCAGCGCGCCCGCGCCGAACCCCCCAACCGCAATTCCTGTGATAAGGCCGCGCTTATCAGGAAACCATTTCACCAGCACAGCTACCGGAACAATGTAACCAAGGCCCAGGCCGATTCCGCCGATGAAGCCGTAGCTCAAATAGAGCCACCATAGTTTGTTTGCCGAAAAGCTCGCCAGGAAGACCCCTACGCCATAAAACACCGCGCCAGTCAAAGCTACAATTCGCGGACCTTTCCGCGCCATCCATAAACCGCCGAAGAACGCCGCGAAACCCAGCATGAAGATGCTGATGGTAAAGGTGAGCGTGACTTGCGAAATCGTCCATCCAAATTGGTTGTGAAGCGGAATCCGAAATACGCTCCAGGCGTACACCGCGCCGAGTGCGATCTGAAGAAACACTCCTGCGATCGCGATGACCCAACGGTTAGCAGCTTTCATAAGCTCCTTTGTTGCTTGCAGCTACAAACTGATCGTGCGCTGGTAGGGGATCGGTTTGTTCGTCGAGAGTTTGAACCCCGTTTCATATTCTAAACTGGCATTGCGCCGCGCGAGCGCCGCTCAAGCGCATTGAACCTCGGAGCCGAGTCAGATGGCAAGTCAAAATCTTATGCCAATTCTTCGCCGGCTACGCGCGGGGAGCTAAACGGCAGCTAATGATTCAACGGCACCCAGCCACGGGTGATATAATCGCCCAGTGTCAGGGAAATCAGGAACAGCAGCCAAATTATGCCAGCCACGGCTGCAAGATGTAAAAGGCGACTGCTTCCCTTTATGTGCATGAAGAACAGCGCAATGACGATCGCTTTGGCGATTGCGACTGCCAGCGCAACGATGAGATTGAAAGGGCCAAGATCGACATAGGCGATTGCCCAGGTCAAGGCCAGCAGAGCCAGCAACACAATGCATGTGCGCACGTAGACTTTCGGTTGGACAACTTCTTCCATGTCAGCGGTGTCCCACTAAATACAAAAGAGGAAATAGAAAGACCCAGACAATGTCGACGAAGTGCCAATACAGCCCGGCGATCTCCACGGTATTGTGATTTCCGTGTGAAAATTTTCCAAGCCACGCCAGCAATGCCAGAACCAGCATGATGCCTATACCAATAGTCACATGAATCGCGTGCAGCCCGGTCATCGCAAAGTAAATCCAGAAAAATAATTGAGCATTCTGCGGATCGGCGCCGCGCCACTCGAAGTGTCGGCCTGGAACCAGATGATCTACATAGTCCTTGTGATACTCGACGCCTTTGATCGACATGAAAACACAGCCGAGTAAGGCCGTGCCGATGAGCAACCAGGTCAGTTTGCGTCTTTGATCGAGTTTTGCCGCGCGGACAGCGAACGCCATCAAAAGGCTGCTGATTAATAATACTGCCGTGTTAGTCCCGCCGAGAAGCACATCAAGCTTGCGACTCGTTTGCACGAAAACCTGACCGTATGTGAAACGATAGACCGTATATCCGAGAAAAAGTCCTCCAAAAAATAACACCTCGGTCGCGAGGAAAATCCACATGCCGAGCCTGGCAGCATCGCGCTGTTGTTCGATGTCATCGAACTGCTGGGCAACGAATGCTTCTTCAGACACTGGCGAGGTCAAGGTCGACATCTTTTTCAGCTGAGTACGAGTAAGGCGGCCCTCTCACGACTGGGGTTTTCGCAAAGTTGTGTTCGGGCGGCGGCGAAGGGGTTTGCCATTCCAAGCCAGTCGCGCGCCACGGGTTTGGTCCTGCCGCGCGCCCGTGCTTCCACGCCCAGATAAAATAGATCAGCGGCATCAAATATCCGACACCAAGAATCGAAGCGCCCGCCGTGGAGAGCACATGATAGAGTTGGAACTCCGGGGGATAAACATGGTAGCGCCGCGGCTGTCCGAGGTAACCGAGGATAAACTGCGGAAAGAACGTCAGATTGAATCCGATAAATGTGATCATGGCGGCGAGTTTGCCGGCCAATTCCGGATACATGCGCCCTGAAATTTTTGGCCACCAGTAATGAAGACCGCCCATGAAGGCCATCACCATCCCGCCCACCATGATGTAGTGAAAATGTGCGATGACGAAATAGGTGTCGTGCACATGAACGTCGACCGCGAGCGCCGCGAGGAAAAGCCCGGTCAGACCACCGATTGTGAAAAGACCGATAAAACCCAAGGCATAGAGCATTGGCGTTGCAAAATGGATGGACCCTTTGTGTAGTGTGGCCGTCCAGTTGAACACCTTGATACCGGAAGGGACCGCAACTAAAAAACTGAGAATCGAGAACACCAGTCCGGCATAAACCGACTGACTCGATACAAACATGTGGTGGCCCCACACGAGAAATCCCAGAATGGCGATGGCCATGCTCGCAGACCCCACCCAGGCGTAGCCGTATATCGGTCTTCGCGAAAAGCAGGTGATCAATTCGCTGATTACCCCCATCCCCGGCAAAATCATGATGTAAACCGCCGGGTGCGAATAGAACCAAAAGAGGTGTTGGAATAAAACGGGATCGCCTCCCAGTTTCGGATCGAAAATTCCGACGCCCCAGAAACGTTCTACCGAGATGAGTGCAAGAGTGATTGCCAGGACAGGTGTGGCGAGCACCATGATCAAGCTGGTGGCATAAAGCGACCAAACAAACAAGGGCAATCGAAACCAGGTCAGACCTGGCGCGCGCATTTTGTGAGTGGTCACCATGAAATTCATGCCGGTGATGATTGTGGAAAAGCCGGCGACGAAAACGCCGGCTGCCATGGAGATCACATGCGTGTTTGCGTACGTGGTGCTGTAAGGCGTGTAGAACGTCCAACCAGTGTCTACGCCGCCATGGACTAACGACCAAAGCGCCAGCGCGCCGCCGGCGACAAAGATGTACCAACTGATCAGGTTTAGCCTGGGAAAGGCAACATCGCGCGCTCCGATCATCATCGGCAGAATGAAATTGCCGAGCACGGTCGGAATCGATGGGATAAGAAAGAACCAGACCATCAACACGCCGTGTATGGTGAAAAGCTTGTTATAGGTTTCCGATGTGACCAGCTTCGGTTGTGGTGTGAGCAACTCGATTCGCATCAGAGCTGCTGCAATGCTCGCGATCAGGAAAAAGAACAGGATTGTAAAGAGATACAGGAGGCCAATGCGCTTGTGGTCCCTGGTCAGCAACCACGAGCGGATTCCATGATGCACGCTCAGATAATTGTTGCGTGCGAACTCGCCTTCGGTTCGAATGTCGATTTCTGTCGCTTCTTTCATCATGAGAGCCAATCCCTCACCTCAATCCTCTCCCTTTGAGAAAGGGAGAGGCGGATCGATGCCACACTCTCAGTCGTGGCAGACGGCATTGTGCTTGCAACGCGCTGGCCAATCCGCCTCTCCCCGCTCCAGGGGAGAGGAGTGAGGTAAGGGGCAGATCCGGCTTCTCTGAGAGACACCGACTTAGTTAAATAATCTTGTGAGTCGTGCTCGTTCCCTGCGCAAACAGCCCACAAAATGGGAACGCGTTGTTTGGCGTCATCTGCGAAACCGAAATTTCGCGGGCCACAAATTTCGGCGCCAACATCCGATCGATCCGTACGTTCTCGATTTCTATTGCCCTTCAGCGAAGCTCGCGATTGAGCTTGACGGTGGCGGACACAATGACCGAGCTGGTCAAATCCGTGATCAGAAGCGAGATCAGTTTTTCGCGCGACGCGGGATACATGTAATCCGATTTTGGAACCGTCAGGTACGCGAAGAACTGAACAGCGTTTTACGAGCGATTTGGTTAGCGTTGGAGAAGCGCCGCGCGAGCAATCCCTCACCTCAATCCTCTCTCCTTGAGAAACGGAGAGGCGGATCTGCTCGGCGCACGCGAGCTTC
>JBKPMH010000086.1:0-10876 GCA_046732035.1 Verrucomicrobiota bacterium
TCGACGCCATAGCTGAGCGACACCTGTGCGAGAGGCAGCCCAAGGCTAACCCAATAAGCAGTCAAATGGTCGATATTGTCCAAGTAGATGCGGCTTACTGCGAGATTGCGAAGCTGTTCGAATGCGGAGGCGCGCTTGATCTCGGCGAGGATCCCGTGCGATTGGGACGGTTCGAAAGCGAAAGGTACGAAACCCGTGAAACCGCCTGTTTCATCCTGCAATTCCCGAAGCTGGCGCAAATGATCCACGCGCTGCGAATGCGTTTCGATATGCCCGTACAACATAGTGCAAGTGCTGCGGCCACCCAGTGAATGCCAGGTTCGATGAACGTCCAGCCATTCAGCGGCAGTTTCTTTGCCGCGGCAAATCTTGTCGCGGACGACAGGGTCGAAAATCTCCGCGCCACCGCCGGTGATAGAGCCGAGGCCAATTGCGCGCAAGGTTTGCAATGTGTCACGGACCGGCATTCGAAAAACTCGCTGCGCCAGATGCCGGGCTTCGATCGCAGTAAACGCTTTGATGTGAAGGTCAGGATCAAGTGCACGAAGTCTTTGTAAAAGTTCCAGATACCACTCCTTCTTCAGAGTGGGGTGCAATCCTCCTACCATGTGCACCTCGGTCACGCCAAGCGCCAGGGCATCTCTCACCGCGACTATAATTTCGTCGATTGCATATTCAAACGCGTGTGCATCGCGTTTTTTGGCGGCAAAAGCGCAAAACTGACATGATAAAATACAAATGTTCGAGTAATTGATGTAACGATTGTGAATATACGTGGCGTAGTTGCCGTTCTTCTGTTCGCGCACAACGTTCGCGATCATTCCAAGGGCATTTAGATCCTTTGCGCGATACAGAGTGAGAGCATCCGACTCCGAAATCCGCTGCTTGGCCTCAACCTTTTCTGCAATCGGCCTGAGTTCTTTCGGAATTAGCTGGTAATTCATGCGGGTGCGCGGCTAAACCATCGATCATCAAACATCGCACAAGCTGCTTCAGCCTTGCAACAAAAACCATGGCTATGACGCTTTGGAGAAGGGCAATTTTGGCTAGTTGGGGTTTTTCTGGCAAGGTTTGTCTCAGACAGCCGTCTAAATGAACCGATGCCTGGCAACGATCGCGGAAATAAAGCGAGATCGGACGAAGATGCCGACGACGTGCGGCTCATGCGGCTTATTGGCCGTGGCGACACGACTGCGCTCGAAGAGCTGATCGAGAAACACCAAGCCTTGGTAGCGGGCACGGTGGCACGGATGCTTGGCAGCAATTCCGATGTGGAAGACATCGCCCAGCAGGTATTCATCCGAGTTTGGAAAAGCGCACGCCGCTACGTCCCGCGCGCCAAATTCACGACGTGGCTTTTAAAAATTACGCGTAATCTGGTGTTCAACGAGCTGCGCCGGGCCAAGCGCCACGCGCATGTTCCTCTGCAAGCAGAACCTGGGGCAGAAGAGGCTCCCCTCAAAGATGAGGGACAGTCTCCTCCAGACTCTTTGCTTTTGGAAATGGAGCTTCAGCGAACGATCGAGAATGCGATCCTCGAGCTCCCAGAAGCCCAGCGAATGGCCCTGGTGTTACGCAGGTATGAGCAACTTAGTTATGAGCAGATTGCAGAGGTTCTCGATCTCTCGGTTCCGGCTGTGAAAAGTGTCCTTTTTCGCGCACGGACAGAACTCCGTTCGCGACTTAGCAAGTATTTGAGCGAACCTGGTGAGTCATTGACAACTTGAGGGCCTGCCCGGCTCCGCTCGATTATGGGCGCTTCTGGCGCCTTGTTAGGACTCAATCACGCGGCCACGGACGCGCTTGATCTGGCTATGATGGGTTAGGACATGGACACGTCCGTCGCTGCCCCGGAAAAATGCACTCAAAAGCCAGCTCACGATTGAAATGACAATCGCACCAAAAAATGCACGCCAGAATCCTGGAACTTCAAAGCAAGGCATGATCTCGCCCACGAATTTCAACATCAGCGCGTTAATGATTAAGATGAAAATTCCTAACGTGACAAGGATCAGCGGTAGACTTAGTAACAAAAGCACGGGCCGAATGAAAGCGTTAATGATACCGAGCAGAAGAGAGGCGCCCAGCAAACAACCGAGACGATCGCCATAATTGATTCCCACGATTGGAGAGGCCACAAACACTGCAATCGTGGTCACAATCCAGCGAAAAATAAAATGTCTCATGGGCGTGAAGTTTCTCAATCTACTCCTCAATCAAAGAAGATCGAGAAAGCACTTGCCAACCACCCGATGAACGATAAACGAGATAAAACCATCAACGATAAAATCTGTGCCGAAGAAAAAGAAAATTAGCCAAGATAAAGTTAACGTCTCGCCGGAAACTGGCTCTTCAAAAGGAAGAGCTGATAAAGGGACTCGCACACGGCGGGCCGTTGTGAATCGAAAACCGCGCCAAAACAGTGCAAAGAAAACGGCGCCTACACAAGACGCTTCGATATCGATGGAGGCTCCGCGCACCGCAGATCCATCCGATGACACCATTCGTCTACGAGCCTACTTCATCTCTGAACGGCGACGCCGTTTTGCGTTACCCGGCGACGCCGAATCTGATTGGCTCGAAGCTAAACGACAGCTGCTGTCCGAAACTGATAACCGATGAGTCTGATTCGCGCGACGGTGGATCGCGCTGACCTAAAATGGAGAAAACTTTTGCAGATTTGGCTGAGGCCCTGCGCGAACGCCTTGCAGTAATTCGCGATGAGCAAAGTCGACGTGACGAAACAAAACACATCGCGCGATTGAAAGCGATTTCAGACCGAATCGACGATTTGCAGGCGCGTTTACCCAAACCGATCGATCCGCGCCTGGCGCACTATCTGCAACGCAAAAGCTATGACAAAGCTCTGGAGTTTCTCGAGGGAATGACTACCGCGAATACAGCTCGACAATGAGCTGCTCATTCACAATAGGCTGGATCTCTTCACGAGATGGAATGTGCGCAACTTTGCCGCTCAGCGCGTCACGATCGACCGTTAACCAGTCGGGGACTGGAACAATTTGGGTAAGATCAAGGTTACGCAATACCAGTTGACGGGATTTCGGTTTGTCTTTGATCGTGATCTCGTCTCCTGCTTTCACGTTGTAGGACGCGACGTTCACGCCGCGCCCGTTTACGAGCACGTGGCCATGCGACACCAGTTGGCGAGCAGCGTTGCGGGTGTTGGCAAGACCAAGCCGGTAAACGACATTGTCGAGGCGCGTCTCCAATAGTTGGAGAAGTGTTTCGCCCGTCACGCCGCGCTTACGCAGCGCACTCTCGAAGATACGCCGGAACTGGCGTTCCAGAAGCCCATACTGATAGCGCAGCTTCTGTTTTTCGCCGAGCGCAATAGCATACTCTGATTGCTTGCGCCGGGAACCTCTCGGGCCATGCATTCCTGGCGGATAATTCTTCCGCTCCAATGCCTTGGAGGAGCCGAAAATGGGCACGCCGTAACGCCGGCTCACTCTCGTTTTTGGTCCTGTATATCTTGCCATGAGAAAGAGTTAAATGGTTAAAAAAGTTACAAGGTGAAAAAGGTTGAGCAGCGAGCTATAGACATCACGTTTTAACATTTTAACGATTAACCTTTTAACTTTTCTATACTCTGCGCTGTTTGGGCGGGCGACAACCGTTGTGCGGCACAGGAGTAACGTCGCGGATCACGGTGAGATCGAGCCCTACCGCCTGCAACGCGCGAACCGCGGATTCACGGCCGGCGCCCGGTCCTTTTACCAGCACTTCCACTTCCTTGAGTCCATGACCCATTGCCTGTCGCGAGGCGTCCTGTGCGACCATCTGCGCAGCGTAGGCCGTGCTCTTGCGTGACCCTTTAAAGCCAACTTTCCCAGCGCTCGACCAGCCGATCACGTTGCCCTTCATGTCCGTAATCGTCACGACCGTGTTATTGAAAGTCGAAAGCACGTGGGCAATGCCCGAGTGAACGTTTTTGCTACCTTTGGCTTTGACGATCTTTGGCTTGTCGATGTTATCAGCGGAAAGTGAAAGATTCTCCGAAGCTGCTGGCGCGGCAGCGGCTGGCTGTTCTTTTTTTTGCTTGGCTGCTCTTTTTGCAGGCTTGGCCGGCGCCTCTGCCTTTGAAGCTGCAGCCGCTTCGCCTTTCCGGGAATGCGTTGGAGCCGGCGCTGCTTTTGGCTCCGCGGTTTTGGGTTCTTCCGGATTTGATTTGGATGGATTCTCTGGGTCAGCCATAGTTGCAACGAATCAGAATTAAACTTTGCCGGCTTTTGCCTCCGGATTTCGGACAACTCCCACGGTCTTACGTGGGCCCTTTCGCGTCCGCGCGTTTGTCGAAGTGCGCTGCCCGCGGACGGGTAACCCTTTGCGATGCCGAATCCCGCGGTAACAATTGATTGCCTGCAGACGTTTCAAGTTGCCCTGCACGTCGCGTCGCAAGTCACCTTCGATCTTAATTTTGTTGTTGGTGATCGCGTGAATAATCTCGTTCAATTGCTGAGGCGTAAGATTTTTCGCGCGCAAATTTGGATCGATATTGGTTTGTTCAAGAATCCGTCTGGCGGTGGCAAAGCCGATTCCATAGATATATGTCAGCGACGCCTCAATGCGCTTTTCTGCTGGAATTTCGACTCCTAATAGTCTGGGCATGTTAAAGGAAAGATCGTTACAAACTAAAAGATAAGATTATCCCTGGCGCTGTTTATGGCGCGGGTTCTTGCAGATCACGCGCACCACGTTTTTGCGTTTCACGATCCTGCAACTGGCACAAAGCCTTTTTACTGATGGTCGTACTTTCATAATCCGTCCCGCAATCGCGGAAGAAAACGCGGAGCCTACTCCGCGTTGTCATTTTTGGCGATACGTAATTCGCCCTTTCGACAAATCGTAGGGTGAAATCTCTAGCATAACTTTGTCTCCTGGCAAGATCCGAATGAAGTGGAGCCGCATTTTTCCCGAGATGTGCGCCAGGACGCGATGTCCGTTGGGCAGTGCGACCCGAAACATGGTGTTTGGCAGCAGTTCGACGACTGTGCCCTCTACTTCAATTGCGTCTTTGCGCGCCATGTCAGAATCTCTGGATCGTCCTTCGTGATCAGAACCGTGTGCTCGAAATGCGCCGAGGGCATTCCATCCGCAGTACGCACTGTCCACCCATCATCCAGCAATCTTACGTCGGAAGTGCCGATATTGATCATCGGCTCAATCGCCAGCGTCATTCCAGCCTTCAACTTCGGACCGCTCCCCCGCTTGCCATAATTGGGAATCTGCGGTTCCTCATGCATTTTTCGACCGACGCCGTGTCCAACAAATTCACGCACCACCGAAAAACCAAAGCGACACGCTTCATCCTCAATTTCGGCACAGATGTCGCCGACGCGCCTGCCTTCACGCGCCGCTACAATGGCGCGGGTTAAGGCATTTTCCGTCGCGCGCAGTAACTGGTCGGTGCGTTCGTCAATGATACCCACCGGCACAGTCGTGGCGTTGTCCCCTACCCAACCGTCCCGAACGATGCCAATATCCAGCTTTACCACGTCGCCATATTGAATTCGCCGTTGACCGCCGATTCCGTGCACCACTTCGTCATTCAGGGAAATACAGATGTTTCCGGGAAAAACACGATGCCCGAGGCGATATCCGAGAAACGCGCTTCTTACATGGGCATCACTCATGAAATCGGCTGCCGCTTGGTCCACTTCCTTCGTGGTAATACCTGGACGAACCAGATCACTGACACGGTCGAGGATATCGCTCGCTGTGCGGCACGCCAGCCGCATCTTTTCAATTTCCTTCGCGTTCTTTATCGGAATCATGCCGCGATTTTGTCTTCGATGAGCCGCGAAATATCGTTAGAAACCGCCTCGCGATCGCGGTTGCCGTCGATTCGATGTAGTATCGACACCTTTTCATAAAAAGATGCCAGCGGTTCAGTCTTGGTACGGAATTCCTGCAATCGGGTTTGAAGAACACTCAGATCGTCATCACTGCGACGGACCAATGGACCATCGCAATACGGGCAAACGGCACGTTGCGCGAACTGCGCGCTCGACGAACTGGTGGTAAAACCGCATTCACCGCATTGGAGTCGGCCGGTAATGCGATCGCGGACTGTTTGTTCCGATACCTCGAGCCAGATGGCCAAATCCAAGGCAGTTCGCAATCGCGCTAGAATTGAGGTCAGGCTTTCCGCCTGTCGCAGAGTCCGCGGAAAACCATCGAATACGAATCCGTGACCGCCATGCAGGCGCAACCAGTCTTCGATTAGTTCAATGATGATTTTATCGGAGACCAGCCCGCCGCTCTGCAGCACTTCAGCCGTCTTTTTTCCCAGAGCCGTTCCCAAGTCTCTTTCACGGCGCAAGATTGCGCCAGGCGACGTGACCGGTATACCGAACTGACGCGTAATCATTTCCGCCTGAGTCCCTTTGCCGGAACCAGGCGCACCGAGAAGAACGAGCCGCCTTTTCACCTATCGCCCGTAGAGGAAAATGGCGACGCCGGCGATAACAAGCACGGCGATCCCCACGTATAACCACATTAGCGTACCACTCGCAGCTGCATCGCCGCGACTATAGGTAGCCCGATCGAAGGACCGCCCTCGAATACGACCCTTGCGCAAGAATCCGTCATAATGCCGCTGAATCAGGTGTGTCTCCACCTGACGCATGGTATCAAGCATGACACCCACAATGATCAACAAGCTTGTGCCGCCAAAGAATTGCGCCGTGATAACGGGAACATTTAATCCCTGGCTAAGAAGACTTGGCAGTACCGCTATCAGCGTCAGAAATATCGCGCCGGCGAACGTCAATCGCGTCATCGTAAAATCCAAAAAGTCGGCCGTTGGCTTTCCCGGTCGCACACCAGGGATGTAACCTCCGTATTTCTTCAGGTCGTCTGCGATTTGAGTTGGTTGAAACTGCGTTGCGACCCAGAAATAACTGAAAAAGAAAATCATCGCCGCGAGCGCAACGTAATGTGGCCAGCCAGTGGAAAGCGCATTGGCGATGCGGTTAGCGATCGGGCTGTTCTTAAAACCATAGCTGACAATCGTCGCAGGAAAAAGAAGAAGTGCCCAGGCGAAGATGATCGGCATCACGCCGGCGTAATTCACTTTCAAAGGCATGTACTGCGTTTGGCCTCCATACATTTTCCGGCCAACCACGCGTTTGGCGTATTGAACGGTGATTTTCCGCACGCCCTGAGTGATCGTGATCACCGCGGCAATTACGAGGATCAAAAACAGGACCAACAAAACAAGGACCATCGGATTCACCTGGCTCGATCCGGTCTGCGCCGAAGGCACAAACGTCTTCCACGCCTGTGCGAGCGCGGCAGGCAGGCGCGCCACAATTCCCACAGTGATGATCAACGATATCCCGTTTCCAATACCTCGTTCCGTAATTTGATCGCCCAGCCACATTAATAGAAGCGTCCCAGTGGTCAGCGAAATCACAGTTACGATTCGAAAGTTCCAACCGAGATCGGACACCAGCGGAATCCCCAGGTTCTTAATGGTATCGATAATTCCCGGCAACATGGTGTGATAGGATTCCGGGTGCTGAAACGAGAGCGCCAGCAAGTATCCTTGGAAAACGCACAAGATTACTGTCGCGTATCGCGTCAGCTGCATAATCTTTTGTCGGCCGCCGTCTTCGCGCGCGAGTCGGCCAAGCTGCGGAATCACGGCAGTCAACAACTGCATCATGATCGATGCACTGATGTAGGGCATGATACCCAACGAGAAGACCGCGCAGTTTTCCAACGCGCCGCCACTGAAGAGGTTGAACAGTGCTGCGAGACCGCCTCCGGTCCGCTGGCTAAGTGAAGTACGGAACCACTCCTGCAATACAGCCTGATTGACTCCAGGCGTTGTGATCGCCGCCCCCAGGCGCACAATCACGATCACGGCCAGCGTAAACATAATACGCCGGCGCAATTCGGGTATCTTAACCGTGTTGAGAAACGCCGATACCATCCGCTAAAAATGAAACCTCATGTGCGGCGAAGCTAGCTTTTGGAGGCGGCTTTCCGTTTCGCCTTCGCCGAGGTCTTCTTGGACGACTTTTTCTTCCGTGCCACTCGGCCTGCCGCAGGTTCGCTAGCTGGTTCCTCCGGCGAAGCTTCGGAAGCAGCGGCAGCTTGAGGATGCTCGGCTTTCTCACGCAGAGTGATCGTCCCGCCCGCTTTTTCTATTTTTTCCCGCGCTGTCGCGCTGACTTTATCGGCTTCGACCTTCAAGCCGTGCTTCAATTCTCCGTCACCAAGGATTTTGATTCCCACGAAATCACCGCGGATAAGGTTCGAGTCGCGCAGCAGCTGTTCATTCACAGCAGTGCCAGACTTGAATGCGTTAAGATCACCAAGGTTGACGATCGCGTACCTTTTCTGAAAAGCGGCATTATTGAATCCCCTTTTTGGCAATCGCCGAATCAGGGGCATCTGGCCACCTTCAAATCCAAGACGGATACTCCCACCTGATCGCGCCTTCTGTCCTTTATGCCCCTTACCACTGGTTTTTCCGTGACCGGAACTTTCCCCGCAGCCCAAACGCTTCACGCGATGCCGCGATCCGGGACGCGGTTGCAAATTATGAAGACGCATCATGTTGCGCACCTCTTCCATCGCTTAAATGAATTCCACGCATCTTAAAAATCTCGTCTCGCCGGCGCAGCGATTTCAGCGCGGCAATTGTCGCCTTCACGACGTTGGCGTGATTGCTGGATCCGAGCGACTTGGCCAGCACATCCCGAATACCGGCCGCTTCGGCTACAGCCCGCACGCCTCCGCCTGCGATCACTCCAGTCCCCGGCGATGCAGGACGCAACAGAACTCGCGCGCCATCGTATTCGCCGACCACTTCGTGCGGAATCGTGTTTTCGTTCAATGAAACCTTTTCCATGGCTTTACGTGCTGCCTCGGAGGCCTTCCGAATAGCCTCTGATACCTCGTTAGCCTTGCCAAATCCACATCCCACTTTCCCGTCGTGATCTCCGGCTACGATCAAGGCGCTGAAGCTGAAGCGCCGCCCGCCTTTTACCACCTTCGCACAGCGATTAATAAACACGACTTTCTCGGTCGTATCACCTTTCGCCGCGGGCGCCTTATCTTGCCTGCGCATGTCTGGTCGTCTGCCTGCTGTAGTTGTTTGAGCCATGAATTAAAATTTTAGACCGCCTGCCCGCGCTGCGTCTGCTAATGCTTTCACTTTTCCGTGATAAAGGAACCCGCCACGATCAAAAACGACTCGCTCAAGTTTTTTGGCCCGCAAACGTTCCGCGATTGCCTTGCCAATTTGCTCTGCCGCAGTCTTGTTTGCACCGGTCTTATCTTTGCCCTTTAATGCACGCTCAGCGGTCGATGCAGCGACCAGCGTTTGTCCGGAGTTATCATCAATTACCTGAGCGTAAACATGTTTGCCGGAGAAATGAACCGATAGTCGTGGCCGTCGGGCGGTGCCCGCCACTTTTTTCCTGATCCGTTGATGAACACGCTGGCGCGCTGCTTTGCGAAATGTCGCCATACTTATTGAACGGTCTTGCCCACTTTGCGGCGAATCTGCTCGCCCGCGTAGCGAACGCCTTTGCCCTTGTACGGTTCCGGTGGATAAAAGCGACGAATGTCCGCCGCCACCTGCCCAACCAATTTTTTATCCACGCCCTGGACTGTGATCTTCGTGTTTTCAGCGACAGTAATTTTGATGTCCTTTGGAATCGAAAATGGGACCGGATGCGAGAAACCAAGATTCAAATTGAGCGTGGACCCCTGGACAGCAGCCTTGAATCCAACGCCTTCGATCTCAAGCTGCTTGGTAAAACCCTCGCTCACGCCCTGCACCATGTTGTGCACAAGGCTACGCGAAAGCCCGTGCAATGCTTTCACACTGCGTGATTCTGCTTCGCGCACCAAAGAGACCCTGTTGTCCTGCACGCTGGCCCGGATTTGACGCGGAAGTTGCCACTGCAGTTTTCCCTTGGGACCCTCTACCGACACTGCGCCCTCCTGGTCAACATTTACTTTGACCTTGTCCGGGATCTCGACCGCCTTATTTCCAATTCGTGACATGGGTTCGTGATCAGGTAAACAGTTCCATCTTCACCAAACGTAGGCCAACAGTTCGCCACCCACTTTTTGCTTCCGCGCTTCGCGTCCCGACAGTACGCCGCGTGATGTGGAAAGAATCGCCAAACCCATTCCACCCAAAACTCGCGGGATTTCGTCAGCGCCAACATAACGTCGCAATCCTGGGCGGCTCACCCGGCGAAGCCCCGCGATTGCACTCGAACGGTTTACGATCTTGTTCGTGATTTTGATGCGCGGATGCGCAGCTGCGGTGTCTACCGAGTAATCTGAAATGTAGCCTTCATCCTTCAGGATGCGCGCGATCTCAGCCTTGATCTTCGAATAGGGGACAAGCACCTCAGGTTTTTGCGCCCGTGTGCCATTGCGCACACGTGCCAAAAAATCAGCAATTGGATCGGTAACAGTACTCATGAAAATCAGGCGGCTTGCGCGGCAGGCTTCTTAGCTCGGTCGCTAAACGGCATTCCCATTTCGCTTAACAGCGATTTGGCTTCCTGGTTGGTCCGCGCGGTGGTGACGATTGTAACATCAAAACCGATGTTGCGCTTGATTTTATCCAACTCGACTTCCGGGAAAATCGATTGATCCGAAACGCCCAGAGTATAGTTGCCGTTGTCGTCAAAGCAGCGCGGAGACACGCCACGAAAATCACGGATACGAGGTAATGCCGCTTTGATGAAGCGTTCAAGGAATTCGTACATACGCTCTCCACGCAGCGTTACCTTCGCGCCAATCGCCTGGCCCTTGCGTAGTTTGAAATTGGAAATGCTTTTCTTAGCCAGTGTTTCCACCGGACGCTGGCCGGTAATTA
>JBKPMH010000087.1:0-11774 GCA_046732035.1 Verrucomicrobiota bacterium
GTGCATCCGGAGCATTGTCGGTCTTGCTCGGCGCGGAATGGGTCATTGGTGGTTTTTATGACGTCGTCCTTGTCGTCGGCGCCGAACAGCAGAAGACGATGTCGTCGCTGGATGGGTCGGATGTGCTCGGCGCAGCTGCCGATTATCACAATGAAAAGCCTGAGTACGGGGACTTCATGTTTCCCAAATTGTTCGGACGGATTGCGCAGATTTACATCGACAAATACGGCGCAACTGAAGCGGACCTGGCTACGGTTGCGTGGAAAAATTACGCCCACGCAAAGCTGAATCCACTCGCCCAAATGCGCGATGCCGATCTTACACTCGATTACGCATCACAAGTTTCCGATAAAAACCCGAGCGTTGCTCCACCGCTTAAGGTTTCAGATTGTTCCCAAATTACCGATGGTGCCGCGTCGGTAGTTCTCGTTTCAGGAAGATATCTGGACAAAATTGGCCGTGATAAAAGCAAAACCGCCCGACTGCTTGGATACGGTCATACAACAGATTATCTGCCGCTCGATAAAAAGGATGCGCCGACATTTTCGACCGCGCGCAAGGCGGCTGAGAAAGCACTTCGCACCGCTAATCTCACGCCGCGCGACCTGCAAGGTGCGGAAGTGCACGACTGCTTTTCTATTACCGAAATTGTCGCATACGAAATCCTCGGACTCGCGGAGTCTGGTAAAGGTGTCGAGCTTGTTAAGAGCGGCGCGACAACTTTGCCGCAAGTGCGCACGGAAAAATTCAGAGGACCTTTCCAAATTCCAGTCAATGCAGGCGGCGGCCTGATCGCGGACGGCCATCCGGTCGGTGCAACTGGCGTTCGGCAAGTTTTCGAAGCGTATCAGCAGTTGACGGACCAGGCCGGGGCACGGCAAATCGAGAACGCGAAAAAATTCCTCACATTCAACATGGGCGGCAGTCTCACCACTTCAGTCGCCATGGTTTGGGGACGGGACTAATCGCGCGGGGCTTTTCGCAGTGAACCGATAGGACGCGCTGCAAAGCTTAGGCAACTAGGTGTGGTGCAGCCACACACCGCTTTAACGTCTTCATCGAACTGTTTTCGGCCTTTTCAAGTCCAATGCGCGAGGCATACACGTTTCCTAAGGTATGGTTTCGCTTGCAATTGAAGAGCTGCCTGCGGTGATAAAAGCCGATGTCGAGGATTACCTTGAAAAACATCCGCGTAGTCCGGCTGCGCGCCTGCGTCCGAGAATGGGAATGGTCGGCGACGTGTGGTTGGCGTTTATCGGCCCAGAGGTGCGCCGCGGTGCAAGCGGTCTGGGCAACACGCCGCGCAACGCGCTAAGGGATTTTAATCGCCATTTCCTGGAGCCCCTTGTTTCTCGAAACGGCTCTGAACCGGCCCAGATCGAATGATTTGGAAATTTAAGGTCCTGCATGAAAATTCCATTTACTCTAGGGCAGGTTGGGCATTTTGGTCTCGCTGTCCGTGATCCGAAGAAAAGCGCACAATGGTTCCAGCGCGCATTGGGATTGCAAAAAGAATTCGATTTCGACAATGGAGTCGCTATTGGCAACGACAACGTGACAATTGCCCTGTTCAAAGGCCAACCGGCGCCAGAAACGATCGATCACATGTCTTTTCACCTGCCGAACATGGTGACGTTGCGAAAGGCCCTCGAGCATTTGAAAAAGGTCGGGGCGGACCTCGAGGATCCCGGCGACGAGATCGGACCGGAAGCTCCGGGATCGAAAAACATGGGTCTTTGGTTCCATGACCCGGACGGCTACCGCTGGGAACTGAGTGTGCTTGCCGGTAAATAGGTGCGCGACTGCAATGTTCGCGCTGATGGGACGAGGGGCTAGCTTCATCACTCGATTGGATGAGGACTAACGAGTGCGTAGCGCACGGCTAAGTGCCTGCATTGACACCATATTCAAGGGTCTTAACGTTTTTGTTCACAATTGAAAATGATCACCCAAGAAAAAGGGGATGGAAAAGAGTTCATCTCGCATGTCCCCGGGTATTGGCCAGAGATCACTCCGGAACTCTGGAACAACTGGAAATGGCAACTCAAGAATAGGGTCACAACTCTGGCCCAACTGGAAAACCACCTTGAGCTCAGTGACGAGGAGCGTAGCGGCGTTTTGTTATCAGGCGACAAACTCGCGCTGGCGGTCACCCCACATTTTTTTAATCTGGTGCCGCATGGCAATCCTGAAGATCCGATCCGACGTCAAATGATCCCCAGGATCGAAGAGACTTGGGCTTCGCCGTACGATATGGCCGATCCGTGTGGCGAAGATTCGCACATGCCTGTGCCCGGATTGGTTCATCGTTATCCGGACCGGGTCTTGTTTTTAGTTACAGATCGTTGCGCCAGCTATTGTCGCTATTGCACTCGCAGCCGGGTTGTCAGCGGTGTAGGCGAACAGGAGTTACACACAAGTTTCGAGGAAGCATTTCGTTATCTCGAAAGGCATGGTGAAGTGCGCGATGTGTTGTTGAGCGGCGGTGACGCGCTGATTTTTTCGGATGAAAGACTGGAGAAGTTGCTGTCGCGATTACGCTCAATTCCGCATATTGAATTCCTGCGCATTGGCACGCGTGTTCCAATTTTCCTGCCGCAGCGTATTACGCCCGAGCTTTGCGCGATGTTGGCAAAATATCACCCGCTTTGGATGAGTGTGCATGTAAATCATCCACGCGAGCTGACCATTGAAGTGAAGCAAGCGCTGGAACGCCTTGCCAATGCGGGCATCCCGCTGGGAAACCAAAGTGTATTGCTCGCGGGCGTGAACGATAACCTGGAAACCATGAAGACGCTTGTGCACAAGCTCCTGATGTGCCGCGTGCGTCCCTACTACGTCTATCAGTGCGACCTGATCAACGGATCATCGCATCTTCGAACGTCGGTGGCGAAAGGCATCGAGATTATCGAAGGTCTCCGCGGTCACACAACCGGTTATGCCGTGCCACAATTCGTCATCGATGCGCCCGGCGGCGGGGGCAAAGTGCCGATCAATCCCGGGTACGTTCTCTATCACGACAACGAAAAGATCGTGATCAGGAATTACGAAGGCAAAATCTTCGAGTATCCCGAAACGGGCAACGAACAGGTCCAGTTCGCGCCTCAGCGCGAGTATCACGACGAATACTTGTATTCCTGACGCTCTCTGTCGTTTCGACGGGAGCGAAACCGTAGTCGATTAGTGCTCTAAGCATGACGACTCGATAATACTGGCTAATCGTTGAATCCAGAACTGTCTTGGGCTGCATCTCAAGCTTGGTCCAGGAAAGAAAGGTATGAACTATCTCGCCCTCGCTTTTTTCGCAGTCTCGTCGTTGAGCGCTTTGGGAGAGCCGTCCAAATCGGTTGAGATTCGTTTTTGCCCTAAATCAGCAGTTCGGACCTACCCGTTGGAAGAGCAGCGCGGTGTCCAGAGTTTGCTGTTACAGAACGTTGCTGTGATCAATCGTGGTAACGCGCCATTCAAGGTTGACGACATCGACATGGAATTGTTGCAGTCGAACGGTGTTGTGGAGTCGCGCAAATTGAATCGTGACGCAGTCCAGGGTATCGCTGATCGCGGCGCTAAATTACAAGCGGCAGGCATCCTTGAGCAGGTCGCGTTTCAATTTTGCGGCACTGATTTGATTGGACAGGACATCAAACTAGCCGGTCCAATTCTGGATCGAAACCAAGCGCTTCTCATTGTTGAGCAGGTATTCGCGTTCCGTGGCGCGCGCGATACGGTCCGGGTCCGCGTACACGGCAATGTCGACGGACGTGCCATGGAATTTGCGCGTTCAATCCCAATTAAATCTGAGTTTGCGCAAAATAAATACATCTTTCCGTTGCGTGGTGTTTGGTTTGTGGGGTCCGGACCTTCGTTTCACACTGGGCATCGCTGGGCTGTTCCAGAAGAGTTCGCGTTCGACATTGCGAAGATCGGTGAAAGTGGGCTTACCCACAAAGGCGACGGAACACGCTTCGATAATTACTATGCCTATGGCGCGGATGTGCTTGCCGCGGCCGACGGCCGCGTGATCAGTGCTGAAAGTGATCAGCAGGAAGATCCTTCGGCAATGCAACGTCCTAACGAAACCCAGGAAGCGTATTTTACGCGGCTACGTAAAGAGCAAGCCCAGCGACTAGCCAAAGGCCTGAAAGGGATCGCAGGCAATTACGTGATGATTGATCACGGAAAGAACGAATACTCGTTGTATGCCCATTTGCAGCCGGGCAGTGCGAGCGTCCACGTCGGCGACCAGGTGAAAGCCGGAGATGTGATCGGAAAACTCGGTTCATCCGGCAATTCAACTGAGCCACATCTGCACTTCCAGCTCTGCGACAAACCCGATCCGTTGATGTGCGCCGGAATTCCCGTGGACTTTGGCAATATCACAATTCAATGGGCTGATCTGCCGCGCCCCATCCAAAGCGGGGATGTGGTCATAGCGAAGTGACACTTGGCTCCCAGGGATTGGCACCTCGTAATCTCTTTTCGCTTGGCCTATTGCGTAAACTTTAAGCTTGCGTATTAAAGATCGCACCGTATAAAGTCCCGCACTTTAGTTTTTTTCGTCACTCGATCGTCACTTTCGTCATGTTATGAACCAACGCTTAATCTCCGAAATCGGCCGTACACAACGACTTGAAATCATTAATTCGCTCAAGCGCACCAAGGGAATGTCCGTCAACGAGCTGGTGGACAGAATGAAGATGAGCTACATGGGCATCAAGCAGCATTGTCTCACGCTTCAAAGGGATGGGTACCTTGATACGTGGCGACGCCCGCAAAAGATGGGTCGCCCAGAGATGGTCTACCGATTGACGCGGCGCAGCCATGATCTTTTCCAGGCTGACAGTCATCAGTTAACGCTCGATTTGCTGAAGTCGGCGCAGGAAATTTTTGGACCAAACGCTCCGGAAAAGCTTCTTTACAACATTTTCGAGAAGAGAACGGCTGCGCTCAAGACCAAGGCAAAGGGAGACACCGTGGCTGAACGTGCCAAGTGGCTGGCCAATGTGCGCGATGGAGAGGGTTACATGTCTCAGTTCGTGAACGATCATCTGGACGGCGGCCCCAGGATTATCGAGTGCCATTCGCCAATTATGAATCTCCTGGATCGTTATCCAATCATCGGCCGGCTTGAGCAAGACATGTTTGAAGCGGTGTTGCGCGCGAAAGTCCGCCGCCAGATGGTGCGCAACTCAGGTCTATACGAGTGCGCGTTTCATTTCGCAGCCTAGTCCCCCATCCGCTGAAGGGGCGCACTGCGCTCGCTACGCAGGTAGATCGAGCCCGAATGTCCTGATTGATTTGGTCTTTCGCTCGCCCCGAATCTCGGTTGATTGAAGCCCCATGGCTCGGGCGTTTCCTTCCGTTGTCATTGAGAACTTGCAGCCGCTGATAGACGGCGGGCGCTATCCGATCAAGCGTATTGTTGGCGAAGATCTGGTGGTTGAAGCAGACATCTTCAAGGACGGCCATGATGTTGTGGCGGCGATCCTCAAGTGGCGCGTGGTCGGTAAACGCGCATGGCGGGAAACGCCGATGAGTTTTCTGGACAATGATCGCTGGCGTGGGGTCTGCACCCTGTACGATCAGGACGTTCATGAATACACGATCGAAGCGTGGACCGATAGTTTTCGGAGTTGGCAGGCAGAGTTCGCCAAGAAATTTGAAGCGGGCATTTCCGAACTTCGAAGCGAAGCGCTGGAAGGCGCGGCTTTGGTGGCAGGTGCGGCCAGGCGCGCGCGCGATCGAGCGGACCGCAAGCGATTGACGGAGTTCTCCCAGCAAATTTCGACGGGTGCCAATTCAGAAATTCATGCCATCGCGGGATCGGGCGAATTGGAAGTATTGATGGCGACATATCCTGACCGCTCGGGTGCAGCGCAATACAATCCTGCTCCCCGCGTCGTTGTAGATCGTCGCGCTGCATTCATCGGTGCCTGGTACGAATTCTTTCCGCGCTCGGCGGAAGGCTGCGGCAATCGCGGGTCAACATTTCGGGATTGTTTGCCGCGCGTAAACGACATCCGGAGAATGGGTTTCGACGTCATCTACTTTCCCCCGATACATCCGATTGGACGCACCAATCGAAAAGGCCGAAATAACTCGACCACCAGCCAGCCGGGCGATCCAGGCGTGCCATGGGCGATCGGCAGTGAAGCTGGTGGACACAAGGCTGTTGAGCCTTCCCTCGGCACCTTGGACGATTTCGATTGGCTCCAAAAAGAAGTGCGCCAACGCGGAATGGAAATCGCGCTCGATTTCGCAATCAACTGCTCACCCGATCATCCGTATGTCAAAGAGCATCCCGATTGGTTTTACAAGCGCCCGGACGGCACGATCAAATACGCCGAGAATCCGCCGAAGAAGTACGAAGACATTTATCCGCTGAATTTTCATTGCGAAAACTGGCGCGAGCTTTGGGCGGAGCTGAAAAGCGTTGTACTTTTTTGGGCCGATCGCGGAGTGCGCATCTTTCGCGTGGATAATCCGCACACCAAACCAGTCGGTTTCTGGGAATATTTGATCAAAGGCGTTCGCGAAAAGTATCCCGACGCAGTTTTTCTCTCCGAGGCGTTTACCAGGCCAAAGATGATGAAGGCATTGGCCAAGGCCGGATTCACTCAGAGTTATACGTATTTTACGTGGCGAAATTCCAAGCAGGAGCTGATCGAGTATTTTACGGAGCTTACTCAGACTGAAATGAGTGAGTATTTTCGCCCTAACCTTTGGACCAACACGCCTGATATTCTTCCGTTTGTGCTGCAGGAAGGCGGGCGCCCTGCATTCATGATCCGCGTAGCTCTGGCTGCGACGCTGTCGCCATTGTATGGAATCTATAGTGGATACGAGCTTTGCGAGAATGAGCCATTGCCAGGACGAGAGGAGTATCTGGATTCCGAAAAGTATCAGTACAAAGAACGCGATTGGGATGCGCCGGGAAACATCAAGGACTGGATCACTCGGTTAAATAAAATCCGAAACGAAAACCGCGCGCTGCTGCTTTATACGAATTTGCGATTCCACGAGGCCGAGAACGACGCCATTCTGTTTTACAGCAAGATGACCGCGGCACGTGACAACATCATCCTCGTCATTGTGAACCTTGATCCGCACCGCAAGCAGAATTCGTTTGTGGACGTTCCGGTCGAGAGTTTCGGGCAAATGGAGAGCGACACCTATCAGGTGCAAGACTTGCTGAGCGGCGCAACGTATACCTGGCGAGGCCGTCGTAATTATGTGGAACTCGATCCTAACATTCAACCCGCGCATGTCTTTCTGGTGCGCCGTTGAAATTTGCGCGGGATTGACCAACCGCACAGACCATGGACCGCTCGATTCAATGCGCCTCGCCATTGCGTGCTGGCATGGGTTTCCAGCAACTTGGCAAGACACCCTGGGTTTGATCTGTCAGTGGCGCATTTGCATCGGCTGATCGCCCTGCATATCATTACGAAATTTCCGGCATGAAGATCTGGGTCCTGTTGTTTGCCGCGCTGGCGAGCGCGTCTCCTGTTGTAGCACAAGAAGCTTCGGCCACCCCTCCTCTGGTGCCCGAGCATTCTCAAACCATTCTGGAGACGCTGGCGAAAGCTGGCCCGGTAATGATTCCACTGCTTTTGCTGTCGATCTTTTTTGTGATGTTGGTCGTAGTGTACTTAATGACAATCCGCCGTGGTGCTGTGGTTTCGTCTGGTTATATGGCAACAGCGGACGCGCTTCTGCGTAAACGTGATTACCTGGGCTTGCTGGCGGTATCTAATCGACATGGGGAGGCCATTGCTCGCGTGGTGCAGAAAGTACTCGATTTCATGACCAAGAATCCGCAGGCAGATCTGCAGCAGGCTCGTGAGATTGCGGAGACGGAGGGAACCAGAGTTGCCGCGAATCTGAATAATCGCGTGATTTACCTGGCAGATATCGGAATGATTGCGCCGCTACTGGGGCTGCTTGGCACCGTTTTTGGAATTATCCATTCTTTCGGTGCGTTGGGTGCCGATATCGGCTCAGCGCGTTACGTCGCGTTATCGCGCGGCATCAGCGAGGCTCTGGTAAATACGGCAGCCGGGCTGGCCATCGGCATACCGGCGATGATTTTTTACGCGTTCTTTCGCGGCCGGGCACAAAAACTGATCTCTGAATTGGAAGCTGCATCCACGCACGTATTGGCTCTCCTTTCATTGCAATATGGCAAGCCGCAGCGAACGCCCGTGCTGATCGAAGACGAACTCTAAAGCTGTTTCATCGTAATGAATCTGCGTGGTCACGCGCCCTTACATCATCCAGGCATACAACTGGCGCCTCTGGTAGATGTGCTATTGCTCCTTTTGATTTTCTTTTTGCTGACATGGAACGCGGCGCGGACGGAAAATGAGCTCGACGTTAAAGTGCCGAAGGCATCGGCCGCCAAGGAAAAGGCTGCCCCAATAGGCGACGTGATCGTTAACGTAAAGGCTGACGGTAATGTGGTGGTCAATCGCCGCACTTTGAGCAGCGCCGAATTGAGCGAATTATTGAAAAATCTGGTCCAACTGAATCCCGAGCAGGCGGTAGTGATCCGCGGCGATGAAACAGGGGCCTATAAAAACATCATTGGGGTGTTGAACGTTTGCACTGAGGCTGGGGTCACTAACGTAGCTTTCGCGACAGCAAAATGAAAACGAGGCGCGGCGCAGCCAGTCTTCTGGGACTGGCGATGCTGCTTTGGACAGCGAGCATCGCCATTGCCCAATCGGGGCCGGAAGTTCGCAGGGCACGTCCGGTAGATGAACCGCCAATCCTGCGCGCAGTTCCGGTGGAACCATCCACGAGACCAACTCAGCCGTCCGGGGATGAATCGGTCGACAGGGTCCTTCGCGCTCTGAAGGAGCAGTCTTCAGAGCCGTCACAAAGTGAAGGCAGCGAGGCGGCAGCTCAGCGACAGCTCGATTACGCAAATGGGTTGTTTACCCGGAAGCTCTATGATCTGGCCGCTCCTGAATACCAGAAGTATCTCGAGGACTATCCCGGCCGCGCTGGTCGCGCAAACGCCTACTTCTCACTGGGTGAATGCTACCGAAATCTCGGTAAGAATTCGATGGCTCGCACCAACCTCCAGAAAGCACTCAACGATTATCCCGACAGTGAATTCGCCGGCCCGGCGGCATACGCGCTCGCCGAGATGGAGTTCGCTAGCAAAGATTATGCGGCAGCGCTTCCGCTCTTTCACCGTTCCGTCGGTAAAACAAAGGAACCGGCAGTAGCGCTGTCGGCGCATTATTTCGAAGCGCGCTGCCTTGAAGCTTTAGGTCGCAAAGAGGAAGCGGCGAACATTTATGCGGATGTCGCTCAGGCCGGAAATCCGAATCCGTTTCGCGAGGACGCCCGGATTACGGCAGCAACCATTTTCATAGCAAAGGGAAGGAAACTCGACGCGCTGAAGCAGTACGAAGCGCTTGCCAGCGAAGCTCAGAAGCCGGCGCTGAAGGCTGAATCGGCTGTGCGGGGAGGTATGATCGCACTCGACCTTGTGCAGGCCGACAAGGGCAAAATCGATAAGGCAATGGCGGAAAAAGCCGAGACCTTGTTGCGCAAAGGCCGCTCTCTGCCGGAAGGCGGAAAATTCCGGCTGATCGCCCAGGTAGGTTTGCGGCGATTGCAGTATCAAACCGGACAATACTCGCAGTTGCTGGCCGAGTACAAGAAAGAGCAGGCCAATTTGCCCGAGGCCGCGCAGGTCGAAGTGTTATTGCTTGCCGCAAACAGTCAGCGGCAACTCGGTAACACGAAAGAGGCCGAAGCGTTATACCACCAGATTGTCACGAAGTATCCAGATCGAGAGGAAGCAAAGGATGCCGCGTATCAGCGCCTGATCAATGTGTATAACGCCGACCCGCCAGCGCTGATTTCTGCCGTGGACGAGTTTCTCGCCACAGATCCCACCACTGAGCGCGCGGATCAGGCGAAATTGTTAAAGGCCGAAGCACTCTACAAACAACAGAATTGCACAGAGGCGATCCCGATTTTCGAGGAACTCCGTTCTTCTCAGCTTTCCGCCAAATTACGGGCTGATGCTGCGTACAAATTGGGCTTGTGTCAGGTGCATGTGAAAAACATCGCTGGCGTAATCGAAGCTTTCACGTACTACGTCCACGCGTTTCCGGACGATTCTCAAACTCCCGCGGCGCTGGCCCAAAGAGCGCTGGCTTATCAACAGGATAAAAATTATGCCGCTGCCGTGGCGGATTTGAACACGATTCTCAACAAGTATCCCAAAGCGCACGAACGGGAGGCGGCTTTGCAGTTGAAAGCTTTGATCCTCGGACAGCAGGAAAACATTAAGGGCATGGTGGACACATTTCGACAACTCCTGAAAGAGTATCCCAAGAGTTCGGTCGCAGCGCAGGCGCAGTATTACATCGGCAAAGCAGCGTTTGAAGCAAAGGATTACAAAACGGCCCTGGCAGCGCTCAATGCCGCCCGCCAATTGAACAAGGAGCAGTATTACAATCTAGCATCGCTCCGGATAATGTTATCTCAGTTTTATCTGAAAGATCGGACTGCGCTTACGAAAGAAGTGAACAGTTTCATGGCAAATAGTCCAACGACCAATGTTCCGCCTGAAGTTCTGGAGTGGCTCGGAATCGGATATTATAACGAGAAAAATTTTCCGGCTGCGGAAAAATACCTGAGCGCTCTCAGCAAAATTGGCAATCCTGGCAACGTTAAACCCGATTTCCTGTTTTACCTCGGAGACACGGCAACCAAACTAAAGAACCTGCCTGAAGCCGAGGATGCGTTCGGGAAATACTTGCAGACAGCGAAAGATCCGGCTGGTAAGGCCAAGGTCTTGCTTGCGCTAGGCGCGGTGAAGATCAGCGCCCATAAACCGGACGAAGCTCAGAAAATTGCCGAAGAAATCATGACACTGCAACCAGAGGGGCGCGTGAACGCGGAAGCGCGTCTTCTTGCGGGCGAAGTTCAACTGGAGCGTGGGAATTTCGATGATGCGGGTAAGGCCTTCAAAGGCGTCGCTTTGCTGTATGACGACCCTGCTATCACTCCGCGAGCATTGGATAAAGCGGCAGTTGCGTTTCGACAGGCGGGCAAGGCAGATGAAGCGGACCGGTTGGCGCGTGAGCTGCACGAACGATATCCAAATTACGCCGCCGGCGGGTAAATCAAAAGCACAGGTTCGGGCGGACAGCTGGTAACAAATGCTGACGGTTAGCGAGTTGTCACTGCTTGGAAACCGTTGTAATGCCCCACGGGCCATCACCGACTTTGATACGGCGCAATTCTTTGTGAGATTTCACGTCCACAACTGAGACATCGTTCGATGCGCCGTTGGCGGTGTAGAGTTTAGTTCCGCTTGGATCTAACGCGATGCTCCAGACGCGACCACCAACCGGAATGGTTGTCGTCGCTGCGTTCTTGTCAGTATCCACGACCACAATGGTGTTCCCGCGGCCTGTCGATACGTAAAGTTCCTTTCCATCTTTGCCCATTGCAGTGCCCATCGGGAGCGACCCGCTCGGTAATTGGATTTTTGATAAAACCTTGTGCGACGCTGTGTCGATCACCGCGATGTAGCCGCCGTTCTCGCAAGTGGCGTATGCGCGCGAGCCATCTGGCAGAAAGGCAATTGATCGCGGCCGCCCACCTGTCTCAATCGTAGCCACTACGCGTTGTTGATTGGGATCAATTGCGAACACCTCGCCTTTCTCTTCGCAGGTGACGTAGACTTCGCCATTCTGCGGATTGACGCCGACCCCTTCGGGTTCGTCCGAGACTTTTACTTT
>JBKPMH010000088.1:0-5151 GCA_046732035.1 Verrucomicrobiota bacterium
CTCAACAACTGCGGGAGCGGAGGTGCAGCGACCGCTCGCAACCGTTGTGATAGGCGGCATTATCAGTTCGACCTTCCTTACACTGCTGCTGTTACCTGTTCTATATGAATGGGCGGAACGGAATTCGCACGCACCAACTACAGTGCAATGATTATTGGCGAGATTTCCTGCCGGCCTGGTGTTGTAATTATCTCATTTGAGAAAAAGGCAGCAGGACATGCCGCACGAACACACGCATTCTCCACCTGACCTCCTAGGTCCTGTCAGCTATCGCAGGGCATTTGCAATCGGCATCACGCTGAATGTTAGCTATGTCGCAGTGGAAGCATTGTTTGGTCTGTCCACGCATTCACTTGCGCTTGTCGCTGACGCCGGACATAACCTGAGTGATGTACTCAGCCTTTTGCTCGCCTGGGGAGCGAGTGAATTCGCACAAAGCAAACCCAGCAAACGTTTCACCTATGGTCTGCGCAGTTCGTCGATCCTCGCATCGCTGGCGAACGCGATTCTTTTACTCATCGCGATCGGCGCTATCGCATGGGAAGCAATTCAACGATTCGGGCAGCCGCAGGAAATTCCAGGTGCGACTATCATGGCAGTCGCCGGGTTCGGAGTATTGATCAACGCCGCGACGGCCCTGCTCTTTATGAGCGGCCGCCATCGTGATTTGAATATTAAAGGCGCCTTTCTCCATATGGCTGCCGATGCCGGTGTCTCGCTTGGCGTAGTGCTTGCCGGCTTAGCAATTCAATTGACTGGACGGTACTGGATTGATCCAGCCATGAGTCTTGTCATCGTCGTCGTGATTGCAATCGGCACATGGGGATTGCTGCGCGAATCGATTAGATGTGCACTGCAAGCTGTCCCCGAAGGGGTGGACCTCGAAAAGGTAGAGAATTATCTCGCGGCCCTTCCTAACGTTACCGCCGTGCACGATCTCCACATCTGGCCAATGAGCACGACGCAAACAGCGCTAACAGCGCATCTGGAAATGCCAAATGGCAGTGATGGTGATCACTTCCTACACCGCGTTTGCCAACAGCTACACGACAAATTCAACATCGAACATTGCACGATCCAAATCGAGCAAAGCGCGAAAGCATGTTCTTTGGCGCCGGAACCGAACCCCTAAAAATCAATATGGCCGGCAGGCCGCCGGCCTTGTTTGCGACAGTCGGAGACTGCCGCTACAGGTGGATGCAGAAATGCCCGAGACATTTTTCATCACCACAGCGATTGATTATACCAATTCGCCACCGCACATCGGTCACGCTTACGAAAAGGTGCTGGCCGACGTGCTAGCGCGCTGTCATCGGCTTAAGGGGGACCATGTTTTTTTCTTAACTGGCGTGGATCAACACGGCCAGAAAGTCCAGCAGTCCGCTGCCAAGACCGGTGTTCCCCCGGCTGAGTTTGTGAAAGAGACCACGCAGAAGTTCATCGATCTCTGGAAAAAACTCGACGTGAATTATGACGAATGGGCAGAGACCACCGATGAGCGGCACAAGAAGGCCGTTCGTGGGATGCTACAGCGCCTGTTCGATGCAGGCCAAATCTACAAGGATAAACAGGCCGGGTACTATTCGATCCGACAGGAACAATTTCTAACAGATAAAGAACGCGGCCCGGATGGTGAATTCGGCCCGGAATGGGGACAGATCGAATTTCGCGAAGAAGAAAATTATTATTTCAAGCTAAGTCAGCACAAGGAATGGCTATTGCGATACCTCGACGGTCGGAAAGACGCAGTCGTTCCTGGTTTTCGTCAAAGGGAATTGCGAAACGCCGTGGAAAGACTCAGCGGTGATCTTTGCATTTCGCGCCCGAAATCGCGGCTCGATTGGGGGATTGAGCTTCCGTTTGACAACAATTTTGTGAATTACGTCTGGTTCGATGCCCTTACCAATTACATTAGCTTCGCCGGATACGACTCAGCCATCCACGATTATCAACGGCAAGCACCGCAGTTCCGCGAGCGTTGGCCTGCGTTGCAGATCATCGGTAAAGACATTCTTGTTCCGGCACACGGCATTTACTGGTTGATCATGCTGCACGCGATCGCATTTCCCGACAAAGCGATGCCGCAACTACTCGTGCACGGTTGGTGGAATCTCGGCGGAGCAAAGATGAGTAAAAGCGCGGGAAACGTCATCGATCCGGTCGTCCTCGCAGACAAATACGGGGCGGATGCAGTTCGCTATTACTTGATGAGCGATATTGTTACGGGGCGAGATGCCGATTTTTCTGAAGGCCGACTCGTGGAACGTTACAACGCTGATCTGGCAAACTCGTTAGGCAATCTGCTGAATCGCACCCTGAACATGGCTCATCGATATCGGGACGGTGTTATTACAAAAACCAGAGGCGATTCGCCCTTGGCAACGCAAAGCAAGGAGTTGTTGCGCGATTATGAGAAAGCGTTCAACCGATTCGAAGTGCACGCTGCCATCAATCGCCTGATCGAATTCACCACGACCTGTAATACGTACATCGAGATGAGCGCGCCATGGAAACTCTCGAAAGACCCGAGTCGTTCCGAAGCTTTGGACCATGTCTTGTTCGCGCTCGCCGAGTCTCTGCGGATTATCGGTGTGTTCCTTTCGCCGATCTTACCGACTGCCTCGCATCAGATTTTTTACCAGCTCAACCTTCGGGAAGAACGTCAACAATCCGATGGCAATTGGGGCGGTTTACCAGAAAAGCATCATCTCGGTAAGCCTGTACCATTATTTCCGCGGATTGAGAGCTGAGTTCGACAAAAGTCGAGTAGAATTGTGTTAACGAGTCTCGGACACGCGTGCACAGAAATCACTGCGCGCACTCTTCGAAGGCAGCCGGTTCACCATGCAGATGAGCGAGCACTTCGCCGGCGAAGTGAAGTGACCCGGTGATCAGAATTGGATTCGGCTTTTCGCGTGCAAGCCGTAGCGCCTCGGCGATGGATGGAGCAATTGAGTAGGGGAGTGGCGGCGCGATGTTGACCAAAACCTTTGCCAACTTCTCCGGGTCAGCTGCTCGTTCACTACGGATTTTCGGTAGCACCACCGACTCAGTAATTGGCGCGAGCGCTTCACAAATACCGCGCAAATCCTTATCAGAAAGAATTGCCAGAACAACAGTCGCCCGCTGATCGCCAAAAACTTCGCACCACGTTTGTGCCAGCGTACGCGCAGCAGCGGTGTTATGAGCGCCATCGATGATTGTGCGCGTGTCCCATCGTTGGAAACGCCCCGGCCAGTCAATTGAGGCCAGTCCGCGCGTAATGGCTGAATCGTGTGCATCGATTTTCGCAGCGCGAAGCGCAGCAATCGCAAGAGCCGCATTTTCTTTTTGATTCCATCCCGCGAGCGCGACTGAAGATTGATCGTAACGTTGCGTCACGAACTCGATTGACGCTCCGCGCTTCGCTGCATGTGCTCGAATGACCTGTTCGGCTTCGGGTCGTTGACAGGCAGAAACCACTGGAACGCCTGGCTTGATAATGCCCGCCTTTTCGCCTGAGATTTCCGGAATTGTTTTGCCCAGCCATTTTTCGTGGTCGAAATCGATGGGCGTGATCACCGACGCCGTGGATTGGATGGCATTAGTCGCATCGAGCCGCCCACCCAGTCCAGTTTCAAGAACAATGATCTCGACGTTCATATCCGAGAAATGTTTGACACCAAGAGCTGTCACCACTTCGAAAAATGTTGGATGTGGATCCCAGTTCGCGACAAGATCGCGGATAATGGTTAATCCTTGAGCAACTGCGTCTTCAGAAAGCATTTCGCCGTTCACACGAATCCGCTCTCGAAACGTGACGAGGTGAGGCGAGGTGAACAGACCAGTCCGATAACCCTGTGCGCGGCAAATCGAATCGATCATCGCGCAAACGGAGCCTTTGCCATTCGTTCCCGCGACGTGAACGACCTTGGGTGTGAAGGCGTTCATGCCGGCGATTGCAGAGCGATGCACGTAAACGTCGCAACGAAGTTCGCCGAGCAGACGGCCGATATTTTCCAGACCGAGCTTGATTCCGAAACGCTGCAGCCCATAGAGCCAGGCCAACGCTTGTTTGTATGTCAAAGGAGGTCCTTGCACAAAGACCCCTCCTGCACTCACGGCGCGACGGTCAGGTAATTGAGCAAACGGCTGATTTGATCGCGCATCTTTTTGCGATGGACGATCATGTCGATTAAGCCATGCTCCTCGAGAAACTCGGCGGTCTGAAATCGTTCAGGTAGGTCTTGGTGTGTGGTTTCCTTGATAACACGCGGACCTGCGAAGCCAATCATGCTTCTTGGTTCGGCGATGATGATGTCGCCCAGCGAGGCGAAACTGGCCATGACGCCGGCCGTAGTCGGATTTGTCAGAACCGAAATATAAGGAAGACGAGCTTCCGCGTGGCGAGCGAGTGCGCCGCTTGTTTTGGCCATCTGCATCAAGCTCAACATTCCTTCGTACATGCGAGCTCCGCCGGAAGCGGCAACAATGATCACTGCACGATGGTCGGCAGTTCCATATTCAATCGTCCGCGTGATTCTCTCGCCAACGACGGAACCCATGGTCGCGGCCAGGAAACCGAAGTCCATGACCGCAATCGCCACCTTGTAACCATCAAGGATTCCATGACCGCTGATAACAGCATCGAGAAGGCCGGTGCGTTCTTGATAATTCTTCAGCCGGTCTTTGTATGAGGCCAGTCCGTGGAAGCTCAGGACGTCCACTGATTTCAGATCAGCGTCCATTTCCACAAAAGAATCCGGGTCCAACAGGTTCTGAATTCGCTCCTTGGCGGGTTGCGCAAAATGATAATCGCAACGTGGACAAACCCGTTGATTCTGGGCAAGCTCGATCTCCGGCACGACCTCTGAGCAACCGGGACATTTTTGAAAAAGACCACGCGGAATCTCTTTCTTTTTTCCGCCTTCTGCTTTGATTGCCGGTTTTTTGAAAATCGCCATGGCAGGTTTATGCGCGAGCCGCAGTGGCCGCGTAAACAGAGATTGCGCCCGCGCGTTTCAAAACACGCGCGCACTCACTGAGCGTCGAGCCCGTTGTAAGAACATCATCGATTAACAGCACGCGCAAGCCTCGCACGTCCGCATTCTTTCGTAAACGGAACGCGTTATGCAAATTTTCTATCCGCTCGGCGCGATCCAGTGCTGTCTG
>JBKPMH010000089.1:0-11644 GCA_046732035.1 Verrucomicrobiota bacterium
ACGCACCCGCTAGGGAATGTCCGAACCTCATCGGGTATCTCGAAGTTCTTGCATTGCAGGCGCGGCATGCCGATCGGTCCTCCGTACGTTTATCAGACGACAGATGTCGTACGCGAACTAGTTAACCACGCCTATGCCGTCACCACAACGCCGATCAATGTCGTGACAGTGACAGCGGGAAAATCATGAAGAGTTGTCGATGGAGAGCAAATGCCGACTGCGACTTTTCAAAGATCCTAAGCGGCATGCGCGATGAGCCACGACATCACCGCGGCCACAAACACAAAGCGGCTCGCTGATCAACCCGACACCGAAAGCGGCCCCGACAAACATCTGAAATGAGCCCAATATCGCGGATAAACTGCTGATTAAAGGAACCGGACGGAAGCCATGCTGCGCGTGAGCTTCGAAACCGAGGAGACCAAGAAAGCTGAGAAGTAGGAGCGCGCGCTCAATGCGTTACAAGAACAACGTCGGGCCACAGGTGCGGCGGCGACGCTAGTCGTTAGGCTGGTCGCAATCGACTCTTGCTGCAAAATTGCAGATCGCCGGATTCGATATCAGCCGCAGCGGCGTCTCGAAGATCGAAGCGCGCCCTGGCTATTACGTCTGTAGCATATCCGAATCTTCGCCGCGGAGTCGGCTAGGGCCTGGGTAGAGGAGTGGGACGAGCCCTTGGAGACGGGACGGGTCTTGGCGATGGCGTTGGTCTCGGTGTGGCGGTCGGTGTCGCCGTTGACGTGGCAGTAGCAGTGGCCGTGGCAGTTGGCGTTGGCGTTGCACCTCCAGTCACATCCAAAAACGCCGCACTGATCGGGCCCCAAGTCTGAAAGCCTTGGAAGTCGTTCACGCCACGTCCCTGCACGAAGATAACATGCCTGCCTATCGACAGGCTGGCGGTGTCTATCGTTGCGTCGACTGCCACGGTCGGCGAATTGAACGACCCGTTCATTGGGACGGCCGTGCCCCCAGCCCACGGAGGCGTGTCAATGTAATATTCTGCTGCGCCCACGTTCTGGATGAATGCGTTGTTTGACCAGGCGAAGTTGATGCTGGCGGTTACCTGTGATGGCACGCCTTGCGGTACTGACGCCGGGTTGGTGACAACGGTGTTTGCATCGGGTCCATGCGAAGTCAGATAAGGCGTGCGCGCTATCTTAGCCAGGTAAAGAAGCATCCCCTTATTCTCAGGCCAGATACCCTGCGCCGAGCCGCAACCTGGATTATCTATGCACGAGTAGGGCGGAAGGAAGTCCTGGCCGCTCAACTCAGTGGAGAAGGCCGCCAGGCCCAGCTCACCGTACGCCCAGTCAATCGAGCCTCCATCTACGGGATACAATTCTTCGATGATCGAGCCATAGGGGTAACCGTTACCACCCGCGTTCGGGGCGGCCATGTGCGCGGCGATATTGCGCGTCTCAGCGTAGTTAGGCATCTGCGCGGTACTCCAGCCCCACGGAAAAAGGTTAACTGGCACAACTGTGTGGATGTTCTGGTAAACGCCTGTGGCAGTGATAGGCGCGGGGTCGGTATCGCCGGGGCCGCGCTGGTCGGGTACGAGGGTACGAATTTTGTTGACGATAGCCATATCCTCCGGCTCCGATCCTGCCGACACTCCCCGATAGGTCTGGTCGCACACAAAATCGCTCGAGCCGCCGCAGCAGCCCCACATGAAGGGAAAGTTGCGATTGTTGTCTACACCGAAGTGGTCAAATGGTGTGGGAGGCCAGGAACACGCGCCGCCTCCGACGTTATTGCCGTTCTTACGGTAGTAGTATGGGCTGTTGCCGTCGCCTCCGGCCTCAACGATGTGGTGGCCGTCGGGATTGACTTCGGGCATAAGCCATATGTCGTGATAGTCCACGAGCCAGTGAACATCGGGATCGGTATCGTAGTTATTGAGCAGGTAGTCAATCATGCGCATAACGACTTCCGGCGTCGCGATCTCGCGGGCGTGTATATCGCCATCGGCCCAGAACACCGGTTTGGGGCCTGATATGTTGCGGTTGGTGATGTGTAGCACAAACAAGTCGTAGCCGTTCCAGGGACTGGGTAGGACGCACGACCCTGGATTGGCCTTGCACCAGGAGTCGCCGATGTCGATCTTCTCGACCAGATCGGGGAACTCGGCTACCTTCTGATCAAGGAACGCGTATATTTCTTCGACCGACTTGTAACCGCCGTAGAAAGTTTCGCGCATGATTTCAGGGTCACTGAGCTTACGACTGCTGTTCTCGTCTATTTCCACACGGAGGCCGCGCGCTGTCAGGGCATAGTAGAGGTCGCGATCGCGGATTACAGTGAGATAACCCCCTGTTGTGGGGACTTCTTCGGCGTTGAGTTCCTGGGCCAGCTGGTCGCGCTCCGCCCGATCGCGGAAGTAGACGCGCATTACTAGCGTGTCGTACTTGTCAGCCATTGGATTCTTGCCGTTCAACGCGATACCGTGATTGTTTGAAGCGTCAGGATTCTGCGCGACAATCTGCGATTTGCTGCTCCGGGCACTCAGGTGCTCGGGGCTAGCAGCGAAAGCGACACGCAAAGCGACACCGGCCAGGATGACTGCCGCGACTACGCCGAAGGCGCGAAAAACGGGCCTCGCTCGCGCCGATGATTTCTTCATCGTATTTGTTGTGTGAAGATAGTTTTTCATTTTGGATTATGCTTGGGTGTTGGTGAACCTGTTGACCATACAGCCGTTTCTAGGATTTAAACGGCCAAGTTTGGGCCAAAAGACTGCACCGTGACAAGTCTGTTCAAAAGGTTGATGGTGCAATTGGCTGTTCTCCCCGTTTTGCAAAGTAGAACAACTTCAAAACCCGCGCGTGGCCAGGCAAGCTCGGATCGGCGGCGCTTTTTCACGATCGTTCCTTTCGTCGGACGAATCTTGTGTACAAACCAGTGCGACTCCATGAAATGCAGCGTGAATCTGGTTCGTTCCTTGTAGCTACGAAAAATGAGCTGTGCAAAGCAGCGAGACGCTGTGAATTCGTTAGGCGCGATTTACAAATCAGCGCCCCGGCGACTGAGCTATGCCGGGCTGTTTGGTATGAAAGCGGTGAGCGCGTTGATCACGATCGTCACGTCGAGTCAGTTGCGAAGCTAAGCAGAAAGGGATTATCTGGATGCAGGATCGCGGCTCAGCTACACATTCCAGCTGGATCAATGCTTCCCATTCTGAAACGAACGAGAAATGACTGTTCGATGAACCAATGCGAAGCAATGATAAAAACCGTGAGCCACTGGCCCATGATTCCGTGTTAAAGAAACTTTTGAGCGCCCAATGACCAGGACGCAGCGCTTCACACTCGCGGCCACGAGCCTCGGCCTGTTCATGATCTATCTCGACGCGTTGATCGTGAACGTCGCGTTACCTGCGATCCAGTCGGATTTCAAGGTGGGCGAGGCAGGCCTGCAGTGGGTCGTCACGGCGTACAGCCTTGGGATGACGATTGCAATCATGTCGTCCGGGACAGCAGCAGACATGTATGGCCGCCGCAAGCTCTACCTTTTTGGCATCGCTCTCTTCACCGCGGCCTCTGCGGCGTGCGGCATGGCCTCCTCGGTTGAAGCACTCAACTTCTCGCGAGCGGTCCAGGGCGTTGCGGCAGCGACGGTCAACGTAACGTCGCTCGCGCTCGTCAGTGCCGCATTTCCCAATCCGAAGTCGAAGAGCTGGGCCATCGGTATCTGGACGGCGATCGCGAGCACCGCCATCGCGATCGGCCCGACGCTAGGCGGTTTCATGGTACAGGCTACCGGCTGGCGCTCGATCTTCATGGTCAACATTCCCGTCGGACTCATCGCCATGGCTTTGACGTGGCGCTTTGTGGCGGAATCGCGTGACGAACGGCCGCGCACGTTCGACATCCCCGGGCAGCTTTTATTCATGATCTCGGTCGGGGCTTTCGCGTTTGCCGTGATTGAAGGTCCGCATGCGGGGTGGCTTTCATGGAAGATCCTGACGCTGTTCGTTGTCGCGTGTACGGCGCTGGCGGCATTTATCTTCGCCGAACGCAGGAACGCGGACCCAATGATGGACCTTAAGCTGTTCACCGACCGCACATACTCGCTCGCGATCATCACCATCTTCGCCGTTTTGTTCGCCGCATATGGGATGTTACTCGTGATCACGCAGTACATGCAGAACGTGCGCGGTTTCTCGCCGACCGATGCCGGATTCCTCCTCTTGCCATACAGCATGAGCCTCATGATCGTGTCACTCACGGCTGGGAAACTCGTGGGAGTAATCGGCTCGCGCAGTCTGATTCTCCTCGGCATCGCGTCGCAGATCGTCGGGTTCGCCGTTCTGATCGCGGGGCTGCAGGTCAATACCGTCGTAGTCGTCAGCGGCCTCGCCTTCGTTGGCGTGGGAGCCGGGTTATGCCTGACGCCGATCACCTCGCTCGCAATGACGACGGTTCCGACCGAGCGCGCGGGGATGGCATCGGGCATCATGAGCGCACAGCGCGCGCTTGGTTCCACCGTCGGGTTTGCCGTGCTTGGGTCAATTCTTGCCGCAACACTAACGACTACCCTCAGCGCCCACCTCGCCGACGCGCTTCCGGATCCGACCGAGCGCAACGAAGTCGCCGATATGATCATCGGCAACGCGAATCCCCGCGCTTACTCTGCCGAGATTGGGCCCGGGCGGCCCATCAAACATCTGAATCCAGCCACCCAGACCGCGATCCTTGCGGTTGCTGACAGCGACTTTATTGAGGGAATCCGATTCAGCCTCGCAACAGCCATAGTGTTCCTGGCCGTCGTCCTTGCCACGGGCATCGTCTGGTTTCCCCGCGGCACCGGTTCCATCGCGCAGGCCGAACGTGAGGCGCAAGCGCTCGCGTCGGAGGAGACCGCAGACGAAAGTCCGACTTCGTAGTCATACTATTGCTGCAACAGAAATCGGGTTCATAAGAGGGATCAGCGTAGCGGCGCGCCGCTTGGTTAATTTTACGATCACGAGCTGCTGCCAAACGTCGTAGTCCGGACTGTCACACGCCGGCAACTGGACACCGCGTAAAACAAGTTGCCGATCTTAAAAGCGTGGACGCGTCGTAACGGAGAGTGGTTCGGCTGTCTCCAGATTCTTGATCACAGTGCTAAGGTAAACTGATTCCGGATAAACCGCCTTGTACTTGGTGATTTCCGCGCGATTCAGCACCTTGAACCCGTACCGTTCGAACATTTTCTCTCCACGGCGGCTTTCGAATGTAACGATCTGACCGTACACGCGTTTCTCGCCGGACCGATAGAGATAACTCAAGTACGCGCTCATCAGTGCGCGCGTTGTCGAAACCTTTCGGGCGTCTGGCAGGAGGTTGATGTGAAAGTGCGGAGTGCGTCTCGGCGCGGCCGGCACTTCACGCCATCCGTGCACCAGGATCCATCGAACAAAACGGCGCGAGCGTCCATTGTACCGGAAATAACGCGTCAACGCGCGGAAAAATAGCCACACATTCTGATAAAGCGCGTAAAGCTGATTCTGCAGAGGCTTGCGTGAGCCCAAAAGATATCCACGAATTTCGCCATCAACTTCCAGAAGAAAACACGATCCCGGTTCGTGGTCGGTGTAATAGGTCGTGAGAAAATCGGCAAACAATTCTCGATCCTCATAAACCGGATCGATCGGGTCGCCTAAAAACCCCGTATCACAGCAGAGCTTTCGAACCGCTTCACGGTCGGATCTGCGATATCCACGAATAAGGAACGGCTTGTGGTCGTCGTCCACCATCTAAAATCGGCGGTAGTTTGCGCGAACCTCGCGATAAATGCAAAAGAGTTCGTCGAAAACGCGCGGCCAGTTATAGAGCTTCTCTGTTGTCTTGGCCGCAGTCTTTCCCAGGGCTGATAATTTTCTGGCGCTGAAATCTTCAATCGCGTGGGCCAGCGCTTCCGGGCTGTTCTCTTGCGCCCATGATGTTTGGTCGTGACAAATATTCCGATCCATGTAACTACCGCGAATTCCTACGACGGGGGTGCCGCAAGCCTGACTCTCCAGCGCAACCAGTCCAAATGTTTCCTGGACACCTGGATGAACAAAGAGATCGGCCGCTCGATAATAACGGGCGAGCTGCGTTGAGTCTGCGCAGTAAGGTATCCAGGAAATATTTCCGATCCGACTTTGTAATTTTTGCAGTTTGCCGCGGTGCGGTCCATCGCCAATCACGAGCAGGTGAAATTTGTTCCGCCCTCGGAGGCGCAGAATCTCGAAAGCTTGAAGCAAGGTTTGCGTGTTTTTTTCTTTACTCAGTCGCCCGGCATAAAGCAGTAACGATCGCCCTCGGCCAACGCGTAATGATTGAAGCGTAGCTGCTTTGTCATCAGGCACCGGCTTGAAAACGCCGGTGTTCACCCCGAGCCGTACGGGACGCACGTTATGCACACCCCACCTTGAAAGCAGGTCGCTGAGCGTTTCCGACGGAACCAGCGTGGCTTGAAAGTGGTTGTACAATCTGCGCACATAAGCGCGCGTCAATTTCATCGCTCGTTGCGTGCCACGTTCGCCGAGAAATTTCGTGCTTCCGCGCAGGTACGCTTCAGGGAAATGAGAGTGATAGAAACCAACCACCGGCACTTTGAGCGCTCGACCGGCAGCCACTGCTTTCCATCCGATCTGATAGGGATCGCTTGATTCGATCAGGTCTGGACGCTCGCGCTCCAGAATTTCTTCGATCGCACGGAGATTTAGCAGTGCGCGATATCGCGAGCTTCTCGATACTAATGGAGAGCGAATCGAATAAACTCGTGACCGCCCGTTGGTTGTGACTTCATTTTTAGGGCCGGGCACGATGAGAATGTGCGTGTCGTCGGTCGAATGATGGCCGATGTACGCAATTTTCTCGTGCACGTACCGTTTTACTCCCCCGCTTCGTGGAGAGTAGAACTGGGTCAGGTCGCAGATCTTCATCGGATTGCCGATTTGCGATTTCCGACTTGCGATTTAAGCGCAAGACGTGACGCAGTTTTCTTTGACGACGCCATGATCGCAACAATCTCGCTTGCCTCAGTCAATAGAGGCGTCACTTTCGCGGTATTGAGCAAGCCCGTCTCAATTATCAGTTCGAGCCAAAAGGCGCTTTCATCCGCTTCTTCTTCGACTGTGCCAAGCTTCGCAACGAACTCTGCTTTTGATCGTGCGCGACAGGCCGGCCGATAATTCGCCGCTACTGAAGTGCCGCTCCTTATTAGCTGCGAAGCCACCGCCTTTCCCTGAATTGTTTGTGGCAGTGCACCAACCAGATTGAAAATTCGCAGGGCAAACTGCTTCGTTCGCTGGATGAGTTCGAGTTCGGTCATTGATAAATCGCAACTCGCAATTTGCAATTTGCAAATTAAGAGGTCAGCTCGCTCAGGTATTTTTCCGCGTCCATTGCGGCCGCGCAGCCGGAACCAGCCGCGGTTACCGCCTGTTTGTAGACGCGATCCGCGACGTCGCCTGCCACAAACACGCCAGGGTGTCTGCTCTCGACAAGGTTCTTCGTAATTAAATAACCCTCGCCGTCCATTTCGAGTTTTCCTCGAAACGCCTTGGAATTGGGGTCGTGACCAATTGCCACAAATACACACGACACCGCCAATTCCCGCTCTTCATTCGTCTTTAGATTTCGCAGGCGCACGGCACGTATCTCGCCTATATCATCGGGAATATATTTGATAACCACCGTGTCCCAGATCGGTTCGATCTTCTTGTTCCCAAACACACGGTCCTGCATGATTTTGGACGCCCTCATCTTGTCGCGTCGATGAATCAAATAGACCTTTGAAGCGAACCGGGTAAGAAACAAAGCTTCCTCCGCAGCAGAATCGCCTCCACCGACGACGCAAACTGGAACGTTCTTGTAAAACGCGCCGTCGCAGGTGGCGCATGAAGTCAATCCATGACCGATCAGTTTCTGTTCGTTCTCCAGTCCCAGGTAGCGTGCGGAAGCTCCACTGGCGATGATTAGCGCCTGGGTCTCCACCCATTCATCATCGGTTTTAACGCGAATATGACGATTGCTCGCATCGAAATCGGTCGCCTCAGCGTAGGAAAATCGAGCACCGAATTTCTCGGCCTGTTTATGCATATTCAGCACGAGCTGAGGCCCTTCGATTCCCTCAGGAAAGCCGGGATAATTTTCAACAAGCGTAGTCGTCGAGAGTTGCCCGCCCGGATGTCGCCCCTCCAACACTAACGGACTCAGATTCGCTCGGGCCGCGTAAATGGCAGCTGTCAAACCCGCGCAGCCGCTTCCAATAATGATCACTCTTTCCATCGATAAAATCTAGCACACAGCGCAAGCGATTGCCGAGGAAGTGCGTTGGCATCAGAAGGTTGGAAGTTTGCGACAAAGCTCCCCTGACACGCCAGAGACGTCCGAGCTATGTTGTCACGTTGACACCGATTTCATGCAAACCTGCGACGCCGGAAAATGGACCACGATTTTCATCCCATTTTTGCACATCCCCTTTTCCGTCGGTGGCCCTGACCACCAATGTATGATAGCCCGGCTCATTTGGCGTCCATTCAGTCGTCCACAGAGACCACGCCAGATTTCCGCCGGAATAATAGATCTCAGCGTCACGCCAGGATTTGCCGCCGTCGCCGCTAAATTCCACGCGCGAAATACCGCGGTCACCACCATAAGCAATTCCCTTCACCTCGATCGGCCCGTTCAGCTTGCCTAACGAAAATGACGACCAGGCATCCGGCACGTCGATTCGCGATCTGGTCGGCGTGATGAAGTCAGGGCCCCAGCCTTGTGCTTCATAGAAACCTTTTGCGTTCGCGTCGGTCACTTCGATTCGGGTGAGCCATTTGACATGTTTTTCTCCGAAGTAACCCGGAACAATGAGGCGCAGCGGGTATCCGTGCCGATCCGTCAACTCCGCGCCATTCATTTCATAAGCAAGCAATGTGGTTGCCTTCAGCGCCGTCTCGAGCGGAATCGTATCGGCATAATTGTCGACACCTTCGAAACGCACCCGCACCGCGCCAGCCAGCGGAATCGCCCGGTCCAACACATCTCGCAATGGGAAACCGGTCCAAACAGCGTTGCTGATCAGTCCCGCATCCAAACCATTGCTAATGCACATCAGCGTTGTCTCCTGCTTTTTTGTTTCGAATCCAAGTAGGTCGTCAAACCTCCACGTAGCGGCGTTCTTTACCAGGCCGCCTACTTCGAGATGCCAGATATCGACGTCCACTCGCGGATCGACCACATTTTTAGTCACACAATAGAATAACTCGTTAGGCGTGATCGGTTGCACGATGGCGCCTTTGTACTGCGTGCCGTCATAGCTAAAGGTGGCAGCTCGATAAAGCTTTCGGCCCAACGCGATCCCCCCGCCCGTGACCGCCGCTCCGATTGCGCCCAGCACCAAAGCACGTCGGCCGATGGCCGGACTGAATTCGTAGTCGCTCTTTTCGATTCTTGCTTGCGCTAGGAATTGAAAACCAGCCACCAACGTGCGTTCGAACGCAAAGACGCACAGCGCGAAACCGACCAGCGTAATTAGACGTGCAGCGCCGGTAGGCAGGCCAATGTAACTGGTGCCTAGAACCGGCCACAGCACGATTGCAAACAAGACGATCGGCAACAAGACGAAGATTACTGTGGTCCACAGTGCGGACACCCGTGCCGAACCACGGCGCAAGAACAAGCCCAGGATTGCACCGCCGATTGCGCCAACGAGGAGTTGACCAGTTATTGTCGAGGCGACGCCGAGTTGCTTGAGATGGTTGTACCCGCCGACCTTGCCCATAAGTGAAAGAAACGGACCAGGCGGAATGAAAACGGAAAGGCGATCGCCAATGATCACCAGAGGTGTGGCGACTCCGAGAACGGCGAGCAACAGCATCGCTGTTGTCATCACAATTGCGGCAAGCAATCCAGCAATGAGCCCAGCGAAAATTGCCTTCGTTCTAGTCACTCGCCGCAAATATGTGTTGATGCGACGTTTGTGCCAAGTGTCAGCTTAATCCGCTTTTGATACAAACGCTGCTACTTGGGGAGCGCTTTTTACAACGGAAAGAATTTTCCGGACCCGTTCCACTACCATTCCGGAAGTAACTTGGTTCATGCAGGCATGATCAAAGGGGCATTGGCTCAAGCGACGATAATTGCACGGCGAGCATCGCAAATCCACGCGCACGACCGATTCCGGCCGCTCGTAAGGACCAATGTGAACTGGGTTGGTCGGGCCGAATACACTCACCATCGGCTTGCCAAGTGATGCCGCCACATGCATTGACCCCGAATCATTGGTGACCGCTACCTCAGCACGTCGAATCAGCGCGGCCAAATCTCCGGGTGTGGTCTTTCCGGAAAGATCGCACGTCCCAGGCGCCGCAGCGGCAATTTGCCGGCATCGCTGTTGGTCACGCCTGGTCCCCGCCAAAGCGACGGCAAATCCCTCCTGAAGAAATTGCCGCGCAACACCGGCGAATCCTTCGACGGTCCAATGTTTGGTTTCCCAAATAGTTCCTGGCACGAGAACGATCAGCGGCTGAGATGCGGGCACGCCGTTGTCCTCCAATAGGCGATCAACATTTCGTATCGTTTGCGACGAAAGATGAATCGATAGATCTGGCGGATTATCGTCGAATCCAAGCAGTTTCCCGACCCACAGGTAACGATCGATGGCGTGAACATCGAGCGTCGGAATAGGAATACGGTGCGTGTACGCTATCCACGAACCTTCGCGGGCGCCGCGCCAGCCATGATTGGGAATATTCTTGAGATCGTGCTCAGCGGAGATCGTCAAACCGCGCTTGATGGGCCGATCAAATCCTATACGCACATTCGCGCCGCTGATGAGAGCGAAAAATGCCGAACGCACCTGGCCGTGCATATCAATAATCAGGTCGTACTTCGCACGGCGAATTTGTTTGAGGAGATCGAAAAACGATGAGAATGCGCGCCAGCGATGTCCGCGCTTGGAGAAATCGCGACGCGCAAAAAGGAGGACATTTGAAAGCGCGGGGTGGTGACGCACGACTTCTGCATTTTCTGGCGTGATCAGCCAATCGATGCGGGCCTGCGGGTAGCGCGCCCGCAGCTTGACGAGTACCGGCAGCGTGTGCACCACATCGCCCAGCGCCGACGGTTTAATCAGCAAAATCCGCGAGAATTCTCTGGATCGCAGTGGCGACGCGCTCGGATTCTTTGAAGTTCCAATCTGACCGTTCAATTGCCGAAGTTAAATCAAATCGGGCAGGGCGGGCAAGCCAACGCGCTCCCCCTGTAGCCGCCTCGCTGTGTCGAGGCCCTTTTGTCGCGATATCCACTCACATGCCGACGCAGCGCGATGGCTACAACTTTGCCCAGCTACGCCGCCTGTTTCTCGCCGGACAACGCACCACGGAGTTTTTTAAGCCAGGCGGAAAACCGATGCCGGTTTTGTTCGCGCCGCACTACCGCGTCACTGGTGACCCAGTTGAACTGAATGACCCTCCGCGGACCGGAGAACGGTTTGTGACCGTGCCATGAATTACTGCTGCGACGAAATGCCAGCAATGTTGCTTCGGTGGGCGGAACTTCGAGAATCATGTCATCCAGATTGTTCCCGGAGCGCAGCAATCGAAGCTGACCACCATGTGATTCCCAACCCGAATTCATGTAAACAAGGATGGTAATGATCTTTGTCTCAGAGTCGG
>JBKPMH010000090.1:0-8899 GCA_046732035.1 Verrucomicrobiota bacterium
TGGTGTAAACACGGAAGCGCGGGCTTCCCAAAGCAGCTTGCAAACTTGTTGCACAAACAACGTCGGTGCAGCCGATCACCGTCGCGGTCGGAAAATCCTGTACCACTTCCGCTGCAAGGTTTGGCCCCGATAACACAGCCACTTTCTGCTCTGGGAACAGCTCACCTAAAACCTGACTCATCCGCATGCCGGTGCCGTGCTCGATGCCTTTAACGCAACTCAGAAGCACTGTGCCAATGTTTCCGATGGCATCACACAGTTGGCTCGCAACTTTTCGCAAAGCTGTCGAGGGCATCGCAAAAACGATCAAATCTGCGCTGGAGCAATCGGTTAGGTCTAACGTGACACCCACTGATTCTGGTAGTTTGAGACCTGGCAAATAGTCATTGTTCTCGCGGGTTTTTCGCATCCGCGCGACGCGATCGGCGTTATGACTCCAAAGCGCAACCGGACGTCCATCTCTACCCCATAACCAGGCCAAAGCCGTTCCCCAGCTCCCTGCTCCGAGAATTGCTGTTTCGCGGATTTTCACTTTCGATTAAACCGTGGCTCCGTTCCATGGATGAGCCGTGACACGTTTGAACGATGCCGCCAAATCACAACAGCCGCGAGACAAACCGACGAATAAAATAATAAGTTTCCAGTGGTGCGACTTAGCTTGCTTGTAATCAGAATCACGAGCGGTAAAACTGCCGCAGCCGCAATTGAAGCAATCGAAACATAACGCGTAAGCCAGAATGTAAGCGCCCAAATTGCGACGCCAATCAGCGCAACTACTGGAGCCAGTCCCATAAGCGTCCCAGCTGAAGTGGCGACCCCTTTTCCTCCTTTGAACGCTAGCCAGACCGGAAAAGAGTGACCGATCACGCTGGATATCGCGGCGACAATTCCAAACATCTCTGAGGCGTTCCATTGTGATTGCATTCGGGTAGCCAGCCAAATCGAAACCTTTACCGCGGCGAAGCCTTTCAAAAAATCCAAGGCGAAAACTGGGTATCCATAAGCCTTTCCAAGCGTGCGGATTACGTTTGTGGCCCCCACATTGCCACTGCCACGTGTTCGGATGTCGATGCCTGCAATGCGGCCGGCCAGATAGCCGAATGGGATCGAGCCGAGCAGATAACTTCCGACCGCTACAAACGCGAGCGTGAGCATGAACCTATTAAAATGACGCCTCGAGTCTCGAGCTAGAATGCGTACTTAAGTTGTTCCTTGAAAGCCATATATGAATGATTGCGATATCAGCCGGCGTAATTCCACTTATTCTCGCTGCCTGCCCTAGCGAGTTGGGACGGGCGGTCGTTAGCTTTTGCCTCGTTTCGGAACGAAGCCCAGGAATTTTATCGTAGTCGAGCCAACTTGGAATTGCCTGTTGCTGTCGACGTTCCAGCTGTCGATTCTGGTCGGACTGACGCGCTGCATAACCTTCGTATTTGAAGTCATTTTCCACTAATTTCCATATCCACATCGGGATCAACGAGAGAAGCTCCGCTGGCAAATGCGTGGCATTGAAATCTGGCCTTTTAAACAATTGAGAGATTGGAGTGCCGTTAAGCTTGGTCTGAGCGGCGGCCATTCGAGCTTGATCCAACAACTCCGTCTTTTCGATGTGCCTGGCCCAACGTGCAGAATTGACCAGACCGGCAGCGAACGCGCGTGATGTAAGACGCTGATCGGCATTATCATGTCGTAAAAGCAGTCGGTCCTCAGCGCGGCTGGTGAACATGCGGTAAGGCTCTTCCGTTCCTTTTGTCACCAAATCATCGATCAGAACTCCTATATACGCTTCGCTGCGAGCGATTATTAGCGCCGGGCGGTCTGCGATTTTCAATGCAGCGTTGGTCCCGGCAACCAACCCTTGAGCAGCCGCCTCTTCATACCCAGACGTGCCATTAACCTGGCCAGCGAAATACAACCCGCTAATTAGTTTTGTCTCGAGCGTCGGGCAAAGCTGGGTTGGTGGGAAATAATCGTACTCCACAGCGTAGCCTGGACGCATGATCTCGGCTTTCTCCAAGCCAGGGATTGAATGCAAAAATTCAAGCTGAACGTCGTACGGCAAGCTGGTCGAAATACCGTTTACGTAATATTCTAGAGTATGGCGACCCTCCGGCTCAAGAAAGAGCTGGTGCGATGGTTTCTCGGCGAATTTTACAATCTTGTCTTCGATTGACGGGCAATATCGAGGACCAGTTCCTTTGATTTGGCCGGCATAAAGAGGGGAGCGAGCAAGGTTCGCGCGAATAATGTCATGTGTTCGCTGAGTGGTATGCGTTATCCAGCACGGCATTTGTTCCACGTGGAACTTTCCTTCATCCACGTGGTTTAGCGTGAAAATATCTCCCGGATCATTGCCAATCTCCTCGTCATAAAATGAGAAGGTAGGCGGCGGTTCGTCTCCGAGCTGAATGGCACACTTCGAGAAATCAATCGAGCGCGCATTTAAGCGACAGGGCGTACCGGTCTTGAATCGGCCGACTTGGAACCCTAGCTCCCGCAGATTGTCACTAAGGCCGGAGCTAGTGTCCGCCATTCGTCCCCCAGGCTTGCGAGCTTCGCCCACGTGAAGAAGACCTCGCAGAAATGTGCCTGAAGTGACCACAATGCTTCGGGCAGCGATCGTCACTCCCAAGTCCGTTTCCACCCCCACAACTTTGGCTTCCTCAACTAAAACGCGCGAAACCGTTCCTTGTTTGAGATCGAGATTCTCGGTCGACTCTAGGACAGCTTTCATCCGAAATTGATATGCCTTTTTGTCACACTGCGCTCGCGGTGCCCGAACCGATGGACCCTTGGTCCGATTGAGCATTCGAAACTGAATTCCTGTCGCGTCCGCGTTCAAACCCATCGCGCCACCCATTGCGTCGATTTCGCGAACAATGTGTCCTTTGGCCACTCCACCGATTGCTGGGTTACACGACATTTGCCCTACCGTGTCCAGGTTTTGCGTTAATATCAAAGTTCGGCACCCGATCCGCGCCGCAGCGAGCGCCGCCTCAATTCCAGCGTGGCCGCTGCCTACAACCAAAACATCATATTCTGTTGGCAGATTAAAGTGCATTCTTGCTAACGGGCTTGACATCAGCTGTTTATGCTAATACGCTCACCCTTGTCTCCTTCTTGGAACGCCGGCGGCGGGCCGTGCGAAGTCTGTATTGCTGCATAGGCCACCCTGCCAAGTACAACCAGAAGCAACACTGTCGTTGTGAATACGCCTCCCCAGATCCAATACTCAATCGTTCTCGGATAACTTTTCCCGCGCATAATGCGCATCGCCAATTGGCCCAGCGTACCCGCATAAACATATAGAAAAATACCCGGTGCGCGTCCCAGCGAAGCCCAAAGCATGTAGCTGCCAAAGGGTATTCGCGTTATCCCATAGAAATAATTAAGTAAACTAGTCGGGAAAAGCGGATGTAGCTGACTGAGCAGAATAATTTTCCAGCTCTCCCGCTCAACTGCAGGTCCCAGAGCACGAAGCGTCGCGTTATTTGAAAGTCTTTGCTGAAACCATCCTCTGGCAATGCGTCGGCTCAATGCAAAGGAAACTGCTGTCGCAATCAGGTTACCCACGAACACGATTAAGAATCCCCACCACAATCCAAAAAAGAAACCTCCGCCGACTGCAAGTATACCGCCCGGCAGCAGAAGTATATTACAAGCGGCGAATAGAAGCGGATAACAAAGAGCTCCCCATGCGCCCCAGCTCATCACACGCTGTTGGGACGCCTCAACAAAACTCACCACCGGAACAAAGTGCGAAAGTACGATTGCGAGGACAATTACAACAATGAGTGCTCCGACTTGCCAGCAAATCGCGCGGCCGACCTTCAGCATTCGCAAATTCTGCTCGTATCGCTGGCTTCGCGCAAATCGCGCTTGGCCTAACTAGACGCCGGACGGCTGCGGATTTCGACGACGCGAAATACCAAGGCTATCAAAAATCATGCGCGTGGCGTCCGACCGATTCAATGTGTAGAAGTGAATACCCGCGACATCGTTGTCCAGAAGATCGTGACATTGCTCTATCGCGAAATGAAGGCCCACCCGCTTAACCATCTCTGGATCCCCCTGGCAACGGTGTAGTGCGCGCAGAAGCTTCGCTGGAAATCGTGCCCCGCCAGCTAATTCGGCAATGCGTTTGAATCCGCCAATCGAAGTAATCGGCATGATGCCAGCAATGATCGGAACGTGAACGTCAGCGAGCGCGCATCGTTCCCGAAAATCGAGAAAGTCCCGGTTATCGAAAAATAGCTGAGTGACAACGTAGTCCGCGCCGGCGTCTACTTTCGCCTTAAAGTAATCCATTTCGAGCAACCGATTTGGCGTTGCCGGGTGTCCCTCGGGAAAACCGGCCACTCCGATTCCAAAGCCGCGCCGGTCCGGATGCACTCCGGAATCGTTGAACCGGCGAATGAATTTCACCAAATCAATTGCATGCTGGAAGGAGTCCCGCGATTTTTCATAAGCAATTCCTACGGGCTTATCACCGCCCAGCGCGAGAATGTTTCCAATCGCGGATTTAGCATATCGAACAAGAATGGTTTCTATCTCCTCTTCGTCATGACAAACGCAGGTAAGGTGTGGAATCGGGTCGAGCTTTGTCGTCCGCTGAATGCGCTCGACAAGGTCGTGCGTCAGGTCGCGTGTTGAGCCGCCGGCACCGTAAGTCACACTGACAAAGTTCGGCATGTACGATTCAAGGTCGCGAATGGTTTGATACAGAGTCTCAGCCGCTTCCCTGGTTTTCGGAGGAAAGAACTCGAACGAAAACATCGGAGAATCGCTCCGCATGATGTCGGTGATGTGCATAGGCTCGGCGGCTACCTTCGTTCCTGCCGCGACTTTAGGTCAACTCAGGCGCCGCACATTTTTGACGGCGCGTTGTCGTGAACCGACAGGAAACAGCCAGGGTCGCTCACAGCAATAACAAGGAACCACTCGTTCGCGCTGGAAGCTGATTATGCCGAGAATCACGGCACTCGGTAGTTCTGTCGGGGTCAAATTCAGGGCACGATCGCGAACGCCCGCGCCGGAAATCCGGATCCACCCTTCGGTTTTGGAAAGCTCACGATTGCAATCGCGCCGGCTTCCGGGACTTCATCGAGATTGGTAAGCAACTCGATCTGGTAGTGGTTTGTGCTTAGCACGTACGTTTCAAGCGAATAATCATCTTTACTGGCGGCAAATCCCGGGTCCGTGTCTGTGGTCTCGTGACCTGACGCCGTGATCTTTCGCTCTTCATAAAGATATTTCAAAACAGGCAAACTCCACCCCGGGTAATGCGCGACGCCATTGGCATCTTTGTTTTCCATCCTGGCCGCATCGGGCCAGCGCTTCGACCAATCGGTTCGCATGGCAACAAACGCACTGGGAGGAATTGGGCCATGCTCTTTCTCCCATTTTTTAACACGCTCCAGCGACAGCGTGTAATCTGGATTTTTCGCAGCCTCGTCGTGCACATCGATCACGACGAGTGGTAACACCATTTCTTTGGGATCAATCTGATCCACTGTTCGAAGGCCTTTTATGAAATGAGCAGGCGGATCGACGTGTGTCCCCCATTGACCGACGTGGGTATAGAGCTCGGAGAAAAACCCTGTTCCCATGATGTCGGGACGTTTCTCATACCAGTAAATTGTCTTGCGCACCTCGTCGGGAAAACCCGGCCAGCGTGGAATTCCCGGTGCAAATTCGTGCGTCAGATCTACGTAGTTTTTATGAGCAAGAATTTGCTGGATTCGCCACAGCGACAGTTCGTCGGCACTCCACGCCGAAGACAATGCTTTTAGAAACAGGATGGCACTTAGAAACGAGATCTTTTTACTGCCCATCTTGGGTTGTTAACGCATTTCTGGGTAAGAGGCCAATAGGTTCGAATAACTTTGAATAAGTCTCGTCGGTAATCGAAAACCTCGTATCTGTCGGCTTTCCCTTTTGAGCTTATACACAGGTCATCGGTGTGACAGAAAACGAGGCACGCGCACCCTTGATCAGCCCGACTTATTCCCATTTATAAGAAGATGATCAGTAAACCAAAATTCTAGTCTGATTCATTACTTGATGTGGAAAACTTTTTGACACTGAAAATCGAAACGAGAACCGATTGTGCTACTAGAAGCAACGAGAACATGCCGCCCAAACAAGCTCTATTCGACAAGCCAACAGCATTGCCGAACAGCTTCCAATATCAATCTTACAAGAATGATAGTCTCTTCGAACATGCTACCTGGGCATATGCATTCTGCCGCGAACACCTCTTCCGCGATGATACAGGACGAATTATCGCGGCTCTCTGGCCGGATCAAGAGCCTGCTCCTGGAACGACTCTGATCGAACTTGGATGCGGTCCCGGATTCTACTCTTGCCGGCTGGGAGAGCGCTTTCGGGAGATGTTAATCACCGGAGTAGACAGGTCTGCGAAGCAAGTGCAATGGGCCAGCGCGAGGGCGGAGCAACTTCAGTTAAGCAATTGTTGCTTCAAACGGATCGACGTCCTGAAGTTGTCGTGTTCCGATACCGCATTTGATGTCGTGTTAGCTTCGCGATTGCTCACTATTTTACCCGAACCAGCGGACGTCATTGCCGGGATGTATCGCTTGTTGAAACGGGGAGGACGCTGCTTCGTCGCCGAACCTTGCTATGGTTGGTGGGCATCAATTCCACTTTTGGCAATGTGGTTTCTCGTGGGATTGAATTCCTCCAGAAACGGTTATCGGGAGCCATACAAAGCAACCGTATTTTCTGCAGAAGCGTTCGCGAATCTCTTCGCAACACAGCCGTGGAAAAAGCTCAGGATTTGGCGCGATGGTCGCTACCAGTACGCTCTTTGCGAGAAAAGATAGCAATCGACAGCGCTACGAATGACAAAGCGGCATCGGATTATCGATCCAAACAAACCGCCTAAAGATTTTGCAGGCTGCTCTGCATTGGCGCTGATGACCAAGGCGCCGCGCGCAGGAAAGGTGAAAACACGCCTTGTCCCACCGCTTACAAGTGAGGAGGCCGCGCAACTCAACAGGTGTTTTTTGCAAGATACAGCCGCCGCGATTTCAACTTGTTGCGAAGGTTCAAGCAGGCTGAAGTCCCGAACGATTGCGCGTGGAATGGCGGTTTACACGCCGATCGGCGCCGAATTAGACTACGTCGATATTTTGCCGGAGGAGTTCTGTTTGTTGCCACAGCGTGGCGAAAACTTCGGCGAGCGGCTCTATTTTGCGGCTGAGGATTTGTTCAGGTGCGGCTTCGACAGCGTTTGCCTGATTGATTCTGATAGTCCGAGCGTTCCTGGTGAGAATTTCAGTAAAGCGGTAGAACTCCTTTCGTCGCCGGGCGATCACATCGTCCTGGGACCGTGCGATGATGGCGGCTACTATTTGATCGGCTTGAAGCAGCTGCGCCGGGAATTTTTCGAAGGAATCGAGTGGAGTACTGAGCGGGTTTTCGAGCAGACAAAACAGCGGGCGACGGCAATCGGTGTCGCTGTTCGTAAATTGCCGCAAGGATTAGATGTCGACGATCACGCGACGCTCCGTCGGCTTTGTGATCAACTGCTTGCCAAAAACGCGCGCGATGATGTCGCGCCGCGGAGCAAACAGTTTCTGCGCGAACTCATCCGGCGCGACGGTGCTGGACGTATTTGGCCGTGAGTTCGCTGTTTGTGTTCGAATTGAGAGTAGTTGGAACCGGTTGCCGTACCAGTGCTGGATGACTAGCCTCACAGTCACATGCCAAAACGTGCATTAGTTACCGGCGGCGCGGGCCTGATCGGCTCACATATCGTGGATCTGCTCGTGAATAATGGCTGGAAGGTTCGGGTCCTCGATAATCTCGAACCGCAAACCCACCGTCGCGGAAAGCCAGCGTGGATCAACGAACAAGCGGAATTCGTTCATGGTGATTTACGCGATCGCGATACGATTACCGCCGCGCTCGACGAGATCGACACCGTTTTTCATCAAGCCGCTTACGGGGGTTATATGCCTGAGATCGCAAAATTTGTGCACGTAAATTCGCTGGGCACTGCGCAAATGCTAGAAGCGATCCGTGAAAAGGCGCTGCCGGTAAAAAAGATTGTTGTTGCGAGCTCCCAGGCTGTTTACAGCGAAGGAGCCGGCGATTGTCCGAAACACGGATTGGTTTTTCCGGCAGTGCGTCCGGTGGAACAATTGCGCAAAGGCGATTGGCAGGTGCATTGCCCACTGTGCGGCGCGACCACAACAAGCGTTCCAACTCCGGAAAACGCACCGGTCGGTGGAGAAACTGTTTACGGCCTAACGAAAGTCGATCAAGAGCGGCTGGTCCTTTTATGGGGAAAACAGCTGGGTATTCCCACGGTCGCGCTGCGCTACTCGTGCACGTACGGACCGCGCCAATCGATCTTCAATCCGTACACCGGCGTGATCGCCATTTTTTGCACGCGTTTGCTGAACAATTTGCCTCCTGTGCTTTACGAAGACGGAGAACAGACCCGCGACTTCTCTTTTGTAGAAGACATCGCCCGGGCGAATTTGCTTGCCGTGGAAACGGACAAGTTCGATGGATTGCCGGTAAACATCGGCAGCGGCTGCGGCACTCCGATCACGGAGGTCGCGGAACAACTGTCCGAAGTTCTGAAGATCGATCTCTTACCTGAGATTAATGGCGAATTTCGACCTGGCGAAATGCGCCACCTCACTAGCGATACTACGCTTGCTCGGTCGGCCGGTTACAAACCGAGTGTAGGTCTCGACGAAGGTATAAGTCGCTACATCGCTTGGATCCGGGCGCAATCGGACATTCGCGATTACTTTAGCGAAGCCAGCGAAATTTTAAAAAACAAAGGAATCGTTCATCGAGCACGGCGATGAAATCGCCATTACAACCGCCGATTTCAATGCACCGCTGATTTATTTCATGG
>JBKPMH010000091.1:0-5680 GCA_046732035.1 Verrucomicrobiota bacterium
GTGAAAGAAATCGCCGATCTTTTTCCCAGCTTGATGGAAATCAAAGACGAATCGTTACGTGAAAAAGTGGCGGCTGTCTGGAGCGAATCGATTACCACCGGCTGTGGCGGAAAAGGCTGGACCTTTGATGAGCTGCGCGGGGTAAAATTCACCCTGCTTGCTGGTGACATCGATATGACCTTTGTCGAACACCTAAACTCTTGTGCGCGGCAATGCATCGCCATCGCTGACGTACTGGAAAGCTCGTTCCGTTGTGGGATTCCAGTTCAGCGCGATTATCTCATCGCTGGTTCGCTGCTGGCAGACGTGGGAAAACCGCTTGAGTATGATAAAGACACTTTAGGCAAAGTGATTCAGGGAAAATTCGGGCAGCAGTTGCGGCACCCATTCAGCGGCGTGGCGCTCGCCTATAAACATGGAATTCCCGGTGAAGTCCTGCACATCATCGCCACGCACAGTCATGAAGGCGACAAAATGGAGCGCTCGATCGAGTCGATCATTTTCCATCATGCCGACTTTGTGGACTTCGATATTGCGAAGAATCTGGGCAAGCGCGCCGCGAAGAAATAGTCGGTGCGTTTGTTCTACCTTTGTCCGAGCGTGCCTTCGTTCTGTCATGTTGAACGGAGCGAAACATCTCGGATTCCTGACGCAGACTCAGGGGAAAGAGGATCAGAGATTCTTCGCTGTGCTCAGAATGACACACGAAAATGTGATCCGACTACAGCAGCGCTGGACGCGTTAACTCAGATTGGATAATTTAGGAAAACAAAACAGTATGGGACTGACGCTTGTTGAAAAAATCGCCGGACGCCACGCGGATGGACTGGCTCCGGGCACGGTGGTACGGAGCGGCGATTTCATTTCGATTCGCCCAAAGCATGTCATGACGCATGACAACACGGGCGCCGTGATTCCAAAGTTCAAGCAGATCGGAGCTACCGCCGTTGTAGATCCGGCCCAACCGGTGTTCGCCATCGATCACGACATCCAAAATACTTCTCCGGAAAACCTGGCGAAGTACGCAAAGATCCAGGCGTTCGCCGCGGAACACGGAATCGACTTCTACCCTCCGGGGACCGGCATTTCACATCAGGTCATGGTTGAACAAGGTTACGTGGTTCCTGGAGCCATGGTCGTGGCGAGCGATTCGCACTCGAATTTGTACGGCGGCGCCGCTGCTCTGGGAACACCCGTAGTAAGAACGGACGCAGCGAGTATTTGGGCAACCGGAGTCACATGGTGGCAGGTCCCGCCAGTTGCGAAAGTGATTCTCAAAGGAAGGCTTTCACCGGGCGTAGTCGGAAAGGACGTGATCATCGCACTATGCGGGCTGTTCAATAAGGACGAGGTGCTTAATCACGCTGTCGAATTCGCAGGCGACGGCGTGCCGAACCTGCCGATGTCGGCGCGAATGACCATTGCCAACATGACCACTGAATGGGGCGCGCTGGCAGGCGTTTTCCCATTCGACGAAACGACGGTCAATTATTTGCGCTCGCGTGTTCCGGAGTTTTCCAATCCGAATCGGCCAGGAATACGAGGCCCGAAAAGTCGCTCTGGTTACACAAACGCCGATATTGATACATGGTGGAAAAACCGGAAGGAAATCAGCGCAGATTCCGACGCGGAGTATGCCATTGAGCTGGAACTTGATCTCGCAACAGTCGTCCCGCATGTGTCCGGGCCTAACGAAGTCAAAACCATGGTGTCGCTTCCCGAAATGCAGCGGAAACGCGTGGTCATTCAAAAAGCGTATTTGCTTTCATGCGTCAACGCGCGCTTCGAGGATTTGCATGATGCCGCACAGGTGGTGCGGACTTGTGGAGGGCACGTTGCAGAGGGTGTGGAATTTTATCTCGCGCCGGCGAGTGCGGAAGTGCAGGCAAAATCGCAGTCGAATGGCGATTGGGAAACATTATTAAGCGCTGGGGCAATCCCACTGCCACCTGGTTGCGGCGCATGTATTGGTCTGGGACGCGGCCTGGTCCAAAAGGGCGAGACCGCTATCAGCGCCACCAATCGCAATTTCAAAGGGCGCATGGGCGATCGGGAATCGTCTGTTTATCTGGCTTCACCTGCTGTGGTCGCTGCCAGCGCATTGGCAGGATTCATTTGCGCGCCGACAGACTTCACCGAGCGGCCTGCTGGCACAGCTATGCGACGTCCGGAAAAGAGATCGAGGCCGGCGTCATCGGTGCAAATCATGGAGGGTTTCCCCTCCAGCGTGCGCGGCCGTGTTCTCTTTATCGACAAAGACAACTTGAACACCGACGGCATTTACGCCGGCAAACATACTTATCGCGACGACATGACGCCGGATCAGATGGCGGCGGTGACGTTTGAAAATTACGATCCGAATTTCAACACACTTTATCAAAAGGGCGACGTGGTGGTCGCCGGATTCAACTTCGGCACGGGCTCAAGTCGTGAACAAGCCGCGACGGCGCTTAAATATAAAGGGATTCCGTGTGTGATTGCCGGTAGCTTTTCGGAAACATACAAACGCAACGCGTTTAACAACGGCTTCGTGGTATTCGAATGTGCTGAACTGGTCACACACTTACGAAACACCCTGACTAATCGCGCGGCGACGGCAGTCGGGCCTGAAATCACTATCGACTACGCAAAATCCATTCTAACGATCGACGGAAAATCATTCCCGTTCCCGCCGTTGAGTCCGGCCGCTCAGGAACTGATCGTCGTCGGTGGCGCCGAAAAGCTAGTGGCGTCCCGTCTCGGGTCTTAGAGGGGAGCAATATCATACCTTAGGCGGCAGAGCCGCACTCTCTTACCAACGCGTTGAGGAGTCTTCGCGGCGACCGTTCCACCTGCCACGTCAACCCAGTCATGACGCAATATGAAATTCGATTTGCTCGCGCGGAGTTTCAGACGGCGGCGCATGCTTCCGAACGCGCTCGGCCAGGTGTGAATATGAGTACCGTGCGCCATCCCTTCCCGATTAGATCGACTTGCGACCGGCCTTTGCCCCGGTAAAGTCGCCCTCCTATGGCCAAATACCGAATTGCATGGATGCCTGGCGACGGCGTTGGAAACGATGTTATGGAGGCGACTCGGCTCGTTCTCGACCGAATGAAATTTGATGCCGAATATGTGCCCTGCGACATCGGCTGGGAATTTTGGTGCAAAGAAGGCAACGCGCTTCCAGATCGCACGGTGAAAGCGCTTCAAAACACGACCTGCGCTCTATTTGGAGCGATCACCAGCAAGGCGCAGGACAAAGCAAAGGAAGAATTGAGTCCCGAACTCAAAGGGAAAGGTTTGAGCTATTTCTCGCCTATCGTGGGGCTGCGACAGTTATTCCATCTCCATACCAATATGCGGCCGTGCAAAAGTTATCCCGGTAATCCGCTAAATTATCGGGGCAACAAAATCACGAATCCGACCGGCGTGGATGTACCCATCGATCAGGTCGTGTTTCGTGAAAATACCGAGGGGATGTATGGCGGCGTGGAGTTTTTCCCGTTGCCAGAGCCGGTGTACACAGCGTTGTGCGCGAATCCCAAAATGAAGAAATGGAAGGATAAAGCCGGGTTGGAAAACATCGCACTCTCCACACGCATCATGAGCGTGCAGGGATGCACCAACATCTGCAAAGAAGCTTTTGAGTTCGCAAAAAAGACCGGGCGCAAACGCGTCACGTTGATTGAAAAACCAAACGTACTCCGAGAAACGGGCGGATTGATGACGCATTGTTTTCGAGAGGTGGCAAAGAATTATCCGGACATTTGGGCGGACGAAGTAAACATCGACGCCATTTGCATGTGGATGTTCAAGAACCCGCAGGATTATTCTGTGCTGGTCGCCGAGAACATGTTCGGCGACATCGTCAGCGACTTGTGCGCAGGGCTCGTGGGCGGTCTTGGCTTCGCACCGAGCGCAAATCTCGGCGACAAGTACGCCGTGTTCGAACCGACGCATGGCTCAGCGCCGAAGTACGCGGCCCAATACAAAGTGAATCCGATCGCGATGCTTCTGACAACCAAGCTGATGTTTGACTGGCTCAAGGAAACTGAGATGGCCACGCGTCTCGAGTCCGCAATCGCGCGGGTCATTGCGGAAGGAAAGGTGCGCACATACGACATGGGCGGCAAGGCGTCCACGCTGGATGTCGCCAAGGCCGTTGCCGAATACGCTGCGTAGTCGTAAAAGGCACGAATCTAATCGAGGTAAATCGTCCCTTCGCTGACCAGGACAGCCGCGCCTCCGATCCGAGTTGTTTGGACCACGCCATTCTTCTTTTCCGCACGCGCAATCAGAGTACTCGGTCGCCCCATTTCGACCCCCTGGGCGATGCGCCAGGTGAAAGTTTCGTTGGACTCCGGACTGTAGTGCGCCAGCAGGCCGGCCAGTGCACAGTTAGCGCTGCCAGTAGCCGGATCTTCCGGGACCCCGCTCAAAGGCGCGAACATTCGAGCACGAACATCAAAATCGTCGGAACTCCGAATGTAAAAATAAATATCGGGCATCACGCCCTGGGCAGCCAGAGCTTCAAATCCACTCATGTTGATGCGAGCGCTCTTCAGCGCGGCGCGGTCTCTTAGCTCAACAAAAACAAATGGGAGACCGACCGATGCCACCTGCGGATCATGGGTTTTGGTGACGATGTCCTTTGAATCGACAGAGAGCGCCGCTGCCACGACTTCCATCGACAGATTTTTTCCAATAGAAAGCGATTGAGGCGCGGTCAGCTCGCACGAAGCAACTTTCCCATCCGCTCCGTGGATCGCGATCGAAACGAGACCGCTTTCCTCTTCAAAAGTGACAGTCTGTAAGGAGTTGATCTCACCGAACGCGCCGGCATTAGCGAGCACGAATGCCGTTCCAATGTTGGGGTGCCCTGCGAACGGAATCTCCCTGGCCGGTGTGAAGATGCGGACGTGCCGTGTGTGACCCGCCCTGGCCGGAAATACAAACGTAGTCTCCGAGAAATTGAACTCTCGCGCGATCTGCTGCATTTGCGCGGTCGAGAGTCCAACCGCCTCTGGCAGCACGGCCAGCTGATTTCCACCGAAACGCGTTTCGGTGAAAACATCACAAATATAATAACGGTACTTCACAGCGCGTACTCAGTTCGCTAACCCACGATAACCAGGAAAAAGAAACGTCCTCCTTTCTATTCAGGAGCCAACTTTTATTACCGTCCTGATGTGATCAATTGAATTCTGCAAAGCGTTGAGTGACGCGTTGATTTGTTCCGGATCGAGATCGACGAACCGAAACGGGTCGGGTGCAAAACGCAGTTTGCCGCTCCGCGCGAACTCCATCAGCGTCGGAAGTTCAGACGCGAGATGATCGGAGACGCCGATGATCTCAACCTCCTTGTTGATTAATTCCATGTACGGAAAGATCGACATCGACTCTGAAGTTAATCCAACCAGCGCCGCCCGGCCGAGTACACCCACGCTTTGCACTGCTTGTTGCATCGTCATCGCCGAGCCGATCAACTCCAGCGAAACATCCACGCCTTTTCCATTGGTAGCGTCCATGATTTGCTCGACCGGGTTTCCCTTTGTTGCATCAATCGGAACGGCTCCAAATATTTCCGCCGAAGCCAGTTTGGCTGGATTAATGTCCACGACGTAGGTTTGGCCGCAGTGAAACGCCTGCGCTAGCTGCAGCGCCGAGAATCCCAAACCGCCGAAACCGAAAATTGCAA
>JBKPMH010000092.1:0-6351 GCA_046732035.1 Verrucomicrobiota bacterium
GGATACATGTCAGGTTTCAGTACGCCGAAACGCCGCATGAAAAGTGCAGTGGAAGGGACTGAAAACCACACCGTCAATCGTGCATCATTTATAAATGCGCCGGGTTTAATCGATTGTTTTTGAGTTGGGCAACACACGCACGCGCCAGTCTTCCATGCCACGAACAAATCGTGTGCTGATAAGTCAAATGTAAGATCGAATGTTTGCGAAACGCGATCGTTGCTCGTGAAACCATAGCGCTTCGTGACGTAGTCGACGTAATGAAGCACGTTGGCGTGGGACACCATTACACCTTTCGGTTGCCCCGTGCTCCCGGAGGTGAACAGCAGATAAGCAATCGAATTGGCGCCAACATCGATTGGAGACCAGTGCTCAGCATCAGTCAGCTCATCCGCTCCCACAAACCGATGCGCCGGAAATTTACTGGCTAGTTCACTCACGTCAGCGCAATCCGGGCAAATGACGAGCAGGGGTGTGCCGATCTCGCACAATAATTTCGCCAGCTGCGATTCGCCCCCCGCATCGACAATGACCGACCGGCACATCGACCTTTCCAGCATCGACCGTGTTCGATCTGTGGGAAAGGTCCGGTTCAGTGGCACGTATCCTCGACCGGCCATCAAAGCGGCGAGAACGCCGGCATACGCCGTTTCGGAACGATACGCGAAGACTGCCGTAAGCGGAACTGCATCATTCGCCGCGGTTGCCTGAAGCGTAGCGGCCAAGCGTTTCGCCCGGTCAGCAAGTTCCTGATAACTCACCTCATTGCCTCCGACCTCAATTGCTCCGCGCTTTGGGAATTTCTCAGCGGACCGTAGAAATCCTGCCCATAGTAAGCGATGGGAATTTGCCGCGTTACTCATTTGTCTGATATGAGTGGATTTCTTAAGAAATGCCTGCTAATGGCGCGATGTTTGGTTGCATCCGACGAGCTATCGGGAAGCCATCCAGCACATCGGCGACTTTCTCGCCCAGCGGACGTTTGCGGTTTGTAAGTTATGCAGCAATCAGATAAAGAAGGTCTTTTTGCGAGAGTATGCTCTTCTTATCACGAACGACAAAAAGGCCGCAATTTGTGCCTTTGCGGGCGCGAGATAGTTGTCCCTTGCCTCCGATAGGTGACGGCGCAGCATCGTCTTAGTGCGGTTGACAAAACTCTGATGGCCATGAGCCAAATCATCAGCCCTGCTGAAACCTAGTTTAACCAGTTTAGTTTCAGAGCCGCCCACCTCCACCTTGAATGCAATGTAATTTCCGACGGTCTGCCAGGACAGTTGCTGGGAGCCGGCACGGAGACTCTCAACACACTCAGGGTGACGTTCACGGCGGCGAATCAAATAAGTTTTTGCTCGCTCCGATTGATTTTCGATTAGTAATTCACTGGCGTACATCTCAATTTCAACGGAATCGGGCAAGACCTCCTTTTGCCGGAAGCTTCGCCTAAGAACATCTCCCAAGCAGCGCCAGACGAGCTGAACCTTGAGAGCATTGAGTTGGTTGATAAAGTGCGAAAGAGAACCATATCCATTGCTGAAGAAGTCGTGATGGATCACGACAAGACATGGTTTTCCCAAGAGTAGGTCGAACGCGAAATTCTCGACGCGTTGCGCTGGACGGCGCCGCGTGTAAATGGGAAACTCGCTGTACGCCATTACGGCAACGTCCCACACGTCACGGATTTTGAGTTTTTTATCCGGGACGGAAGGATTGCTGTGCACTTCTGTATTTACGACACCAAGGAAACCTGCGCACTTTAACTCGGCAGTTGCTTCCTTCGAAAAGATGCCATGGGGAAAGACCATTATGCAATCATGTTCCAACCCAGTTCGCAGCTCGTGCAGGGACATCAGCTTGACTGCCTCCGAGGCAGTCGCACGAAGGCGCCGACTCGAAGCGCTAAATTCACCCGCTGTGTGCCGACACCCATGGATACAAAGTGAATAATGTTCGGGGTTATCCTTGAAGAGTTGGACCACCTTTGAGTTGCTTCTCTTCCAGTTCCAAGGAATGAACGCTATGCTAGTCGAAAAGCGGAGCTGCTTCATGAGTGTCAGTAATGTGCCGTAGCGAACGAAGCCATATCTTGGCTTTAACAGGGGATCATCAATAATTAGGCAGGCATTTGCTTCGGGAGCAGTCCACGAGTCCCGAGCGAACGCCCATCTGATATAAGAAACAAAGGGCACAGCCGAAAAGAAATGTTCTCGGACGTCGAAATTACGTCCTGTCAATTCAGCATCAATGTCTATTGGTGGTACTGACGAAACGAAGATGGGTATGCCTCGCCACATAATCTTCACGAATGCTGCGACGTTCCGCGAACTGATAAGCGGGTTCAGACCGGACTGATTCACGTGGAAAAAATCGGATGTGTTTAGTGTCTCAGCTCCAGGATGCACATGCAGACCGCGCATCGGACCGAACATCCCTTCTGAATTATCCACTATACTCCAATGCACATCATTGTCCGCTCCTGTGTGAACTGAGATATCCGTTCCGGAAAGTTGGCTTACAACTTTCGCAAGCGCGACAGGATCGCCATTAGAATACAAAAATACAGACTGGATTGGTAAAGCAGACCGGGAGTCAATTACCTTTTCGAGTGTTCTAATAAAAGATGGGAACGTTTGCGCTGCACACAAAATTTTGTAACTCAGCTTACCTGCGGAAGAATTGCATTCAGCCGGGCGAAAGTCCGCCGCACTCTCGGTTTGGCAATGCACATCAAAAAACTTAAGCAGCTTTTTGACCCTGCAGTCCATGGCCGTTGAGTCGTCGCCGGTTAGAAGTATAGCTCGCGCTAGCATCGATTCGGGCTTTCCTTCGGCCTAACCCGCGGACGGGAAACCAAGCGTGATGGCTTTCTGCTGACAACCAACGACCTCATGGCTCTGGAACAGGCGACCGTGTTCAAGATAGGAGACAATCGGCGTAGGACCGCAGTCATAACTGGACCAGCGGAGTGAGGGATCCAGCAAAAATGATCGCTGCGCAAAACTTCAAAGCCAGCCCGCTCAAACGGAGCTGAATATTCTTCTAACGATGGCAGGTAACATTCTTCTTCTCGCTTAGTCTTCGCACGAAACGAATTGTTTAATTTACTCCGAAACGCGGGAAAGCGGTCGTTCATATCAATCACCACGCAAACTCCTCCCGGCGCGAGCAGACGGAATAAGTCGCGCGCGCAATCAAGCTGCTTCCCGGCACGATGGCAGTAACGAATGGTGTTCACGCCGATGACAAAGTGAAAAGAGTCCTCCAACGCCGACCGCTCCACACGTAAAGCCCCCAGGAGGTCGTCGAATAACGTCTCGTTTCTTCCCACACAGAATTGAACGCACTTTTGCTCGGGTAATCTCAGATAGCTCTCCGCTTCCTGGTTAGCGGCCTCAATTAAGGCAGGCGAAAAATCCGCGCCGATTGCGGTGTCGATGTTATAGCCATCTCGACTTAAGGCGGAGACCAAATGCAACAGGTTCATCCCACCGCCGCAGCCGAATTCTAACATCCGAATTGGACGATGCCTAACCTGCTGTGGTAGGCGCATAATTGCGTCCATATAGATCTGCCAATAGTCGTGATCGAGAAGATAACTGATCCCAAAACCGGCCGTTGATTTTGTGTATCTAAAAACGGCGTCGTTGGAGGTGTACTCCCGAAGCACAGGATCAGCCGCCTTAAGACCTATCTCTGCAGTTTCGCGTATATTTGCTCCTCTTTGGATTCTAATTCCTGAAGGTTGTTGCATCTCAGTCAGATTAATACTGGTCCAGAACTTTTCTCGCTGCGTCCTCGAGCGCCAGAATGTGAGGAAAACCGAGAGAACGAATTGACGATCGCCTACCTTTTAACTGTACACTTTGAAATCGCCTTTGCAAACGTGCGTGGATCCTCGCGCAGTCGGGTTCCCGATGAAAGAGTTCGTCAAAGAAGTGTAGTCGTATGCTGAGGGGCATTCTGGTAACAGTATCGGCAACATGGTCGGCGTCGGTAAAATTGACACTCCTAGAAAAAGCGTCGCCTTGCGATAATTTTTTCGTTGCAATCTCTTTGTAGGTAATTTACGATGCTCATTCAACGCACGTGGTAAAGGTCGGGAAATACCATCCGCGGCCTTAATGACACGTTTAATTTACATCTTTTCGTTAGTCGTTGCTGGTTCATGCAGCGCGATTTTTTCGACGAACGCACAGGTTAACGTTACCCAGGAGCACAATAATCTTTCCCGCACTGGGGTCTACATCGATTCAGCATTCACTCCCTCCGCCGCTGCTAATGTAGCGCGGGACCTGAACTTCAATGGCACGATCTCAGGCAACGTTTATGCCCAACCGCTTTACGTCGAGAACGGTCCCGGCGGTACCTCGATGGTTATCGTCGTGACCGAATCGAATAATGTTTATGCGCTAGATGCAATTACTGGGACAATAATTTGGCAGCGCAATGTAGGCACACCCGTGACCTCGGGTCTCCCTTGCGGCAATATCAGCCCCCTCGGTATCACGGGTACCCCTGTCGTGGATCTTGCCTCCCGTTCGCTTTTCTTCGATGCGATGGTCGAAGGCGGGACTAAGAGGCATTTCATTTATTCGTTGAACGTAGACACCGGCGTGACCAATCCTGGCTGGCCTGTGAATGTGAATGCTACTGCCACCTACAACGGCATGACTTTTACTTCGTCGCTTCAGAACCAACGCGCCGCACTCGGTCTCGTGAATGGCGTGGTCTACGTTCCTTACTCCGGACACTTCGGCGACTGCGGGACGTATCACGGCTGGGTTGTCGGCGTCCCAATTAACAATCCTTCCGGGGTGAGGGCGTGGGCGACAACAGCGATCGGTGGTGGAGTTTGGGGACATGGTGGCGTTGCCAGTGATGGCACGAACATGTTCGTGGTTACCGGAAACACGTTCAACACTGGAGGCACGTGGGGCTGTGGTGAAGCAGTTATTCGTTTGCAAGCCGGGCCGGTGTTTACTGAATCTTCCGTCAATTACTGGGCACCCACTAACTGGCTGTCGCTCGACAACGGAGACAGGGACCTCGGCGGCTCCGGTGCCGTTCTCATTAATGTCCCCGGCGCTACGCCTTCGCAGTTGGCTCTGGCGTTGGGCAAGGATGGCTATGCCTATTTGCTTGACCGTAACAATCTTGGCGGCATCACCGCGCCGGTGGCCTCCGCAAATGTCGCCAATTTCATCGTAGGTCAATCCGCTGCCACTTATCGCACGAACCAGGGAACGTATTTTGTTTTTCGCAACGGGAGTAGCTCACTTTCCGCTTATAGGATAACTTCCACAAACCCGCCCGCTATAACCAGCGCCTGGAGCGTGAGCCAAACCGGCAAGGGTTCACCGTGGGTTACAACCACTGATGGGAGTAGTAATGCGATTGTATGGGTGGTCGGCGCCGAGGGCGATCAGCGATTATACGGCTACAATGGCAATACAGGCGCTGTCGTCTACTCGGGCGGCGGAGCCAACGAGTTGATGGCAAATACGCGCAAATGGAACACTGGCATCGTCGCTCGCGGTCGGATTTACTTCGCAGCGGACAATAAGGTTTATGCGTTTGCTGTGCCGGGCGGCACTCCAACGCCTACCCCAACTGTAACAGTTACTCCAACGCCTACTCCAACTGTAACAGTTACTCCAACGCCTCCACCGAGTCCGACACCCGCAGTAAGAAGATTAACTTACAATGGCGGAACGCTCTTTGTTAATGGAACGAACCTAATCCAAGGAACACGCTATACAGTAACCGCCGAGACAAACATTTACACTCGCAGCGTGGTGTTCAAGTTGGGTGCGCGCATCGCAAAGACGGATTCCGCAGTTCCTTTTGATTTTACCTGGACCCCCATGGCAATTGGACCCCACACGTTTGTTGCAACGCCATGGAGTTCCACTGGCGGAACGGGAACCAGTGGCCGCCCGAAGACGGTAAGTTTTAATGTAACGGCAGCGGTAACTCCTACACCATCACCCACGGCGCCACCGTGAATAGCTCTTGATTCTATCTTTGCTTTTTCTCGTCTGCCTTGCTCGGTCGCGATGCAATACGGATTTAAATTGAGTTTCTACAAGCCGGGATGGTGCCGGATCTTCAAGAAAAACATACAGCCCAAACGCAGGGACTGCTGAGAAACAATTGCGAACAGGCTGAGCAAAACGGGTTGGAGTTGCGTTTCAGCAGTGACTAGGGAATGAGACGCCATTCGTGAGTGTCGCGAGCATCATTGCAGGCCGTTGATATCATTTTGGCGTTGCCTAGCGGGGAGCAAAAACGGCACAATCGTCCCATGAAATATCTCATCGCTGTCCTGATTGTCTGCCTTGGGTCACTGCAAAA
>JBKPMH010000093.1:0-7926 GCA_046732035.1 Verrucomicrobiota bacterium
GCGTGTGTTGCCCAACTCAAAAACAATCGATTAAACCCGGCGCATTTATAAATGATGCACGATTGACGGTGTGGTTTTCAGTCCCTTCCACTGCACTTTTCATGCGGCGTTTCGGCGTACTGAAACCTGACATGTATCCCGGGCTGCGTCTGAGCTTATTTTGTGGCGAAGCCTTACCGATGGAGACCGCGCGTCAATGGGCACTAGCAGCACCAAATTCCGTGATTGAGAATATCTACGGTCCTACCGAGTTGACCATCGCCTGCACCGCCTATCGGTGGGACGATCAAAGGTCGCCTGACGAATGCGAGCAAGGAATTGTGCCCATCGGACATCCGTTTGACGGAATGCAGGCGTTGATCGTCGATGAGCAGTTGCGCGAAGTGGAAGATGGGACCGACGGTGAGCTGCTTATGACTGGTCCCCAGCTAAGTCTGGGCTACTGGCAGGATAGGGAAAAGACTCGGCAGGCGTTTGTTTGTGTTCCCGGCAGGGACGGCACCTACTATAGAACAGGTGATCGGGTCCGTCGATCTGCGAGCAACAAGCCACTTGTTTATTTGGGACGATTCGACAAGCAGATCAAAGTGCGTGGTCACCGGGTCGAGCTAGGCGAGGTAGAGGCTGTTATAAGACAGTTATCGCGACTGGAAGCCGTTGTTGCAATCGGCTGGCCCACAACGGACAGCGGAGCCGATGGAATAGAGGTTTTCCTAGAGACCGAGCGCTTCGACACTAAAGCACTGGCGAAGCAACTGAAGGAAAAGCTGCCGCCGTACATGCTGCCCCGAGATATTCTGGTTCTAGACCGGTTCCCGCTAAATGCGAACGGCAAGTATGACCGAAAGGCCCTGCAAGGCATTCTTGAAAAAAATTCTGGTCGAGACACGCTGGCTTAGGAGTAACACCTAGTTCGCGTACCGATGCAGCCTTAGATACTGCTCCATTTGGAAATTCACGAAGGGGAGCAAGCTGGGAGTGCCGGCGCTCTGACATAATCCACCGCGTTTCTTCTGGGTCGTCCAATCAACTACACACCGTAATGTCCTATCAGCGTTGCCTAACAATGTCGGAATCTCTGACATTAGGACACTCCGCTAATCCAATTGCCAATGGGTGGTGGAGGATTTGAATCGCGCCGAGAGCGGAACTACTCGTCCCTCTTAGTCTCTGTACGGAATCTCCGTATACGCCGACTAAGAACTAGGTACAGCAGCTCGCTTACCGTTTGCTATTTGTCTGCCGTAACTCTTTTGCCAGCCGTTCAAAGTTTCTGATTTTCCAGAACTTGCCTACACCGTTCCCGGAGAATATCAGGGATGCGTTGGAGGATCGCTCAAGGGAGACTTGTCTTTGGGAAGCCGGTGAGGTTTTCCTCACGCTCTTCGCGTCGGCTCGAAGTTCAAATAATTGCACTCTGTTGCTTGCTGGTAGCACAGTTTTCAATTTCGCCTGCCAGCGGACAGGATCCGGCTACCGTTGGGCAGTTTTCGTCGGTGATGACTTGGCCATACAAAGCCGTCCATGCTAATCTGCTTCCGAACGGCAAGGTGCTTTGGTGGCCCGCGTTCGAACAGGGCGACAATCCTACTCTATGGGATCCAGCGACCAACACGAACACTGCAGTTGCCCGAGCGGGACAGAACATTTTTTGCTCAGGCTTTGCCTTTCTGGCTAACGGACAACTCCTGGTGGCCGGTGGGCACCAAACTAGCTTTGTTGGGTTGCCATGTGCCTTCCTCTTTAACCCGTCGAACAACAGTTGGACGCAGCTGCCCGATATGAATGACGGTCGGTGGTATCCCACGAACACCACTCTGCCGAATGGAGACGTGCTCGTGGTCAGTGGCACGATTCGATCAGGCGTTCCCAATGTCGAGCCTCAGATATGGAAAAGTGCAACGGCGTCGTGGCGCAATCTGACTACAGCGCATCTGGCTCAGCCTTTTTACCCATACATGTTTGTTGCGCCTAACGGCAAGGTGTTCTGTGCCGGGCCCGCCAAGGCCACCCGATACCTTGATGTTACCGGCACTGGTGCTTGGAGTGCGGTAGCGAATACCAACTATGATGCCGCCCGTAATTGGGGATCGGCAGTGATGTACGACGACGGGAAGGTACTGCTAATGGGGGGAAGCAGCTGTGATTTTTACCAGACCGATTGCACCGATTATCCCACCGCAACCGCGGAGATCATCGATCTGAACAGTTCGCCGTCGGCTTGGACCTACACTGGATCAATGGTGACCGGAGGACGCAAACTTCACAACGCTACGTTGCTTCCGGACGGCACAGTGTTGGTGACTGGTGGAAGCAGATCAACTGAGAGTGCGAACGCTAAACCAATCACTCCAGCATTTGTAAGCGAGTTGTGGGATCCTGCAACAGGGACGTGGACGGCCATGGCCAGTTTGACTAAAATCCGATCGTATCACGCCATCGCGCTCTTACTGCCCGACGGGCGCGTTTTATCGGCGGGTGGGGAGTCCGGAGGAGCCTCGGCAGAAATCTATTCGCCTCCTTATTTGTTCCACGGTTCCCGTCCGACTATCGCATCCGCGCCGACGGCGGTTGCGTACGGGCAGTCATTTTTCGTAGGCACCAACGCCGCGAGCATTTCACAGGTCACACTGATCCCGCTTCCTTCTGTGACGCACGGCTTTAATATGAGCCAGCGGATTGTCCGACCCTCGTTCTCGCAAGTTACAGGCGGTCTGAATGTGACGGGCCCTTCAGACCCGAACAAGGCTCCGCCAGGGTACTACATGCTCTTTATTCTCAATTCTAACGGTGTTCCATCAGTAGCTAAGATTGTCCAAATCGGTGCTACGACACCTACCCCGTCACCAACGCCTAGCCCGACTGCAACTGCAACGCCCAGTTCGACTCCCACTCCAACTCCGCCTGTAAGTCCAACCCCCAGCTCGACACCCACACCTGTTCCGAGCCCAACGCCCAGTGCAACTGCTACGCCGACGCAAAACCAAGCACCGGTTGTGAATGCAGGCCCTGACCAGACCGTCCCCGTGCTGAGCGCTACATTGAGCGGGACAGCCACGGACGATGGACGACCCAATCCGCCGGCAGCGTTAACTTACGCATGGAGCAAGGTAAGCGGCCCTGGCGCTGTCACATTCGCTAGCAGGACAGCGCCGAGCACCACAGCGACTTTTTCCGTAGGCGGCATTTACACACTTAAGCTCACGGCTAACGACAGCGCCCGGTCGGGCAGCGATACGGTCGTTATCACGGTTAACAGTCGTCCGGTAGTGAACGCGGGCCCTGACCAGACTGTCCCTGTGCTAAGCGCTACATTGAGCGGGACAGCCACGGACGATGGACGACCCAATCCGCCGGCGGCGTTAACTTACGTATGGAGTAAGGTCAACGGCCCTGGCACTGTCACGTTCGCCAATGCAAACGTGCCGAACACCACGGCCAGTTTTTCGGTAGGCGGCATTTACACACTTAGGCTCACGGCTAACGATAGTGCGCTGTCGGGCAGCGATACGGTAGTTATCACCGTCAATAAACCTCCGGTCGCGAATGCAGGACCCAACCGGACAATTACTCTACCCAATGCCGCCACCTTGAGCGGCTCCGGCACCGATGATGGGCTGCCGAATCCCCCGGGAGCATTGACCTACACGTGGACGAAGGTGAGTGGCCCTGGCACGGTGACATTTGCCAATCCGAACGCAGCCAGCACGACCGCTACTTTTTCTGCGGCAGGAAGCTACAGCTTGCAACTTACCGCAAGCGACAGCGCTTTGTCAGGTAGCGACTCAATGGTCGTTACAGTTAACGGGGCACCAACACCAACACCGACGCCAACTCCAAGTCCGACACCGACCCCAACGCCAACACCCACCCCGACACCGACCCCAACCCCAAATCCCACAGCAACACCAACGCCAACGCCGACACCAACTCCAAGTCCCACACCGACCCCAACACCAACACCCACCCCGACACCGATAGAAACACCCACCCCGACACCGATAGAAACACCCACACCTACTCCGACCGCAACACCGATTTCAACTGAGACGCCGAGTCCAAGTCCTACACCAACACCAACGCAAACACCTGCGGCACCGAGCAATCTTGTTGCTACTGCGGCATCGTCTAGTGAAATCGACCTCTCCTGGAGCGACAATTCGAACAACGAAACAGAATTTAAGATCGAACGCTCGGCGGACTTGGGTATAACGTTTAACGAAATTGCTATACTAGGGGCTGATTCGACTACCTATCCCGACACTGGACTAAGCCCGTTGACGACTTATGTCTATCGAGTTCGTGCTTCGAATTCGGTCGGCGACTCTGCTTATTCCAACACGGCGATTGCCGTAACATTCCCATGAGGCTGACCAGATTGGGACAATTCAGGCCAAGTACGGTTAAGATGACCAGTGTTATTGTAGCGGTGGTGGCGGGAATCGTTACTTGCCCGCAGATGTTTGGACAGAGGACCTTGTACACTGTTGCGGAGGTTTCTATCGCAGGAAGTCCGGGCAGCCTCAATAACCTCGGCGACGTTGCTGGGACAATGGTTCGGTCTTCCACTGGAGCGACTCCTATTGTCATATTGAATCACGGCAACCTACGGCCAGCGAGTTTGGGGAATCTTGGTGGCGGCGACTACAGTTCCGCTTCACGTATCAACGACGCGCGAGAGATCGCTGGAGCCGCAAACATCAGTAACTCAATCGTTCCATTTATCTGGATACCTACGACTGGATTCCAACGCATCGCCCTGTTGCCGGGCGACAACTGCGGACAGGCGTCGGGTATCAATCGGCATGGCCATGTGGCTGGATATTCATCGGGCCCGAACGGAAGGAAAGCTGTCCTGTGGAGACCCACTGCTGGAGTGCAGAATCTCGGCGTACTGCCAGGCGGCAATTACAGCAGTGCTTGTGACATCAACAACCAAGACGAAGTTGCCGGAACCTCCGGAAGCGCGGCTGGTGAGCGCGCCGTTTTTTGGACGAGAACGGGAATTGTGCGGGATCTTGGTACGCTGCCCGGGGATACTTCCAGCGAAGCAAGCGCAATCAACAACAATGGTGACGTCGTTGGCTACTCCAAAAGTCCGCGGAGTATGCGTGCCTTCTTGTGGACTGCGGCAGCGGGAATGAAGGATCTCGGTGTTCTCCCCGGTGGCGTCTCCAGCCGAGCGCTTGGCATCAACGACATGGGGGCTGTAGTTGGAAGCTCTACCAGCTCATCGGGAGATCACGCCTTTATATGGACAGAGCGGGGAGGCATGAAGGATCTGAACAGCGCAGCACCGGTGCCTTCCGGGGTAGTGTTTGTTGAAGCGCACGCGATAAACAACACAGGTCAGATTCTTGTGACGGCAAGTCCTGCGCATGAGTTTCAAGGGAGCGGCGAAGCTGCTCGGCACTGTGCGCCGGCTCCTCCGTCGAACTTTCTACTGACGCCTGCCCCAAAATGACCGTGCCTTTTTGCGCATATGTTTAATCATCGGGTTCGTAACTCCTCGCAGAGCTGCCAGTAGACCAGGGACCTGTGCGAAGTTTGCGCACTTTTCAAAGTGGATGACCATCTCACGATACTGCACTGACCAACACTCCCACGTCGCCACGATCCAAAGCGGCTTGACGTAAAAACGCTGAGGACAGCCCCAATTCTTGCTTAGCAGGGCAACCGACAAAGAAAAAAGTTTAATTATTTTCGCGGTTTGTGGAAACCTGTGCCTCCCAATCCCGTAGTTTGCTATATGACGTCGTCTTCCGCTGTGCCCACGCTGCTAGACGACCCGGAAAAGGTCCTTGCTGCAATCTATCGCGCCGTTGATTGGATCAACGATGGCTTGCCACCGGACCACCAGGTGATTAAGGCGCCTGACACAAAACTGGTAGGTCCGCAATCGGTTCTCGACTCGATACAGCTTGTAAGCCTGATCGTTACGACGGAACGGGAGATAGAGGACGCATTCAGAGTGGCAGTGACATTGGCAGACGAGCGGGCGCTTTCGATGAAAACCAGTCCATTCCGCTCGATTCAGTCGCTTGCTGATTACATTGCGCTTCTGATAAAAAACGCCAGCAATGGCTCAGAATAAAGTTGTGTTGATTACTGGGACGCGGAAAGGGATCGGTCGCGCATTGGTTGAACACTATACCGGTGCCGGTCACCACGTCGTGGGGTGCAGCAGGTCGGCATTTGAGGGGGATTTGCCAAATTATCGACACTACTGTCTGGACGTTGGCGACGAGTCGGCAGTCAAGGAAATGTTCTCTCTGATACGAAAACAGGAGGGTCGGTTGGATGTGCTCATCAACAACGCTGGTATTGCCTCGATGAACCATTCGCTTCTGACACCTCTCGCGGCGGTGAACAGAATCATGGAGACGAATTTCACCGGCACGTTTCTTTTCTGCCGCGAAGCTGCGCGTCTTATGCAACTTCATCGCTTCGGTCGGATCGTCAATTTGGCGAGCGTCGCTGTCCCGCTCAAACTAGAGGGCGAAGCAGTTTATGCCGCGTCCAAAGCCGCGGTGATCTGCCTTACGCAAATCCTGGCGCGCGAGTTCGCCAAGTTTGGAATTACTGTCAACGCAATTGGCCCTACGCCTATCAAGACTGACCTGCTCCGTGGCGTGCCACCTGAAAAACTCGACGCAGTAATCGAGCGGCAGGCCATCAAGCGCTACGGTGAGCCGCAGGATGTAATTCACGTCATCGATTTTTTAGCGCATCCCGCAAGCGATTTTGTAACGGGGCAGGTGATTTTTCTCGGAGGCGTTTAATGTTCATTGATTTTCTATTCGAGGTTTTCAGCCAAAATGCGGAGGCAGAGGCCGTCATATGGCGCGACAAGAGTTTTACATACGGGGAACTATTGGATCGGACGAATCATTGGTGCAGTTATCTCCAAAAAAACGGGATTACGGCGGGAACGGTGACGGCCATCGAGGCGGATTTTTCGCCGAATGCGATCGCGCTTATGCTGGCGTTGATCGAAAACGGTTGCATCGCCGTCCCGTTGACGTCTTCGGTCGCTGCGAACAAGGCGGAGTTCATGGCGATTGCAGGAGTCGAGGCACTGCTCGAATTTGATGAACGTGATGAGGCGCGACTGAGCTGTTTCGAGCGACCCCGATCGCACGAACTTCTCCAGCGGCTGCGGAAGAGCGGGCATCCCGGCCTAATCCTGTTTTCCTCCGGATCCACCGGTCAGAGCAAGGCAGCCGTCCACGATATCGTGGGCATGCTTCGCAAATTCAAGGTCCGACGACATGCGCGACGCGCGATCACTTTCCTGCTTTACGACCACATCGGCGGCTTCAACACGATGTTATACCAGCTCTCCAACGCCGGATGCATCGTGACGGTGCAGGATCGCAACCCCGACTCAGTGTTGCGGGCGGTCGAGCGGCACAAGGTGGAACTGCTGCCTACTTCGCCAACGTTTATCAATCTTATTCTCCTCAGCGAAGCATACCGCCGTTATGACTTGTCTTCTTTGAAAATTGTCACTTACGGAACCGAGCCCATGCCGGAGAGCACGCTGCGGCGGTTTCATGAACTGCTGCCACACATCGAGCTTCAGCAGACTTACGGGCTGTCGGAAGTTGGAATCTTGCGTTCAAAATCACGTTCGTCGAATTCACTTTGGGTCAAGCTTGGGGGCGAAGGTTTTCAGACTCGCGTAGTGGACGACATCCTCCAAATTAAGGCGGAATCTGCAATGCTTGGCTATCTCAATGCGCCAAGCCCCTTCACCGACGACGGCTGGTTCAATACCGGTGACAAGGTCGAAGTGGACGGCGAGTATTTCCGAATTCTCGGGCGGCGGTCCGAGATTATCAATGTCGGTGGCCAGAAAGTTTACCCGGCGCAAGTCGAAAGTGTCGTCCAAGAAATGCCAGAAGTCGCCGAAGTGTCGGTTTA
>JBKPMH010000094.1:0-11005 GCA_046732035.1 Verrucomicrobiota bacterium
GAACCGGCGTCTTCTTTTGCGGTTGATGCAGGCGCGGCAGCTGATGGACCTGGCACGCAGCCAGGCTTACGACTTCACTGCGCCTGCAACTTTGGGATCCTGTCCGGAATGAGATTTCGGCCGGGTCGAAGCTGCCCTTGAAACCGCACAAGCCAGAAACATTCCAAAAGCCAAATTGCAATTACGAGATTGGCTGCGCCGCTGGCGCGAAACAGACGGATTCGCGCCTTGGCCCTTGTGCGCGACCAAAGAGAAACAATTTACCGCTCGCTGGCGAGAAGCTTTTCGGCCCTTACGGGAATGGGCAGGCGCATGTGCTTCGTGCGTTGCCGCAGAAGTGCAGCGCGATTATCGCCAGTTCCGTCTTGCTCGTGGCGCTATTACCTATCCCGATCAGGTCGCTCTGGCAGCGGAACTGTTGCGGCTACCACATGTCGCTCAACGAATTCGGGAAAAGAACTACCGTGTTATCCTCGACGAAGCTCAGGACACCGATCCAAAACAGTTTTTTGTGCTCATTGAGGCTACCCGCCCGCTGGACGCGCGCGGCGAATGGTTGCAGGACCGACAATTCCCTCCGCGGCCCGGTCATTTTTCAATGGTTGGTGATTTTCAGCAGTCGATTTACCGCGATCCCGCCGATTTAGCGCATTACCGGCAGCTGCATGACGCGCTGGTTGAAACTGGTGCAGCAGAAGAGCTGAAGTTTTCAGTGACATTTCGACTCGACCAGGCGCAGCTCGATTTCATCAACAACACGTTTGACAAAATTCTGAATAACAGTGCAGGCCAGGTCGAGTTTGTGGAGATGAATCCGCGTCTCGAAAATTTACCCGGCCAGGTGATTCGTTTCGAGCTCGGCGCCGGGGTCGATCTTTCGCTGCCTGAAACTCAACGCGCGCAAATCGAAGCTCGGCGACTGGCGGAGTGGCTGGACCGCAGCGGTCTGCCCAAATTGCGCGCAAGGAGCTGGCGTGAAGTTGCGATCCTGTGTCCACGCAAAGCGTGGCTGCCTGCATTACGGAATGCGCTGATCAAACAAAAAATCCCCGTGGAAGTACAATCCGAATCGGATCGACAAGGCGAACATCCAGCTTACGCTTGGTTGGCTGCGCTGCTCGCAATTATGATTGATCCGAATGCGAGCTACGAAATCGTCGGTGTTCTGCGCGAAGTATTCGGAATCTCCGATGACGAGCTGGCACGATTCGCTCAAGGTGAGGGATGCAGATTTCAGATCGAACGAAGGACCAGCGGTCGAGGCGTTGTGGTCAACACGTTGAATCTGCTTGCTCGGCTGCGCGGAACGCTGCCTCATCAGCCGTTATTCAGCGCCGTGCGCGAGATTGTACGACTGACTCAATTGTGCGAGCGGCTCCGCACCCTGCCCCGTGACGAATTTGGCGATTCGCTCAACGAACTCGATAAGTTGCTAAGCGGCGCCGCGGCGGCCGAATCGCGGCAGGAATCGCTGGTTGATTTTGCGCTGGCACTTCGACGCAATTTTCGCCGGGTCCGCGAGTCCGAACCGGCCGAAAAAGACGCAGTTCAGCTGATCACCGTCCACAAGGCAAAAGGATCGGAATGGGACGCTGTAATCATTCCGTTCCTCGCCCGCGAAGCGCGATTGGCCGGAAACATCCGTTACCCAATGGTGTTACCTGGCGAAGAACCGATCATCGCTTTCGATCGCAGTGATCGCGCTGATCTGGAAGATGAGTTGAAACGGATCCAGCGCCAGGAAATGGAACGGCTGCTATACGTGGCTTTAACTCGCGCGCGGCACACGCTCGTTTTCGCGCTGGACGTCGAATTTTTTCGCGGCAAACGCGGCGTCCACAGCGATACGCAATTGAAATGGCTTCAGGGCGACGTGAAAGAGCCGAATGCGAAAGTGATCGCGGCAATTCCGGACGAAGCGACATCCTGTGAAAAGACCAATGCGTATCACGGTCGGCGGGAACAGGATCCTGTCCCCGATACGCTCGAGGCGCTTCGGTTAGAAACCGGCTGGTTCGACATCGCGCGGCAAAGAGCGGCTTCGATAATCCAGACGGTCAGTCCCAGCCGATTGGCTCCGGCAGAAGAAACAGCGGAAACAGCGAGTGTTGAGGAATGGATCGAGATCGAGCCAGAATTACGCCCGCCCCGCATCGACAATCCCGCGACCCGATATGGAGTATGGTGGCACGATTTCGCAGAGCAAATCCGCTGGCAGTCGGAGCCCGTGGAATGGCAGCAAATCTTCAGCCATACAGTCGCCGATTCGCCCGACGTCGCGCGCTCGAAACGAGAGTGGCAACTCCTGCAAAAGAGCATCGAGTCGCCCGACGGATTAACTCTCTTTCTCTCTGCAGCCGCTTTTGTTCGGACCGAGATGCCTTTTTTCTGGAAGATCAACAGTTCAAACTGGAATGGCACAAAATGCCTTGAGGGAATAATTGACCTGGCATTGTTCAACCCAGACGCGAACGAAGTTTTTATCCTCGATTGGAAAACGAACCGCATCACGCCCGATAAAATAGAAGTTCTCAAGGACGTGTACCGGCCTCAGATCGCGGCATACTGGCAAGCCATCTCCAGTCTCACGAACGCGCGAGTCAGTGCCGCGATTTATTCGACCGCAACCGGAGAACTTCTGGTGTACGGCGGCGATGAGCTCTCTCGCGAATGGGATTTGCTACGCGATCCAGCGTAAACCCGCCGCGACGCAGAGATCAACTCTCGCGTTCTCCGCGAATAAATTGCTCGACGCAGCGATACGCTTCGTCGTCGGTCATTTGGACCGGCGGATGCTTCGAGAAATAGGCGGAAGGCGAATGCAACACGCCGCCGATGCCGCGGTCGAGGGCAAGCTTGCAGCAACGGATGGCGTCGATCGCCACGCCTGCTGAGTTTGGAGAATCTTCGACGGAAAGTTTCACATCGATTTCCATCGGCACATCGCCAAAGAGCTGGCCTTCCATTCGAATAAAGGCAAGCTTGTTGTCGAGTTGCCAAGGCACGTAGTCACTCGGGCCGATATGGATGTTTTCGTCCGGCAGACGCTCGCCGGTCACCGACTGAACGGCCTCGGTCTTCGAGGTTTTCTTGGAGGACAGCCGTTCCCGGTTCAGCATGTTCAGGAAATCGGTGTTGCCTCCAGTGTTCAATTGGTAGGTGCGCATCACCTTCACGCCGCGCTTGCGAAAGAGGTCAACCAAAGTGCGATGTAAAATGGTGGCGCCCATTTGCGCTTTGATGTCATCGCCTATGATCGGCAGATTTTTATCGGCGAATCGTCTTGCCCACTTTGGATCGCTGGCGATGAAGACGGGAATGTTATTGACGAATCCAAGGCCGGCTTCCAGCGCGCAACTGGCGTAGAACCGAGTTGCCTCTTCCGAGCCCACCGGCAGATAGTTAACCATCAATTCCGCCGAGGAGTCTTTCAGTTCGGCAATGATCTGTTCGCGAGTGGATTCTTTCTCCAGAGGAAGGAATGTGCGCAGCGGGTCTTGGTCCCGCATGTGCGAAGCGTATCCATCAAAAACGCAGCCCATTTTGACGATGGCACCGGTGAGCTTGATCTGGTCACAAAAGACTTTTGTGCAGTTGGGAGGCGCGAAAATGGCTTTGCTGACGTCCAAGCCTACTTTCCGGCGGTCGATGTCAAAAGCCGCAACTACTTCGATGTCGCTCGGTCTATATGAACCGATTTGCCGGTGCATCAACCCAATGCCAGTGCTGTTGACGGAGGAACGGTCATAAAAATTGATTCCCTGAACAAGAGAGCTGGCGCAGTTGCCAATGCCGACAATGGCGATTCTTATTTTTCTCATTTCTAGATTGTTAAAGCTGAAAAACTAACTGAATTACATGATTCGGAGCAACACACAAGTTAGGCCGCCTCAGTCACGAAAGTTGCACCTGTCTCGAGCGGCTCCGAAGGTTGCAAAGGCCGAATGTGTCCGAAGTCGCGCTCGCTTGCAAGAACTGATATAAGGGCAAAAGTCAGGCCATTCCTGGTGCAAGAAAGAGCCTGGCAAGGAGATATAAGAAATGTGCTCAAAGTTCGCAGCCATCGGCGCATTGATCGCTGCTCTGTCGCTGGTTCCAAAAGCATTCGGGGTCCCTGCTTACTCCATCGATCAGGCAGTCGCCTTGGCTCAAGAGCACAATCCCGAAATTTTAATCGCCAGAAAGAAAGTGCAGGCAGCGCGCGGCGGAGTAATCGAAGCGCGTTCCGGATTTCTTCCGTCCGTGACCTCCAATGGCCTGGTCGATAAACGGCAAACGCAGAGCGATACGCAACTCCGTCAAGAGGATTACAACGTGATCCTCAAGCTCGAACAAAATCTTTATACCGGCGGAGCGGTAACCAGCCAAAATAAGATTGCGCGTTTGAACGTCGCGAAAGAAATCTATGAATTACAGGAGATCGCCAGTCGCGTGGCCATGGACGTGCGGATCGCCTTCAACGACCTGTTGCTCAATCGAGCAAAGGTCCGGGTCCGCCAGGATTCTGTGCGCGTCCTTGATGAAGAACTGAAGAGCCAGCAGCAGAGCTTTAGCGCTGGTTTTGTCAGCAATCTCAACGTGCAACGTGCTGAAGTGGCTCTGGCCAACGAACGCCCAGAGCTGTTCAACGCAGAGACACAACTAAAAAATTCCTACCTTCGTCTTGGTGATCTTTTTGGCACGGAGACTCGCCCCACTGGCGAACGGCCTCCATTCGAAATTTCCGGAGAACTACAATATCAACCGAACCATCCTGATTTGAATGATTGTCTCGCGCGCGCTGATGCAAATCGCGCCGTTATCAAGTCCCGCCAAAAGGACATTGAGATTGAAGACCAGCAATACAATTTGGACCGAAGCGCCTTACGCCCGCATGTGCGCGCTTTTTCCGGCTACGAAGTTTACAGCGAGCGCGACCCTGACGTCGGCCCGGAATTCAATTATGGCGGTGTCGTTGGGATTAACGCGACGTGGAACATATTTGACGGTTTTGCGACCAAAGGACGGATGCAAGCCACACGGGCGCGGCGTGAAGCGGCTGTCCAGGCGTTGGCCGCGGCCCGTCGCGCCGTTGCCTCAGAGGTACGCACTGCTTTCTTTGATCTCCAACAAGCGGATCGAGTGCTCGAAACAGAAACGAGTAACGTCCAGGCGGCGGATCAGTCTCTCGATATTGCCAAAAGCAATTTCGCGGCTGGCTTAGGAACGCAACTCGATATTCTACAAGCTGCATCCGATGTGTCGCGGACCCGAACAACTCGCCTCAGCGCCATCTATTTGCATAATGTAGCGCTTGCGCGGCTGTCACACGCCTGCGGAAGTACTGCAGAAGAGCTTAATTTCGGTTCGAACATCGAGAACGCGAAGAAACAAAGCCGTAATGCGGCGCAGGCTGCCGAAGTGGCACGGCCACCAAAAAACTTGGGTCAGCGATGAAGCAACACACTTGTCTTGCTGCTAGCGTGATTCTGATCGCTTGGTTTGTGTATCCGGCGGGAGCGGTCACTTTGGAGAGTGTCCTGCGAACCACGTTCGAAAAAAACCCCGCCATTCTGCAAGCCAAATCGGGTCTGGAACAGGCCGCGGGGCAGCGGCTGGTATTTCGTTCCGTTATCTGGCCCCGCGCTGAGCTGGGTGTGCCGGCAGGCGTTCAAGCCGGTCATCGTTCGGGTGAAAGCGGCGTAAAAGGTTTTGCCGTGGGACGCGGCGTTTTAGCGCAGACCTTATTCAACGCTGGCCTGCCCGCTTCTCTGCGGCGAGGGGATGTTGAGCTTTTGATTGCGCAACAACAATTGAACGTTGCTGTGGTAGAGCAATTACATGCGGCGCGGCTTGCGTTTTATGCCGCTCTTTTTAATCGGTCACTGGAATCGATCCGCCGGGAACAGCAACAAAGGTTGGACGAGAACACAGCTACTCAAAGAAGCCGTTTCGAAGCGGGGCTTACCGACAAGACCGCCCTGACCAGCGCAATGGTGCAAGCGGCTGAGCTGCATATCCAAATCGAAAGCGCGCATCGCGCTTATTTACAGGCTCAACTGCAATTGGCCCAGGCGATGGCGATCAATCCAGGAAACGCATCGCTGCCCGAGCCTGAGGGCGAACTACAATCGATTCCCGTACGTGTCGATTTGGATTCCGAAACAGCATCCGCATTGGAGCGCCGAGTCGATCTCAAGCTTGCGCGACTGTTCGTGCGCGCTGCCAACGAAGACGAACGAATTATCGCAGCGGATTATTATCCCACCATCATTGGAAGTATCCCCGCGGAATATGTTCCGGTTAGCGGAATTCACCGTGAAGGTTCAACGAGTAAAACGCAGGATTTTATCAGCTCGGAAATCCGCGAAAAGGCGGTGTACACATGGCGAGTAATCGATAACGGCAAAGTGGGAGGCGCAGTTCTCAAGGCGCGCTCGGCGCGAGAGATCAATGAGCTGACCTGCAAAAAACTGGAGTCGAATATCCCTCGTGAGCTTTCTCGCATCGCAAACGATCTCAAAACAACAGAGGTCCGCGAAAAATCGCTGGCCTCTTCAACTGCTGCCGCTGAGGAAAGTGCACATACCGTGCAGCAAAATCTGGCCAGCGGTCTGGCGTCGCCGCTAGAGTATCGCGTCACGCTGAACGGAGTGTTGGAAACGAAAAGCGGCCTGTTGGAGGCAATCTATCAACACAATCTCGCGGTCGCGGAGTGGGATCGGGCCACCGGGCGCTATTTTCAATATTCCGACGACACCAGCAAATCCAGGTAAATTCAACTGTGACCGGCCTGGTTTCGCTGTAGCGGCGGCGCTACAATGGCCCGGTCGAAGAAATGCCGCGGAGGCGTCTCGACAGAATAGGGCGGCTACGGCAAATTGCAGTTTACTAGCGTCTTACGCTTCAACGGCCATTTATTTAGAATTGACTGATCGAACGACCGTTTCCGCTATAGTGTCTTGGAAAGAATGCTCTCAAATATCTGGCAAAAAGTCGAACCGGGAACGACAACCGATAGGCGGCGGTTTATTGGAAACAAAGGTGGCGGGCAACAGACTAGCTTTCCAAAATTGAAACTGCCGCAATCAAAAAGAATTTTGGTGGGTGGTGGGGCGATTCTGCTGCTCGTGTTCGCGTTGGCGTATTATTTCCTCATGCCAGTGGCAGAGGTGGCCACTGTTCGGCGCGGTACAGCTATCTCCGCGGTTTATGGAACTGTCCGAATCGAGCCGGCGTTCGTGGTGCGTGTTCGAGCACAAAATGACGGTTTTCTTCGGTTGGCCGAAGCGTTTTCCGCCGGTCGCGGCGCCATCGGCAAGGGTGTTGAGAAAGGACAACTGTTGGCGACGATCGCTGACGAGGAAACATCTCGCGACCTCAAACAGGCTCGAGCCGATCTGCAGGCGGCGATCGACCGCGCAGCTCTTCCGCTACCCTCTTCGGAGCTGCTCAAAGCAGCTGAAGACAATCTACAGCGACTCGAAAAAGTTGTTGGCGCGGGCAACGTGCCCGCAGTCGAATATCAGAAGGCCAAGAGCGAAGCGAACCGGCTGAGAGGCACAGTGGAATCGGAACGCATCGAACGAGATCGCAATCTTAACTCTCTTCGAGAGACCACCAAAAAACTCGAGGCCCAGATGAAGAACTCAGAGGTCCGCGCTCCTATCGATGGCGTTCTCACCAACGTTCAGACGATCGACGGAGAATTGGTCTCAGATGGCAATGAGCTTTTCACGGTCTCCTCGCACAAAAATTACGTCCGTGGCGAAGTAAACGAGGAAGATGTGGGTGAAGTAAAACCTGGGATGAAGGCGAAAGTGCAACTGTATGCTTATCGAACCAAGACTTTCAATGCGCGCGTTTCATCGGTTCAACCTGCCGCCGATCCAACCACTCAACGCTACACGGTTGTGTTGGAGATGAGCAATCCTCCAGACAATTTGATGACCGGAATGACCGGAGAAATGAACATTATTACCGGCACCCACAAGAATGCTCTTTTGGTACCGACGCGCGCCCTTCTGGTTGATCAGGCGCTGATAGTGAAGGGTGGAATTGTGCATTCTCGCACTGTCGGAGTTGGATTTCGCACTCTGGATTTCACAGAAGTGACCAGCGGCTTAACAGACGGGAATCGCGTGATCGTTTCCGACCAGGACAAATTCCGCCCCGGTGAAGCGGTACGACAACGTGTGGTTCCCTCACCGCCACCGCCAAATGAATCATGACCCCGCCGCTTTATATTGCGCTGCGTTTTCTGACGCATCGCAAGCGCGCATTGCTTCTCAGTCTTAGCGGCGTCGTTTTTGGGGTCGCGATTTTTATCTGCACGCAGGCACAGACCCAGGGATTCGCGCGCTATTTCATTGACTCTACCATCGGGAGCAACGGTGCCCTGGTCATTCGATCGCGTTTTCGTCCGCGCTACGAACCACTAATGGTTTCCGCGAAGGGCTCCAAGAAGGCGGGTGAGCGTCGCCTTTATTTTGAAGGGATCACGAACGCAAATGAAATCATGCGTGTGAGCAGGCGATTTTCGAATGTCGTTTCGTGCTCGCCCGTTCTGCGCGGAACAGTCAGTGCGCGCGCTGGATTTGAGAACGCGACCGTTGATCTTTACGGCGTCGATCCCGCTCTGCACGCACGCACCACCGATATTCTTCACCAGTTGATCGACGGCAATTTTGATGACTTCAGAAATAACACCAGTGCCATCATCATCGGTTCGCGGCTGGCAGAGTTACTTCAAGCCGGTGTGGGCGATACGGTGCAATTGCTGGCACCGAACGGCGAATACTGGCGTTTCACGGTCGCGGCCATCGCTCGCGCAGGAATTGGCTCCATTGATTCAACCCGAATTTATTCGCACGCCAAAGTCGCGCAGGCGCTCCTGCAACAACCTTCCGGCGCGTCGATGATAATATACAAGCTGAGAAATCCCAATCGCGCACCTGCTTTGGCCAGCCGTTTCGAGTCGCTCTTTCAACACAACGCTTCGAGCTGGCAGGAACGCGAGGAAAGTACGCTGCAGCTTTTTCTGACGTTGCGAATGTCCGTTGCGATTACTGTTTCGTTAATCATCCTCCTCGCTGGTTTTGGTATCTTTAACGTCCTGACCATGTCGGTGCTCGCGAAAATTAAGGAAATCGCAATTCTGCGTTCGATGGGTTACCGGCGCATCGATATTTCCGCCATTTTCTTATGGCAGGGCGCGCTGATCGCCGCGGCGGGATCACTGCTCGGTTGTATTCTCGGTGCGCTAATGACCTGGGGTGTATCGCACATTCCCATTCGTCTACGTGGTCTGCTCTACACGAATTACTTTTTAGTGACGTGGGATTGGAGACACTACGTATTCGCAACATTGCTCGCCATTCTTGCGGTGTTCATCGCGAGTTATGTCCCGGCCCGCCGGGCGGCTCAATTGCCGCCAGTGGTTACCATTCGAGGTTCCAGATGAGTTCGGCAGCGTGCCTCAGTTGTGAAGGGATTGAGCGCTATTTGGGCGAAGAGGAAGAACGTGTGCACGCCCTCCGGGGCGTATCGCTCGACATTGAGCCGGGCAGTGTTCATGCGGTTGTCGGGCCCTCCGGCTGCGGCAAGAGTTCGTTGCTATACATACTTGGACTGCTGGATTTGCCGGACGCAGGACAGGTTTCAATTGAATCGGAGCCAGTTTCCCAACTGGCCGACGATGAGCTGGCACGGCGGCGGAGCAAGTTCATCGGCTTCATTTTTCAATTCCATTTTTTGATGGAGGACTTCACCGCCCAGGAGAACGTGATGATTCCGATGCGCAAGCTCGGGAAGCTTTCCGATAGCGAGATGCGGGAGCGCGCTGCTGCGCTGCTGGACGCGGTCGGCTTGGGCAACAAATTGCGCAGACCCAGCCGGCATCTTTCTGGAGGTGAACAACAGCGAGTAGCGATCGCCCGGGCGCTGGCAAACGATCCAAAAGTCATTCTGGCAGACGAGCCAACGGGCAATCTTGATACCGCCAACTCCGAGCGCGCCTTTGAACTGCTGCAGAACATCGTGCAAGAAGGCGAGAAAGCTTTGCTATTGGCCACTCACAACCCAGTTATTGCAGAGGCGTGTGACTGGATGCATGAAATGAGAGATGGACTCATTACCGCCAGTCATCAGCGCGGCACGCGGAGTTCCATCTCTTGAGGAATGTCGCTGGAGTAACCGGGGCACCAGCCGGCGGCGCGCCGGATCCGCCCTTAACGTCGCCGCCGATGAAAGGTGTTCTGCCAATCTTGATCGCTGACGGCACTGAGGTTTTGGTCGAACTATGCGGCGTTAATTTACTCGAACGTTTACTTCGTATTTTGGAACGCCTCGGATTTCGTCGCGCGGTTGTTCTATCATCAACACCGGAAATCGTGGGAGCCGAACTGTCAAAACGCTCCTGGGCTCGAGAAAAACTGAATACCGATGTTGTTTCGCACGCAGCAGGATCTGTCAACCTCCAATCGCTTTCGCTGCACGATCAGTTCGAGCGTTTCTTGATCGTTCCTGCAAACATTTATTGTGACGCCCGTTTGCTTGCCATTCTCTGCACAAAAGATTCATCCTCCGCTGTTATTGATTCTAATCCGCCTGAATTTGCTGAGGTCTCGATTCGCTACCCGTTCGGGCCGGTGTTGGTTACGAAAAATTTTCTTTCTGCGCTTTTTCCGGACGTGGCATTCTTCGAAGCGCTCAAAGAGAGAATCGACAATGGCAAGATCGATCTTGTCGATGTTGCGGAGCAGGATGATTACATCATCAGCATGCGTCGTCACGTGCGCCCCTTCTGTTTTCCCGTGACGGAGCGGAATCGTCGGTTAGCTGAGCGCGTGATTCTCGATTCGGCCCAGAAGGGCACGCTTGACCTGCCGGCTTACCTCCACGCACCGATTGAAACGCGAATTGTCTCGCTTCTCTGCAGGACCCGAATCACTCCGAACCAAATTACGATTGCGGGTCTGGTCATCGGATGCAGCGCTACCGCGGCTTTCCTCCTCGGTTACACCGG
>JBKPMH010000095.1:0-9354 GCA_046732035.1 Verrucomicrobiota bacterium
GGCGGCGGCGACATCAAATATTTCTTCTGTCGCTACGCTGGTGTTGGTGTTGAGGGATTCGCGCTGGACGCCAGCAAGCCGGGTTTCAATATCTTCGAGGACCAGGCTGTGCCCATTCTTATTAAGCAAAGAATCAATCACAGCCACACGATTGGCGCTGTTTTAGGAACACTGACATTGCGATATCCAATTCCCTGCACACGCTTGGCGCCTTATGCGTGGGGAGGCGTGGGTGCGATTTTCGGTGGCGGCGAACGGGACCAGCTTCATACGCAAGGACCGCCAGATGCCTTTGCTGTCAATGCGCAGACCGACCATTTTGGCAGCGAGACCAAAGTGCTCACTCAGTTCGGGGCCGGCCTCGAGGTTCGGCTCGCACGCCACATCGGTTGGACTAACGACTTGAGTTTTGGCGTCATTGATGGACCCCGCAATAATTTCGGGATGGTCCGTAGCGGTCTCAACTTTGCCTTCTAACGAAAAACTGTTTGAAGGCGCGCTGGCCCAGCGCCGCTAAGAACATCTTCAGGGCTGACAGCTCCGAAATCGTTCGGAGTTGCTGAAGTGGAGAAGCCGCAGTCCGGTGGAGCGGGCTGCGGCTACACTTCTTAATCGAGTGCTTTCTGTGAAACCTCAGCTGTTGCTCGAATTCCAGACCGGAGCCCTGCTACTCGCCGGGACATTTCTTGACCTGATTTCATCGCGCCGATAGTTTCATTTTGGAAAGGAGATTGCCGGTGAAGACCGAAGTATCGATCGAATACTGCGTTGTTTGAAACTACACGCCGAAGGCCGTCAGTTTGGCGACCAAAATTCTTGATCTCGGCGAGCGCATCAAGTCGCTTACGTTAATTCCCTCGAGCGGCGGCGCTTTCGAAATTCGCGCCAATGGCAAATTACTCCATTCCAAGCTCAGCAGTGGCGAATGGCCAGACTTCGACGCCATGGTTACGGCAATCAAGAAAGCAAAATAAGCTTTCCTCGTTCCGTAATCCGCAGTTCACGATTGGGAGAGTGAAGGGTGCCTGGTGGTCCTCGCGGTCTTCAAAACCGTTGTCGGTTCCGCATACCCGGGACCGAGGTAGGTTCGATTCCTATCCTCTCCGCTTGAACCTTGTAGCCGCCTCGCTATGGCGAGGCGAATTATGCTGGACAATTCACGGCGACACAGCGCCGTGGCTACGGAACCTCGATGGAAAGGAGGTGAACATCGATGCCACGTGATCAAGTCCGCAGACTGACTTCGCTTTCATCCTGCGCCGGTTGAGCTTCCAAATTGAGCCAACAGGCCCTGCGACAAGTTTTGCCGCAGCTTCCGCTTTCCCTGAACCCAAAAGTGGTCGTGAACTCGAGCACGTTCGACGATGCGGGTGTTTATCGCCTGGATCGCCATCGCGCACTCGTGCAAACCGTGGATTTCTTTACACCCATAGTGGACGATCCTTTCTCCTACGGACAGATTGCGGCCGCCAACTCGCTCTCGGATATTTTTGCCATGGGCGGCCGCCCCCTGACCGCCCTGAACATTGTTGGTTTCCCCGCCGATCTGGTTCGACCCAGAGTGATTGCTGCGATCTTGCGCGGCGGCCTGGCCAAAGCGGCAGAGGTTGGCTGCGCCATTATCGGCGGTCATTCCATTCGCAACCCGGAACCAATTTACGGACTGGCCGTCACCGGAATGATTGACGTTCGCCGTCTGACAACAAACGCAAATGCGCGTCCAGGTGATCTGCTGGTGTTGACCAAGCCGCTGGGCACAGGCATCGCCACCACAGCGATCAAGCGCGGAGTGGCATCGCGCGCACTGCAAAAACGGGTCATTGCATTGATGTCAAAGGTAAACACTGTGGGCGCCAAACTGGCTGAGGCTCGCCTGGTGCGCGCGGCCACCGACATAACCGGCTATGGATTGATGGGCCATTTGGTTTCACTCTGTCGCGCCAGTGACGTCTCTGCTGAAGTCGATTCGAGTGCAGTGCCCATGCTTGACGACGAAATCGCCGATTTGATCGAACAAGGCTGTATCCCCGGCGGAAGCCGCGAAAATCTGGTCGCCACCACAGTAGCTGTCGATTGGGGAACAGTGGATGATTCGCGACGCATTCTCCTGACCGATGCGCAGACAAGCGGCGGATTACTTCTGTGCGTCCCCGCCGCAAAGGTCGAGAGAACCCTTGGAGTCCTGCGGCGTTGGCGAACACCTTGCGCTGTTGTCATCGGAAGAATTATGGCCCGCAGGCGACGTGGCCCATTGATATGCGTGAAAGGATGAAACCGCGTTCCCGCCGGGATATTCCTGCCGTTAACAAGATTCTTGATGCACTGAGCGAGCATGAATTCGCCAGCCCCCGTACTCGCCAGCTGCCGCGCGCGATGGTTGTCGATCTGGTCCGACGCGAGCTGTCAAAGATACGCAGCAGCAAGAAGATCCCTGAAATCGGATCCGTCGTTGAACAAGTCCATCGCTCGCTTGAGGCGCTTCGGGCCAGTAGACTGCAATCGGTCATCAACGGAACTGGGATTGTTATCCATACAAATCTGGGCCGCGCACCGATCGCAGTCGAAGCCATCCGCGCTGTCGCCGAGATCGGGTCAGCCTATTCCAATCTGGAGTATGACCTTGAAACGGGCGAACGCGGCCAACGCGGCACGTATATCGAGAATGCGCTTGCGCTGCTTTGCGGAGCTGAAGCCGCAACGGTGGTCAACAATTGCGCGGCAGCTCTTGTTCTCATCGTTCACCATCTTGCAGCAAAGAACGACAGCAACGGACCACGGCGTGGTCGTGGCGGTGAGGACGCACCGGATAAGAACGAAATTATTATTTCGCGCGGCGAAATTGTTCAGATCGGCGGCGGCTTTCGAATTGGCGAGATAATCGAAGCTACCGGCGCCATCTTGCACGAGGTCGGAACAACCAACAAAACGACGCTCGATGATTACAAGCGCGCGATTGGTTCCAGGAGCGCCATGATTCTCAAAGTTCATCGCAGCAATTTTTTTATGAGTGGTTTCGTCGAATCGCCGTCCACAGCTTCCATTGCGGCCCTTGCGCGAAAAAAGCGCATTCCTTTTGTCGAGGATTTGGGCAGCGGTGCGGTCGTGCCGACCGAGCAGTTTGGCATCGCCGAGCACGAACCAACGGCTTTGGAAACATTGAAAGCCGGACCGGATCTTGTGTGCTTTAGCGGCGACAAACTTTTTGGCGGACCGCAGGCGGGCATTATCGCTGGGAAGAAGCGGTTCATCGCCGGGTTGAAACGGGGTCCACTATTTCGCGCTTTGCGTTGTGACAAGCTTTGTCTCGCCGCGTTACACACGACCATCGACCTTCACCTCAAGCAAAGGGCGGCAGAAATTCCTGCGATTTCCATGTTGAAAGCGAACGAAGACGAGTTGCACATTCGGGCCGTAGCGATCAAGGACAGTCTGGGGGACTTGCCATTAAAGATCGCGATTAGCCGCAGCACAGGCAAAGTCGGAGGCGGCACGTTGCCGAAATCGGCAATGGCCTCCGTAACAATCGAAATCGTTCCGCAGAATTGTTCGCCGCTCGAACTGGCCGCGCGACTCCGCACCACAACTCCGCCGATGATCGGCTATATCGAGAAAAATCGTTTCAAACTGGACCTGCGCACAATTCTTCCGCACCAGGATAATAGAGTCCTTGAGGTAGTACGCGCGGCATGCGCGAAATGACAGAAAAGCATTTCATCCTGGCGACGGCCGGTCATGTCGATCACGGCAAAAGCGCCCTGTTGAAAGCGCTCACGGGAACTGACCCCGATCGGCTGCCTGAAGAAAGGGAAAGGCAGATCACGATCAATCTTGGGTTCGCCGAATTAAATTTGACCGCCCCGAATGGCGACAAAATCCAGGCAGGCATCGTCGATGTGCCTGGTCACGAAGATTTCGTTCGCAATATGATTGCTGGTGTCGGTTCGATCGATCTCGCACTTCTAGTTGTTGCAGCTGACGATGGCTGGATGCAACAAACGGAAGAGCATCTGCAAATTTTAAATTACCTTGGAGTCCAACGAGCTGTGGTAGCGCTCACAAAAAGCGACCTGGGGGGGGCCGAAACGGCTACACGGCAAATTCGCGATCGTTTGCTGAATACTCCTTTCGCAAAGGCGCAAATCATTCCCACGTCGGTTCGCACAAATGATGGCATTGAAAAATTAAAAGCCGCTCTGGCCAGAGAGTGCGCCACCATGCGCGCACCGCGCGACTATGGAAAGCCCCGGTTGTTTATTGATCGCGTGTTTACGCTTCATGGAATCGGGACCGTTGTGACGGGAACATTGACGGGCGGACAATTGCATCGTGAGCAGAAAATCGTGGTTCAACCCGACAATCTTGAGGGACGCATTCGCTCGATTCAGAGTCACGGACGCGATTTGGACGTCGCTGAACCGGGAACCCGCACGGCGATTAATCTCCGGGATGTCACCGTGGAGCAGATTACCCGGGGAAAGGTTGTCACCATAGCCGGTTTCGAGCATTCAAGTTCGGCGCTTATTGTTTTCCTCGAAAAATCAACGCGAATTTCTCGTGACAATCCTGCCGCGCGCCCGCTGAAAAACGGTTCGTCGGTATATCTTCACCATGGAACATCGCGGGTCGCAGCAAAAATCAAGCTGGTGAAGCATCGCCTTCTTGAACCCGGCGAAGGCGAAATCGCGCAGCTGAGACTCGCATCGCCCATCTTCGCATTTGCTGGTGATCGTTTCGTTATTCGGGATCCCTCTGAACAACATACCCTCGCGGGCGGACTGGTGCTTGATCCGAATCCCACGGAATTTCGTGCTGAGCCAAAGCGGAAGTTGTTGATGGCTCGCGCCGCCGAGCCGGATGATGTCCGTGTCTGGGTGCGCACTGAGATTGGGCTGCACGGATTTTTGCCAATTGCAGGCTTGCTTGGCAAATCGCGCTTCAGTAACACCGAGATCTCTGCTGCCTTACTGGACCTGCAGCGCGATAACGAGCTTGTTATACATGGAAAAATCGCGGCCAACGCCAGCAGCTGGCGGTCGTTGCGAGATCGCGCGATTCGCCTGATCGATGGCGCATTGAGCAAGAACCCCGAACGCGTTGGCTACAATTTGACCGAGTTGCGCGCAGCGCTGAGCGATAAAGGCACAGATATTTTTGAGGCGCTGATGGCCGATCTGTGTTCGTCGGATTACGTTCGGAAAGAATTAACCATTGCGCGGCGCTCACACCGGCCAACTTTGCCCGAAAATGTAGAGCCGGTCGCAAAAAAAATCGTCGAATCTCTGTCCAGGAATCCATTCGATCCGCCGCCGCGTCGAGAACTCGACGCGGGCCCGCAGGAGCAACGAGCTCTCAAATTTTTGATAGAGAGGGGTACGGTGATTGAAATCTCATCGGACGTGTTGTTGTTGGGCGAGAATTTCGAACGCATGAAACGGTTAACTGGCGAGTTCATTTCCAACAACGGACCGGCCACAGTGAGCGAACTACGGAAGCTTCTGGGAAGTTCGAGGCGAATCATGGTTCCATTTCTTGAAAGACTCGATCGCGATGGTTTTACACGGCGAATGGGTGACAAGCGCGGCCTGCGATAGACGCAGAATATGGAACGCATGAAAGGTACCACTCACAAATCGGGCCCGGGACCTTTCCGGCGCCAGGTTTCTCTACTTCTGGCCAGTTCTGCAGAAGCCGCGTGGGAGAATGCGGTGCGACCCTGGTTTGAGAAGAACGCCGTTGTTGCCTTGAACCAGAAACAACCCGCCGTGGTGGTCACTGCTTCACGGAGCCAGGGCTATTTCTTTCGCAGTCGCCTGCTTGCTCACAATAAATCGCTGCTCGATGTGAAATTTCTTTCCGCTGCGCAATTGCGCGAACTGTTGCTTCGAGGCCGCAACCTCAATCTGCCGCTCAGGGAACATCTTCGACTTCTGCTCAGGATAGCCGCCGACGAGTTCGCGAGCCGGAACATCAACAACGAATCGGTGCTTGTCGCAAAATCCATCGCACGCGATCCCGATCACTTCCTGAGGGCAATTGATCAATTGCGCGGCGCTGGCTGGAATTTCGACGAAATCGACACTCCGCCACTGCGAGCAATCGCGACGGAATTTGAGGAGCGGGTGCGCCAGTGCGGCTTCACTTTCGTCTATGAAGCCGACCGTGACGCGGCCGTATCCGCTCCCAATTCACCACCTGTATTCAGCGCCTTACTAGTGTTCGGATTTGACGCGGCCCATTGGCCTCTCTGGCCGCTGCTCCGAGCGGCAACGCTCTTTTCAAGCAGTGCCACAGTTGTGTTGAACGACCCTCGCGACGAAGCACGCGACCTGGACGAGACCTGGGTCGGTACCTGGGAGCAAACCTTTGGCCCGACGGAAATCCTTTCGGATCCGGAGTTATCCGATGAGCAGCCTGGTGTAGCGCGTAGTTCGATTGAGAGTCGCTCCGATTTAGCCACTCCTTCTCTGCCAGGCCGGGTTCATTTCCTCATTGGCCGCGATACAACTCAACAAGCGCGAGCGATTGTAGCTCTGGCAGCGAAATTCCTGAACGAACCGGGCTGCGAACGCCTGGGGATTCTGTTCTCCAGGCCGGGCGCGCTTTCGCGGCTGGTGGCGACGTTTTTGCAATCGGCCGAAATCCCACACAACGATGGCATCGCACATCTCGCGCCGAGCGTGTTCGATGACGATGCCTGGCGAGCCTGGCTGGAATTGCAGGAAGCGCCGCGGCTAAAATTGCTGTTTCGATTTTTGCGCGCAACGAGCGTTGAAATTTTTGAAAACATATCGATCTCCCAGGCCCAGGAAATTCTAAGGCGCGCTTACAATGACATTCTCATCGATGATATTGAGTTACTGGGCGATTATTGTGCGACCAACCCGGATTTGCAGCGTGGCTCTGCGGTCGCGCAAGGCTTGAAGAAAATTCAATTCTTGCCGGAAACCGGGTCGTTCGTCGAATTTCTCGCACAAACGCGCAACATCTTTCAACAACTTGGCTGGAAAGAACGTTGGCAGGAGGTCGAGCGACTCACGCGCAACTGGAGCGAACGCGCATCAGGCACGGTTTCGAGGGCGGCGTACTTGCGGTGGCTGCGCGAACTTGTTGGGGCGCCATCATTCGAGCGCGATGATTTCGGACGGCGTTGGTACGCGCGGGTGCAGCTGCTTACATTTGCCGATGCGCAGGGACAGTCCTGGTCTCATCTGATTTTTGCAGGATTGAACGACGAGTCGTGGCCAGCGTCGGGTCAGGACTTTGCATTCGTTCGCGATCAGCGAGTTCTGGAACTGAATCGCGAGAATAGAATGTTGAACAGACGCGCGTCCAAGCGGGGGCGACAGGGTGAAGGCCACTGGAGCGTGCGAGAAGGCAAAACTCTTCTTCTGGGCCCTAACGAGCAACGGCAGGTTCTTCGACAACAACTCCTGAACCTCGTCGAACCTCCGAGAGCCGCGATCGGCGCGAGCGCCAATCTTTATTCCGAGGTAACGCCGAGCAGGATTGCCAATCCGAGCGAATTCTTCTCCTGGCTTTATTTTAATGTGCATGGACGCGGTGTTTCGCAAAAAACGCTGCAGACGCTCGAACAGCAAACGCGCGGCTGGTTAAAGGATTGGTCGCCGATCGATGCGCAGAAGGTTGACTCGATCAGCGTCGGCCGCACACGTTACGCGTTCGATCAACGTCGACAACTCCGTGCTGTAGGCGAATACGAATTCGCTCTCCGGCATGTTCCCGAACGTGAGATTATCCTGCGAGTCACGCAATGGGAACAGGCGTTGCGATGGCCGGCGATTGTTTGGATGGAGATTTTTCTCGGCGTTGAATCTGACAGTGATAATGGGGACGCGTGGGCTGTTGCTACTGGACAATGGGTGCATCGCTGGCTCGCTGACAGTGTTCCGGACGGCGACAAACGCAAATTTGTCGATGTCGATCGCGCAGATGAGCTTCGCGATCGTGTTCACACACACGCACACGAAATTCGCGACCAGGTCAGCAAACTCTGCGCTGGCCGGAACAAAGGTCTACCTGATTGGTGGCGCTCCGGTTGGAGCAACGCGCTTTACGTTGCGGATTGTCTTGCGGCAAAGGTATCCGATCTGCGGGATTGGTCCAAAATGGCGGTCGAATGGTCGCTGGACAAACCGAGCTTAATTCCAATAGGTCAAAGCGAGACACTCCGAATCCGTGGCCGGATTGATTTGATTCTGGCGCGGAGCGAGTCCGAGCAGGCAAAGATTGGGTTCAATGATCTCTGGGTTGTCGATTACAAGACCGGCCGGCAGCGCGGCTTTCGCTTAAAAGATCTGCGAGGCAACGACACCTCCGAGCGAAAATTCCGGAGACAATTGATTGACGGGCGAGGCGTTCAGCTGGGGTTGTACGCGCTGGCCGTTCATGCGCTGGGCGCTATGCAGGTGCGGTTAACGTTGCTTTCCCTCACCGAAGAATTCGAAGCGCAGTTTCATTTGGCCGATGTGCTGGCTCAGAATGATTTCTGGCTGGAGCTGCACCGGATGCAGGAGAGCGGCGTCTTCGGAATGCTCGGCGCAGTCCATGCCGATTTCGGATTCGCCCGTGACTATCCGCTGGCCACACTGCCGATCGATACCGATCTGCTCGCGGAGAAATGGGTGCTGACACACCGCGCATTTTCAATCGAAGATGAGGAGGAAGCGAAGTGAGATCGGTTGCGGACGAAAAGGCGCGACGACGATTCTCGCGCGAATTGAACCAGAATTTCTCGGTGATCGCTTCCGCCGGCTCCGGCAAGACGCGCGCAATCACCGACCGGATTGTTGAGATTGCGAAAGACCGGCAGCGTGCCCTGGAATGCTTGCCACAGCTGGTGGTTGTCACATACACGAACCGCGCTGCTGATGAAATGCAGCAACGCACAAGACAGCAGATTCTCGAGGCTGGCCTTTCGCTGGAGACGGTGGAAGCGTTCGGTCGCGCGTTTTTTGCAACCATCCACGCGTTTTGCATGAAACTCCTGGCAGCGCACGGACACCACCTTGGATTGCCCGCTCGCCTGGAAACCATCACGGATGATGACGATCTTTGGAATGAGTTTGTCCAGCAGCAGACGAACATTGGACGTTCGTTAGGCGAAGAGAACCGGCGTCTTCTTTTGCGGTTGATGCAGGCGCGGCAGCTGATGGATCTGGCACGCAGCCAGGATTACGACTTCACTGCGCCTGCAACTTTGGGATCCTGTCCGGAATGCGATTTCGGCCGGGTCGAAGCTGCCCTTGAAACCGCACAAGCCAGAAACATTCCGAAGGCCAAATTGCAATTACGAGATTGGCTGCGCCGCTGGCGCGAAACAGACGGATTCGCGCC
>JBKPMH010000096.1:0-20809 GCA_046732035.1 Verrucomicrobiota bacterium
GGTTGTGGCGTCCGGAATCTGATCGATCAATTTTTACCTGGGCAAACGAGTACGCAGCCAAAAATTATGCGGCAGCTGGATTTGTGAACATCACGCCCACTGGAACAGATTACTACTTCAAAGATGTTCCGCCATCGGTAGAGACCCTGAAAAACTATGTCCTGATCTACAAAAGGAACCCTTAGAGCTGCTTTTCCTTGCTAACCCGACGACGCGTGCATCGCCACCCATCTCAGTCAATCTCTTTAATTACATCAAGCCGGCGTTGGATATATCTCTTCGTCTGCATTTGTCTTTTAGTCCTGACCTGGCTTGTTTTTGGCCAAACTCTCTGGCACGACTTCATTAATTACGATGATCCGCGTTATGTTTATGAGAACACGAAAATAACAGGTGGCCTCGGTATCAGCGGTATTGCCTGGGCATTTACACATGTTCACTCGTTGAATTGGCACCCGTTGACGACCATTTCGCACATGCTCGACTGCCAGTTATATGGATTGAAGTCAGGCTGGCATCATTTTACAAATGTCCTCCTTCATACGCTGGCAGCGATACTCCTTTTCATTGCCCTCCAGCTGATGACCGGAGCCGTGTGGCGAAGCGCTTTTACTGCAGCGGTGTTCGCCATCCATCCGCTACGTGTGGAATCAGTGGCGTGGATTGCAGAACGAAAGGATGTGCTGAGCGGTGTCTTCTTCATGCTGACATTGCTGGCGTACGTGAACTACGTACGTGCACCTCGGCTTAGAGCTTATCTGATTGTGCTATTCCTGTTCGCATCCGGACTCATGTCCAAGCCAATGCTCGTAACACTCCCATTTGTGCTTTTGCTGCTCGATTACTGGCCTTTCGAAAGAATTAAAGGTCAACTTTGGAGACGCATGGCGGAAAAGATCCCGCTGATCGCTCTGTCCGCAGTTTCAAGCGTCATTACTTTTTTAATTCAGAAAAGTGCGGTGGGCCAGACAGAGGAGTTGCCAATATTCGAACGCATCAACAATGCGGTCGTCAGCTACGTTCTCTACATCTGGCAGATGATTTGGCCAGTGAACCTCGCTGTGTTCTACCCCCATCCGGAGAATCGACTACCAGTTTGGGAGATCGTCTGCTGCCTCATGATTCTAATTTGTATCACGCTAGCCGTAATCGCCCTGCGAAAGCGCCAACCATACCTCATCACGGGTTGGTTGTGGTACCTGGGAATGCTTGTCCCGGTGATCGGACTGGTCCAAGTCGGCTGGCAAGGACGCGCTGATCGATACACGTATTTACCTCAAATTGGGTTGTACATAGCAGCAACATGGGCTATTGCCGACTTGACCGCTTCATATCGATACCAACGCGCAACTCTGAGTGTCGCTGCAATACTTATCATCGCTGCATTGACCTCTTGCGCGTGGGTTCAGACGTCATACTGGCGCAATAGCGAAACATTATTCACACATGCCCTTGCCGTAACCACAAACAATGATGTGGCTGAAAACAACCTAGGCATTGTCTTTTTGGGTCAAGGTAAGCTGGATGAAGCTATCACCCTACTGCGATCCGCGACCGATCTTCGGCCGGACAACAGCCCCGCTCATGAGAACCTTGCTAAGGCACTCCTTCAAAAGGGTCAGGTAGCCGACGCGTTGGTCCATTACCGCAAACTACTCGAGCTGCAACCCGACAACATGGAAGTCCACAACATCGTGGGCACCGTTCTCGTCCAGCAAGGCCGCGTAAAGGAAGGCGCAGAGGAGTGGCAAAAAGTGTTGTCGGTGGACGCCGATAATGGAAACGCAATGAGCAATCTCGCCTGGGTGTTGGCCACCTCACCGGACGAGTCGATCCGAAACGGTGCCGAAGCAGTCCAGTTGGCAGAGCGAGCTATAAACATCTCGGGAGGCAGAATACCGATACTTTTCCGCACATTGGCGGCTGCGTATGCGGAAAACGGCCGGTTTTCGGACGCAATCGAGACTGCACAACGCGGCGTCCAAATAGCCAATAGCCAGGGCAATACCGGCCTAGCCAATGAACTTCAGGCCCACATTGAACTTTACCAGACCCAGCAACCGCTACGTGACCCTAGCCTAACGAATGCCAGCCCGGCACATAGCCAATAAACGGAATCGACAATCACATCGCCGACCAAGTGAACTAACACGCGGTGGTCAGCGGCGCGGTGTAGTTGTCGGTATATATCTGCTTCTCGCTGCCCTTAGTCTAGCTGTACTCAGCCAAACAGTTTTCCATAACTTCGTGAATTTCGACGACGATATATACGTCTACAACGCTCCCATCATTCAGGCTGGGTTAACAGTCGATGGGATAGCAGCAGCATTCGCCAGTCCGCACGCCGGTAACTGGCATCCGCTAACAACTCTATCACACATGTTGGACTGTCAGATATACGGCCTCAATGCAGGAGGTCATCATGCTACGAACGTCGTATTGCATACCATGGCGGTGCTTTTGCTGTTTTACGTGCTGCGATGGATGACCGGCGCATTATGGAAGAGTGCCATCGTCGCCGCACTATTTGCGGTCCACCCATTGCACGTCGAATCGGTGGCCTGGGTAAGTGAGCGCAAAGACGTTCTGAGTGCAGTCTTTTTTTTCCTGATGCTTGGCGGATACGCTCATTACGCGCGAAAACCGTCCATAACGCGTTATTTTTTGGTAACTGCCTTATTTGCGGCCGGGCTAATGGCTAAGCCCATGCTTGTGACCGCTCCGATTGTGCTCCTCGTTCTTGATTACTGGCCTCTTCAGCGGTTTGAGCAAATCGGCGCCGCCACGCCGAAGGGGAAAACCCGGCGATCAGGCAACCAAAAGCACGGGATACAGCGGCTTTTCCTGGAAAAACTTCCGTGGCTCATTCTTTCGACCGGCGACAGTCTCATCACATTTGCGCTGCAAAAGCGTTCTGCTGGTTCACTTCCTCCTCTGCCGTTTCTCTGGCGAGCGGAGAATGCGATCGTGAGCTACATCACTTATATTTGGAAGACAGTGTGGCCGACGAGCCTCGCCGTTTTTTATCCTCACCCGAATGATACGTTGGCGATTTGGCGGGTCGTTCTAGCAGCGATTTTTCTTTTCGCCGTGACTTGTGCGGCAATCGTTTGGCGAGAAAAGAAACCTTATTTATTCACCGGTTGGTTCTGGTATCTCATTATGCTCGTTCCGGTAATTGGGATTGTTCAGGTTGGCGAACAAGGCCATGCGGACCGTTATACTTACCTTCCTTCAATTGGTTTGTTTCTGATCGCGGTTTGGGCAGTTGGCGACGTCACAGTAGTCGGCAGTGTTCAGTTTTGGCGGCGTGCAGTTACAACAGGCGCCACACTGGTCGTTGTTGCGTTGGCATGCACCGCCTTTGCCCAAGCCTCGCACTGGAAGAACAGCGAGACACTTTGGGAGCATGCTCTTGCTGTCACGACTGATAATGATGTTGCCCACAATAACCTCGGTTACCTGGCCGTCAATCGCGGCGAACTGGACAAAGCCATGTCGCATTTTGAGGCAGCATCGAAAATCAGATCGGGCAAGTTAGATCCGCATTACAATCTTGGGACTGCTTTTGTAGAAATGAATATCGGAGACGCTCTGGCGAGAAAAGGGCAACCCGATGAAGCGATGGCCCACTTCGAGCAGGCGATAAAGCTGCAACCCGATTACGCAGGCGCCTATTACAATCGCGGCAACGTTCTTTATGCGAAAGGAAAAATCGATGAAGCAATCCCTGACTTTGAGAAGGCTCTCCAATTCCAGCCAAGCCATGCCGATGCACATACTGGCCTTGGTAACGCCCTTCTGCGCAAAGGCGACCTGAAAGAGGCGATCGTCCATTATAAAGAGGCAATCGCGTTAGCGCCAAACGATCCGCACTCGCGCAGCAATCTTGCCTGGGTGCTGGCAACTTCAAGCGATCCTTCGATTCGGGATGGTGCAAAGGCAGTCGAGCTAGCGCGGCAGGCTATCTCCTTATCTGGTGGAAAAGACCCGCTGTTTTTTCGGACACTCGCCGCCGCTTACGCGGAAAGCGGCCGTTTCTCTGATGCCGTCACCGTCCTGCAACACGCTGTAGCCATCGCCAGAGTGCAGCGGAAAAACGGTCTGGCGGATCTTTTTGAGGAAGACGGTTTGCTCTATCGTGATCAGCTGCCGCTTCGACGAATGTTTCCCGGCGATTAACTCACTGCATTGTGCGGATCGCGACCAACAGTTTACGCGCGTGACGTCATCTCGCCTGCTTGTGATAAGGCAAGCCAAGCTCGTACAAAGAGATTTCACTGCGCAGAGCACTCGATAAATTGGAATTGCCTTGGACCTGTGCGGCTTCCAACGCCCGTTCAGCAGTTTTCTTCGCCTCAACAAAACGGCCCGCCTCAGCGTATGCCGCAGCAAGGATTCGCAACACGACGGCATGATTCTCAGCTTGGGAGCTTTCAGATTCTGCCCGTTCGGCCAAAACGACGGCCTCTGGCCCATTTCGGAGCGACGGATCGGCGGCCGTCGCCAAGAGCCATGCCAGATTGCTCTGAGCGGCCACGTTGTCATTGGCAATCCGCAACGCATCGTTGTACTGCGCGATTGCTTCCCGGAGGCTGCCCTTTGCAAGAAACGCGCTTCCCAAATTTGCGTGCGCGTCGGCGTTGTCCGGGCTCAATTCAAGGGCCTTTTGATACTGAGCGATCGCCTCGTCCGTTCGACCCCTTCGAAGCAATGCGCTGGCCAGATTGTATTGAGCCTCAGGCTGGTTCGGCGATCTGGCAAGGCAGGCTGAGTAACAGCTGATAGCACCATCTAAATCATTTTTCGAAAGAAGCGCACTCCCGAGATTGCAGGACGCATCAGCACAGTCTGGTTGCGTCGACAAGGCCTTTCGATAGTGAGCGATCGCTTCATCGACTCGCCCCTTCGCAAAAAGCGCAACACCAAGATTATTGTGTGCGTCTGCATCAGCAGAATTGATTTCCACTGCCTTCTCGTAATGAGCAATAGCTTCGTCGAGCTCACCCTTTTGTACAAGAAGTCGCCCTAAATTATAATGTGCTTCCGCATAGCTTGGTCGCAGGTCAACAGCATGGCGATAGTGGACAATGGCTTCATCGGGATTTCCTTGTTCATTAAGGGCAATACCCAAATTGTAGTGCGCCATCCAGCAACGGGGATTCTTGGTCAGCGTCGCTGTGTACAATGTGACAAGATTGCGGTAATCGGCAGTTTGGACCCACGTCAGGAAAGCGAGCGACAAGAGGAGAACTCCGCCGATTCCGACGACCAAAGTTGTAGCCACGCCTCTGTGTTGCCGTGCCGGCAGCAACGTAAGACGCCTCGACACAGCGAGGCGGCTACAGCCGGCAATAGTCGCGGCACCAGCTAACGCCAAAGGCCCCATGCTGGCCAGGTATTGAAAATGATCGCTCACAAACGAGTAGCGAAAAAAATAGACGTTGAAAAATCCAAGCACTGGAAACAGCGAAACTACATAGTACGCCGCGGCAAAAAGAACGGCGCGGCTCCATTTCGCGCGGTTCAACCACAGCACAACCAAGCCAGCCGATGCCACCAGGAGCGGCAAATAAGCCGTTGGCTGCGACGAATCAATTTCCCACCGTGGGTAGATAAAGATCAGCGGATGCGGCCATATTAATTTTCCTGCATAGAACCATATTGCGCGGCCCGCGATGACAAGCCGATCTGGCCACGTCTGCTCCCACTCAGCGCCAGTTGCACCAGCGTGAAACTTTTGCTCGAAGATCGTCCAGACGCTGGCAACAGCGGATATCAACACAAACGGAACAAGCGCCATGGCATCACGCCAGGGCACCCGACCCGCCCGCCACCAGATGCAGAGAAAAAGCACCAGAGGCAACATGACCACTGACGGTTTGCTCAGTGTCGCCAGGATGAAGCAGAGTAAAGAAAGACCAAACCACAGAATCGGCGAACCGGCGAAACGGCGAAACGGCGATTTGGTTAGTTCATCTGGCGAATTTTGTTCGGAACCATCCGTGTTATTCGTGTAATCCGCGGTTCCGTTGTCCCATTTCAAAAAGTAGAAAATGGCCAACAGATAAAAGAAAGCCGATTGCGTGTTTTTCAGTTCTGTTACCCATGCGACTGATTGCACCATCACCGGGTGCAAAGCCCATAACGCCGCTCCTAACCACGCACCGCGAACACGGAGTTGTCGCAACACTCGCCAAAGCAACACAGCTGATCCGGCGTGCAAAAGCACGTTTAGAAGATGGTATGGCCAGGGGGAAAGGCCGACAAACTTGTGCAAAGTCCAAAAAGTCGTAAGCACCAGCGGGTAGTACACCGCCCGCGCGCTGGTCCAGACTTCCTTCAATCCCAGCGGGCCAACAATACAAGGATTTCGAGTCAGATGAGATTCGTCGTCCCAAATGAAACCCGCGTTGAAGACTTGGATATAGGAGACGAAAACGAGACCAATCAATACAAACAGCCAAAGCCAATCTCGCCGCCGCCAGGATCTAACCACTGATTGAATATTAACGCACTGGAATAGAGAAGAAAAATTCGCGTTTGTTCGTGTCGATTCGCGGTTTTACTCTCCCCGATTCAGTTACTAGGAATGGCAAACCACGCTTTTACTCGGACCTTTCCAAAAAGCCGTGGAGCAATTCTCGGGATATGTGCTGTTCTTACAGCGATCACGTGGTTGATCTTCGGTCAGACACTTGCGCACAAGTTCGTCAACTACGACGACCAAATCTATGTCTACGAAAATGCGAAAGTGGCTGCTGGCCTTTCACCGCAAAACGTAGCTTGGGCATTTACCCACATTGTTTGCGCTAATTGGCATCCGTTAACAGTCCTATCGCACATGTTGGATTGCCAGCTGTTCGGACTAAACCCGGCGGGACATCATTTCACCAACGTTCTCTTACACACCATCGCTGTCATTCTGCTGTTTCTAGTGCTGCGGCAAATGACAGAAAGTTTGTGGCGAAGTGCGTTCGTTGCGGCCCTGTTTGCCATTCATCCCTTGCACGTTGAATCGGTAGCCTGGATCTCCGAGCGCAAAGACGTTTTAAGCGCCGTTTTTTTCATGCTGACACTGGCTGCCTACACTCGATACGTACGGACGCTTTCGGTTACACCCTACCTGTTTGTTGTGCTGTTTTTTGCCTTCGGCCTCATGTCGAAACCGATGTTGGTAACGATCCCTTTCGTCTTGCTGCTACTGGACTACTGGCCCTTCAAACGATTTGTGCCAGAGATTGCACGAAAATCAGGTCACCCGAATCGAACGAAGAGTCGCAGGATAATCCGTGGAATCTTTCTCGAAAAAATTCCCTTACTGTTTCTTTCGTTTGGTTCCTGCGCGGCAACTGTCCTCGCTCAGCGCCACTTTATCGATCCTATCGATAAGCTGTCTCTACCGGAGCGACTCGGCAACGCCGCACTGGCAACTATTGTTTACTTGCGACAACTCGTGTGGCCAACTGGATTGTCCGTGTTTTATCCTCACCCCAGGCACGCTTTTTCTGCGGTGGAAATCGCGGTCGCAGTGCTTTTGCTCCTTGCGATCAGCTCTGCCTCTTTCAGCTACAGACGAAGCCATGCTTATTTTCTGACCGGCTGGTTTTGGTTCTTGGGAATGCTGGTTCCGGTCATCGGGATCGTCCAGGTCGGGACGCAAGCTTACGCCGATCGCTACACCTATCTACCACAGATCGGTCTGTACATTGTCGTGACCTGGTCCGTTGCCGACATTGCACGGTCGTTACGTCAGCATCGCGTTCTCGCGGGGACAGCTATGATCTCATCAATCGCCATTTTGATGTGGCCGGCGTGGAAGCAGGCAAGTTACTGGCGCGATAGTCGCATCCTTTGGACACGTGCTCTTGACGTCAACTCGCAGAACGACACCGCGCATAACGGTCTTTGTAATCTTGCCTTGAAGGAAAATCGGTTTGAAGAGGCAGTTTTTCACGCCCGCCAGGCCATAAAAATTCGGCCCAATAGCGCCGATGCTCATAACAATCTCGGACTTGCGCTTTTGGGGTCGGGACAGAAAGCCGATGCACGGATTGAATTTCAAAAGGTTATCGAGACAAGCCCAAAGCGTCCCCGGGTGCACTACAATCTGGCTACGTTACTTCTGGCGGACGGTGAACTCGATCAGGCGATCGCAGAATTTAGAAAAGAATTGGAGATCCAACCGGAGTTCGTAGAAGCGCAAAACAATCTAGGAAGCGCCCTTGAACAAAAAGGCGCGCTTGATGACGCGGCCGTTTGCTTCCAAAAAGCTATCCATCTGGATCCGCACCGCCCCAAACTTCACTACAATTTGGCGACAGTCTTCCTCAGACAGGCCCAGTTCGATCAGGCAATTCCGTATCTGCAAAAGGAACTGCAAATCAATCCTGTCAGCGCAGAAGCTCACAACGATCTGGGGATCGCATTATCGCAAAAGGGGCGCATTGAAGAAGCAATCGGTGAATGGCAAAAGACCCTTCAGTTACAGCCGCACAACTTGGGCGCCTGCTGCAACTTGGTTTGGGTATTCGCCACGTTTCCCGACGACACCATTCGAAGCGGAGCCAAAGCCGTTGCTCTAGGCGAACGCGCACTACAACTTTCCGGAGACAAGAATCCGAGAGTTTATCGACTACTCGCTGCGGCGTATGCAGAGAATGGCCAATTCGACAAAGCAATTGCAACGGCGCAGCACGGCTCAGAGCTGGCGATTCAACAGGGAGATTCTGCAATCGCGAACGAGCTCGAGTCTAACATCGATCTTTACCGGCATGATCTCCCGCTGCGTGACGTACATGAATGAACGTTCTCGTTCTTTTGATTTTGCATCTGCCAAACAAACGGTACCTCCCTTTCGACATGCGAAATCCTGCTGCTAGCAGGCTTTTCTAAGTAGAACGTGGTCTCCACCTAAAGTTACGCTCGGAATTGCCTTAGTCCGTTCCGCATCGGTTGGCTTGCAATGATGGGCGTTAATCGCTGACCCCCGAAGGCATTGCGGTACAGAAGCCAGCGTGGGATCAAGGGGTGCCTTATTGGTGCAGGGTTTTCAAACCCGCTCGAGGCGTGATGAATGTAGCAAAAAGCAAACGGCCGGGCTCGTCAAGAGCCCGGCCGCTGTGAATTGCTTTACGCTCTGGATTAGAATCGCTTCTTTAGTCCGACGTACCAGAACCGGCCTTTGATCGTGGTTAGCGATTCGTCGTAGCCGTTCTCGAAGTTGCCAGCCACGAATGGTGGGTCTTCGTCGGTCACGTTCTGCATACCCAGAGTGACGGTAGTGTTATTAAGCCACCACTTCCAGTTGCTGCAGCCGTATTCAGCCGTCGACACCGGGACGACGTTCTTCTCCTTACCGTCCTTCATTCTTACGTTCTTGCCGCCATCCTTGGCAAATCCAGGGACCTCGGCCGGAGCCGGGGCTGGGAAGTTGAACGTGTAGTTCAGGATTAGATCAAACGTTACCCAGGTGTCGACTTTGCGCGCATGCGCTCCGTCTTCACCGGTCGTAGGATCCGTCCTCGGCGTTTGCTGCTTGGGCACGCCGCCGTCGTAGGTACCAACCAAGCTGACGTTGTCATCTTCGTACTGGCCAATCCAGTGAACAACTGCTCCAACGTCCAAGCCACCCAACCATGTGTCGGCCGGGCCATCGTAGAAGATACTGAAGTTAGCCCGGTTTCTCGGTAACGAACTGGTCAGTGTGAACGACGTAGGCAAGAATTCGCCGGCGATACCGAAACGCTTAGATTCGGGTGTAGGTTGCAGTTCTGCGCGGGACAACCAGGTGCCGTTGACTGTCGTAGTTAGTCGACCGAAATCTCCACCGCCAAAGATCGTCGAATCCAATATATAAATGGCTTCATAGTCGAGACCTTCGAATATCGCACCGGACAGGTTCTGGTTCGGATCGATTACCAGCGTGACAGCGTTCGTGATTGGGTCGCGGGTCACGAGAGTATTGAACGGCGCACGATTGCTGTTCGAGATAATGAACTGGGCACCCAACGGAGCAACAATGTCGCGTACGTCGATGTGCCACCAATCGGCGCTAACTGTCAAACCCTTGAGCCATTTCGGGCTATACACAGCACCATAGGTCCATTCGTAGGCTGTTTCTGGATGGAGGAAAGGATTTCCGCTAAGCCGCTCTTCAATCTGTGGTTCGGTGGCGGTCGAAAACGGATCCACAACGAGCGGGAAGCTCTGCGCGCCCGCCGGATTCAGCTCGAGCACCGTCGGCGCGTGAAATGCTTCAGAATAGCTGCCACGCAGAGTGATTGCGCCGATGTACTTGGGATCGACTGGCTGCCAGCGCACCGATACCTTTGGCTTCTGCGCATCGTATGTCGTATGCGCTGCCGGGAAGGACGTGCTCAGCACAGGAGACGTATTCTGGCTGTACCATTCCTCCCGCTCGGCGAAGTCAACTTCGAAGCTGTAGAAACCAGGGAAGTTCCATGTCGGGCTGGTGAATGGCACTCGTACTTCCTCGTAGATACCCCAAACGTCCCGGTTTACCCTCGCGCCTTCGCGATCGGTTGAACCGATTGTTTGGAACGTTGTATTGAGGGAGTCGGGCCTGCGATTCCATCTCTCACCGTGATATTCACCGCCGATCGCAAATGATACAGGGCCGGCAGGGAGATTAAACAGGTCGCCATTAAACGTGGCGTAAGCCAATGGCAGCTCGAACTCTGCAGTGTTATGTAGATTCACGTAAACCCGGTTGATGGCAAAATTTGAATTCCGGCCGCTAAAACCAAGGAACGGATTGAACGCCGTAGCGGGGTCTGAATCGAGCAACGCGTCTCGTAGACCGGGCTGGCTGACTTCACCGAGGGACAAGTCGGTACCCTCGTTGCGAGCATAGCGGAAGCCGAGTTCCCAGTTCCAAGTCTTGAAATAATCACCGAATTCGCCCATCTCGCCCTTCAATCCGACATCGAAGAGCATATCCCAGTAGGTGAATTTCTCGCTTCGGAGCCCGGAGTCATTGATTCCACGAAACCGGACGCCGGTAGTCATAGGAGTCGGAACTCCATTGATAGCAAGTGTGGTATCTCCGACTGTGAACGGGTTGAAAGCATTTCGGATTGGAACGCTGATGCCTTGCGGGCTAAATCCTACGCTAGTGACTCGACCCTGTGCATCCACCGCCTTAAACGGATCAGGCGTAAACGGAGCAGCCGCCAGAGCTGAATCGAAGAACGACCGCGCAATCTTGAAATCGGCAAACACTGTCAGGTATTTGTCACAGAGATCCCGAGTAAACGAACCATAAAACACCTGGCGATCCGCCGGAGGCAGCGCCGGGGTGAAAGCCGCGAAGTTAAACGCAATGTAATTCCCGTCGCCAGGCGTACCATTAATGATGCCAGGTACTGCGCCCGGCGGGGTGTAGAACGGAGAAGTCGCAACTGTCGCAGAGGAATGCGGCGGCGGAGAATTCGCGCCGAAAAACAACCTTGGAATCAAACGTTGACCCTGGACTCGGCCAGGTTCGTTGCCGCTGCGAACGTCAAAACCTCCAAATGGAACGAAATTACCGTTGCTGGAAATGTCGCGGTCGCGACTGAATACGCCGCCGTCGCGCTGATAGAAATCGGCGATAACCACGATGTCGGTTTTGTCATCGCCCGTGCCGGCTTTCAACCACGCTTCCCATTCACCCATGTCATTGGAGGCTCCCAGGTTGGTGTTTCCGTACGTACCACCGATTTCCAACCCACGGAATTTGTGGATCAAGAAGAAGTTGACCACACCCGCGACAGCGTCGGCTCCGTAGACCGCCGAGGCACCATCTTTCAGAATATCGATGTGATCGATCATGGAGAACGGAATCAGCTGAATATCGTAGCCACCGAAAAGCGCAGCCTGCGCGATGCGCTTGCCGTCTACCAGGATCAGCGTCTCCTTCGGCAGCAATCCGCGAAGGTTCAACTGCACGGTACCATCACCGCCGTTAGCAATGTTCTGGTTAACCGTGCCGCCGGCCTCTTGCGGAATAAACGTCGTCAAGTCGGTCGCGTTGCGGATGCCGAGTTTCTCGATGTCTTGCGGCCGGTACGTGTCCACCGGATTCGGGCCGGTCTCTTCCGCTGTCGGAATGTTTGAACCGGTCACGATCACGCGCTCGACCTCAGCTGATGGCGGTGCGGCGGGGTTCGCAGGAACGGCCGGTGCCGGCAACTGAGCGGATGCACTTGATGCAAAAATTAGAGGAAATCCCACGGCCGCCATCACGACGGCACCAAGGAATCCGAGTTTGTTTAGCACGTTTTTAGTCATTAGTTTCTCCATTGGTTTGGTTAGGTTTTGACAGCCTTATTAAATCTCTGCGGCGCTGACAAGCTTTTTTTTCACTTTTTTCAAAGTTTTTTTGAACGGCTTTCCAGACGTATTTGTCGCGTCGCCCCCACCGTTTAATGAACGCGCCACAGGCTGGCAAGCTTTTTTTTTGAGGTTTTTCGATTTTTTTTTGAACCCCAAAAAAGACCTGTTTTAGAGGAGGAACCGCGAATACGCTGATGCCGTGGATAAACGGATCAAGAATGGAGGCCCGGACAATCCGGGTGGCGCATCCGCTGTCGCACGACACGTTTCCATTGTGACCGCGCGCTCTTGAAGTTTAGTGAGAGGGCCAGTTCCAAATCAGTGATCGCGAGATCCCAATCATTTGCGCCACCTGGGCTTCATTAAATGCAGCAACAACTTTGGGATCAACGATCACCTTTCCATCAACAATAAATCTGGAATCAAGTTGCCGATCAGTTGCGCCCCGTAGAACACAGGAACTTTCTTCTATGGTTCGACCGCATGACTGCGTCTGCGCAACTCGATGATCATCGCCCGTTCGTACAGTTTTTCATCTAAACCGGGTTTCATCTCATTGAGAACATGCATCCCCGCGCCGATGATATCTGAGTTCAATTCTTCCTGTATCAGTTCACTCATTTGCGCCGTCCGCGTTATCAGCGCAATCCGCGGTTAAACTCATTCGTGGCTAGAAGGCGGATGAAATCCGAATTCGCTCTGTAATTTCCCCCACAGCCAATCGGTGACATTATTCTTCTTGCGCGCAGCGGGATTGCTGGCGGCGAGCGCTTCTCCTTTGTCGACTTCGCCGTTTAAACAGTAGAGGTAAATAAGCAGAGACGTGTCATCGGAGCTGAGCGGACCACGATCTTTTTTATCCTCAAGCAGACGAATCGCTCCCTGGATATCCCGTTGGGCAAGCGCGCCGGCAACGAGGTCTTGTACGGCTTCGGGCGGAGGCGGCTGCGATTTTCTCGCTATACGTTCTGCAATTGGCAGTCGCAACAGGTCGCTTCCCAGCACCTCGAGGATCGGGACTCGCAGGCGCGAATGACGCAGATAAAGATCCAGCTCGGCCCACTCGTTCCCGCCGATCGTTTCGGCGAGATATCGCATCTGACGCACCGAAAAGTATGATGTCAATAATGTGTTTGACGCCTCCGGCCAGATGCGGTTCATGACGGGGGACCAAGCGAAACGATAATCGGCAGACGACGCCTCCATATAGGGCGATGTGAAACTGAAGTTTGCTTCCTCGCTCCACCCCGCATCGCTCAACCTCTTGGGATAATTGTCCGTCAGGGGAGCGACATCCCGGGTAATACGATCGATTTCTTCGCCGTCCATCAAAAAAAGTGCAGCCAACTGCTGCGGAACTTCGACGCCGATTCGCCGCAGCCCTTCCCCGGCGGGTCCGCTCCACAATCGCTGTAACTCCTGTTCTTCAACACGGTGCCCCGGGCCGTTGATACCCATCATAATCCATTGCTGATCGGCGCTGGCCCAAACCACGGTATTGGGAAATACGTTATGGAACGCACGAAGAATCGCCTTTGCTTCCTCCACCCTCATTTGATTCAGCGGCAACCAGAACGTAACGATTCCATTTTGCTTCAGACGACTCTTCATTAAGGAAAAGAATTCCTGAGTGTAAAGGTTGACTGCACCAGCGACTTTTGGCGGCGGCGGTTCGCCGGTGATGATATCGTACTGGTGCCGGCCAGCCTGAAGAAAGAAACGTCCGTCTTGCACGAATGCGCGCACACGTGAATCGCGGAGGGGGTTGGAATAATTGATTCCGGAATAGAAATCGGCCAGGCGGAAGACTTCTTTCGAGATATCCGCGATATCCAACCGCTTAACATTCGGGCCGTGGAGCAGCGCATCCGCGGTGACGCCGCACCCATAACAGATAAGCAATGCGTCTTTGGCTTCGGGACGAAGGGCCAAAGGAAGATAGGCGAACAATCTCATGTAACGCTGATTGCGCGGATTTGTCGCCGACATCGAAAACGCGTTAGTCAAAAGCCGGTAGTAATACGGTTCACCAAGAAAATCGCGTCGCAGCAACTGATACGTATCTGAGCTGCCCTCAATTCTTTTTACGACATGCGCGAGCACATGACCCTTTTCATCAACCTCGTACGGTCGGCTCGCGTGCGCGAAATGGGACTCAGCGCGGCGATACGGAAAAATCGCCAGGAGGAGGATCACCGCGGCACAAAGTGCGGTGAGAATCACGCCACGCGGCCGCCGAACTGACCAGCTTGAGCGCTCGCTCACGAGAACGCTGAGCAATCCGTAACCGACTGCGCAGAGTATGAGACTCCATTGATAGCCGATGGACGGCAACAAGACGAAACTTGCAAAAAGTGGGCCGATCGCCGCTCCTGTTGTGTTGAAGAGAGTAGTGACTCCTGTGCTGTTCATCCGATCTCCGACCGTGGCCTGAACAGCTGAAGCAATCGATGGAAATACAACTCCAGAGAGAAAAGCGACCGGGAACATCAATGCTAACGAGAGCAACGCGATCTGATACCAAGAGGCGAGACTGAAAGCGCCGGCTGGCGTTTTCACTATTTCTCCGGGGAAAAATAAATATGACAAAAGCGTTGCAATGCCCGCCAGCAGCAACAAAACGGAAAGGGATCCGCCGCGGAGCGCCGTGCCTTGACTGTTCAAAGGGAGCGCGTCGCGCCTGCCACGACGGTTAAAACCCTGCACGACGCCGGCAAACAGGCTGCCCAGCCCTATTCCTGCGAGCACAATTGCAAGCATCACTGCAAATGCTGCGGGCGACGAAACAACATACAATCGTAGAAATCGAAACCAGATGACCTCGAGGCAAAGAAGAATGCAGCCTGTCCCGAAACTAGCGAAGAGCAGACGCCAGGGTCGTGGATAACTCACGTGCAAATCGAGCGGAAATGTTGCCTCCGGAATTGCCTCGCCCGCGTGCCGGCTAATTCTTCCCAAGCATAATGCAGCGGCTGCCGCAAGGCAGAGCGCCAAACCTGCAAGCAAACTCGTGCCCCGCAGCCCAAAACTCGCAATAAGATAGCCTTCACCCATGATGGCCCCCGCCACCGCTCCCAAAGTGTTCGACCCATACAGAAAACCAATAGCCCGCCCATAATCCGTTCGCTGCAGGATCAGGTCCTCGATCACCACCGGCAACGTCAGGCCCATCGCGGTTGTCGGTCCAAGGAGAATCAGGAAAGAAACAACGAATCGCAGCCCAAGAAGTGCTGGCTGATAATTCCAAAGCATTTGCCATAAAGGCCGGAACAATTCGCCCAGCACTGGAAGACCAAAAACGATCGTGCAACCAAGCACAGCGACGAGCACTTCCAGCAAGGCATAAAGCTGAAGCGGCCGCCATCGCCGAATTCTTGACGACGCGGCGATGGCGTTGCCAAGCGCGAGGCCCGCCATGAAACTCGACAGGATCAACGCCGCCGCCCAGATCGAGTTGCCAAAAGCGAGACCGCTGAGCCGGAGCCAAAGCGTTTCAAATATGAGCGCACCCGCTCCGGACAGAAAGAGGATGGCCGAAAATATTGTAACGGGCAGGCTTCCACGCGAGCTCGCCCTCTGCACCCCAGCCGAAACGAATGACCCGGTGACAGGCTGGGAGCTATTCATGATTGGGAAAACGAGAGGCGATCTTCAGGACAACAGCGCCCGCAATCCCGGCGAGAAGGGAGCCGACGAGAACACCCGACTTTGCCGCGTTAAGTGGCCCAGCCTCATCGAACGCAAGCATAGCGATAAACAGCGACATCGTAAAACCGATCCCTGCCAGGCAAGCGCAACCCAGGAGTGACGTCCACCGAACACCACGAGGCAACTCCCCGATACCGCATTTGACCGAAGCCAGGGCTGCCGCGACGACGCCGACCGGTTTACCAACAATGAGCCCAAGAAGTACGCCAACTGTAACTGCGGGGTGATCAACTTGACCACCAATCCTCACCCCGGCATTGGCGAATGCAAAAAGTGGCATAACAACAAATGCCGAAAAATTGTGAAGCGCATGTTCGAGTCGCAAAATCGGCGCGGTTACACCCTGGCTTGCATGATCCATGGCAAACAGAGCTTCCTGTTGGGTCTTGCTGGTAAGCACGAGCCGATCACCACTTTCAGTGCGATCGAATTGATCCAAAATGAGGCGCGCCTTCCGCGAGAATTCTCCCGCGTTAATCCGAGTGTGCGTCGGAATCGTAAACGCGAGGGCCACGCCGGCGACAGTGGCATGCACACCGGACTCATGCATGAAATACCAGAGAGCAGTTCCGGCCAGTATGTATGGCCACAGATGGCGGACTCCCATCGCATTGAGGCCGATGAGAAGGGCGAAGACCACGCCGGCTGCGGCCAAGGCACTCCAGGCAAGTGCATGCGAATAGAAAACCGCGATGACAAGAACCGCGCCCATGTCGTCAACGATGGCCAGCGATGCAAGCAAAACCCTGGCCCCAGTTGGCGCATTTGGGGCAATCAAAGCGAGCGCCCCAAGAGAGAAAGCAATATCGGTGGCGATCGGGATGCCCCACCCCCGAACGTTCGGCCCATTCAGGTTGCATATCCAGTAAACGACGGCTGGAAACAGCATACCGCCAACTGCGCACGTAATTGGCAGAGCGGCTTTTCTTGGTGACGCCAGTTCGCCAACGACCAACTCACGTTTGATCTCGAGGCCGACCAGCAAAAAAAACACTGCCATTAAGCCGTCATTGATCCACTGATGAAGCGTCAGCGACAGCGGAGACTTAGTGATTCCAAATGTCAACCGGATCTGCCAAAGATGGTCGTACGCATCCCCCAGCGGTGAATTGGCCAGCAGGAGAGCAGTTATGCCGAACAGAAGCAGGACCGATGCACCAGCTGTCTCTGTCCGGAAAAAACGCTGAAATACGGTTGGCTGAATTTTTTTAACCACGCGCATTGGCCAATAGCCGATAGCTGATAGCTAATCGCTAACCAAGGTGCGACGCGGGCCACTTAACATGCGGTCCTGCTCCTCGGCCGCTGTGTACATTGCGGCAAAGCTTTCGTCACTCAAATAGTCCTGACGCTTTGCAACCGTGGACTCCGAGACCACCTTGAACAGTGATCCAGTAGCGATCTCCACAAAGCGCGCGAAATCCGCGTCGGAAATTCGTGTACTGCCTTCAGCGATGTTTGACGAAACTGAAACGGCTGCGCGTCGCATCTGATTGGTCAGTCCAAATCGCTCATCGGACGGAAAAAACTTCGTTTTGGAGTAAACGAGGTCCGCAAAGTCGATGGCCTTCCGCCACAGATCCAATTTCTCGAATTTGAACATGACACAGTGTTAATGATTCGCCGTGTAACGACAAACAGCAATTCGCTATTGGCTATCGGCCATTGGCTATTAGGCTAGCTCGGTGTTCACCGGTTTGATCGAAGAAGTTGGCAATGTAACCGCGGTCGAGGCAATCAAAAACGGTACGGAATTAAAAATTGCGGCTCCGCGGATAGCGAAAAAAATACGACGCGGTGACAGTTTGGCCGTCAACGGTTGCTGCCTCACCCTGACGTCCCGCCGCGGGGACGAATTGGTTTTCAATCTGTTGGACGAGACAATCGCTCGCACAAATCTCAAAAAATTGCAGCGGAATGACCCGGTAAATGTTGAGCGCGCTGTTGCCGGTATGGAGCGGTTCGGAGGCCATTTCGTCCAAGGACACATCGATTGCGTCTCGCCTGTCATTGATTATCAGAAAAGCGGCGCTGACTTCCGATTGGAAATCCAATTACCAAAAGCATTCTCCCATTACGTCGCTTGCAAAGGCTCGATTGCGGTGAACGGAATCAGTCTAACTGTCGCCGATGTCCTTCCGGAAAGTTTCGTTGTTTGGATTATTCCTTACACCAAAACGCATACGAACTTGGACCATGCTCAGGCGGGCGATCCGATAAATCTCGAGTTCGATATTCTCGCGAAATATGTTGAGAGAATGCTCGCTTCGCGGCGTTAATCCCTGAAAAACTACACATTGAAGCCGTGGAACCGATGTAAAAGTGTTCCGAACCACGGTCTTGGTTTGTGTTAATTCGTGCTCGAACATTCTCCAACCCCTTTTAAGCTCCGGAGGAGTCGTCGCCAGCGACCGCAGGTAGTGGGTGTCATCGCGTCGCCCGCTGAGTTCGAGTTCGCTTTGCGAATGAATGATCCACCGGATTTTTTTGAGCTTAGGTTGGATCACCTTGTGCGCGTGATCGATAGCTTGGAAAACAAACTTGGCGGATTGCGCGCGCCCCTGATCGTCACCGCGCGACACCCGATGGAAGGCGGCGCAAATCGACTATCGCGACGACAGCGACACGATCTAGTCGCTCGTTTTTTACCGCGGGCCCGTTATATCGATATCGAACTTCGCTCCGCGCCTGTTTTTGTTTCGCTGCTTCGGATGGCTCGAGGAAAAAACGTGCGGCGCATCATTTCAGCTCATCACCTGAAGGGCACGCCGGCCCCGACCAAGTTGCGAGTTCAAGCACGCGCAGCGAAATCGTACGGCGCTGAATTATTCAAAGTAGCGACACGCACCGATCACCCAGCGCAGCTGGCGCGCTTAATCGATTTCGCCACGGCAAAGGACCTTGGCGTACCGGTCAGTGCGATGGGAATTGGCAGCCTGGGCGCAGCTTCGCGCGTACTTCTCACCTGCTATGGATCCGCCCTTGTGTATGTGTCACTCGGCCGAAGCGACATTGAAGGACAGTTATCGCTTGGTCAGGTCCGTGCGTTGGGACTCTCTGTCCTGAAGCGTTAGCCTATTATGCGCCGAATCGCGGTTTGTAGTTGCCGCTTCAACGGCCCCACACTTGCATGAATTATGATCCCTTCGCTTGCTCTTTCTTTAACGCATATATCGTACAGCAAAGAAACGCGCCATGTCCTCATCCGTAGCAATCCCAAAACAAGTGCCAGTCATGCCGCTGGCTGGAGCCTTGCTGTTTCCACACGCCTTGCTCCCGCTTCATATTTTTGAGCCGCGCTATCGCGAGATGTTAAAGCATGCGCTCGCGCATGACCGTATGTTCTGCGTTGCACTGCTTAAGCCGCATTGCGTTGATTGGACTTCAACGGCCGACTTTTTTCAGATCGGAACGGTTGGTCTGATTCGCGCGTGCGTCGAGTCAAACGACGGCACATCGAACCTGATTCTTCAGGGATTGGACCGTGTCAGATTCAGGTCTTTCCAGCAGGAAGCGCCGTTTCCGATTGCAACGATTGAATCGCTCGAGTCTGATTCGGTAACGTCCGTTGAGACTGAAGCGCTCGCCGCCAAAGTCCTTGAGCTTTATTCGAATCTCAAAGGAGATGGACCCCGGCAGCTTCCTCCCAAAGTGGACCGGTATCTATCGGATTTGAGCGACCCGGAACTGCTTGCCGACCTCGTCACCTCAACATTTGTAAGCGATCCGCTTCGTCGGCAACGGGTGCTCGAAGAACTCTCTATTAACAAACGACTGCGACTGGTGATTCAGTATCTTCGGGAAGAAAACGGAAGCGCGGCTGCCTAGACGCAACCTTCTCCAGTTCCAGGCATACCGCTGGGATGTAATGCTATGCTGACCAGGCAGAGCTGCACCTTTAGATCCGCGCAAGCCGCGCGTGTTCTTCCAACAAATATCGATCAGTCATTCCGGCGACGTAGTCGCATACGGTGCGATGCAGTCCCTCGGCCTCAATTCGTTTTGCTGCCGTCTCACCAACTTTGTCAGGATCGGCCAGATAGAATTGGAACACCTGGCGGAGCATTTCGCATGCTCGCCGGTTCACTTCGGATACGCGCGGATTATAATAAACGTTTTGGTACAGGAATTTTCGTAAATCACGATTTGCCTCGAATAAATCATCGCTATATGCGATTAGGGGCTCCGCTTGCTGGCGAGCTTCGTCTGCGCTCTGCAGGCCTGCATCTGCGATGGATTTTGCGCTGGTGGAGACCAGATCGTGAACTTCAGTGTCGATAATGTCGCGAATGATTAGTTTGTGCAGTTCCGGTTCCCGGACGTCGGAGTAACGTGCCAACACAGTACGCAGGCTTCGTCGCCAAACCTCATTTTGTTCCAGTTGCGCAGCGTCGAGGATTTCAAAATCGAGGGCATCATCCAAGTCATGGCTGTAATAGGTGATCTCGTCTGCCAAATCTGCGACCTGCGCCTCCAGGGATGCACAACGGTAATTTGATAAACCAGCAACAGCGTCGGGTCCCGGAGCGCTTTGCATTTCATCAAACGCTTCGTGTTTCCGCAGGCCCTCGCGTACTTCAAACGTGAGATTCAGACCGGGAAAATTTGGATAAGGGTCTTCCAGCAGCTCGACTACGCGCACACTTTGGCGGTTATGATCGAAACCACCGTGATCGCGCATGCATTCTGCCAGCATCTCTTCACCCGAATGGCCAAAAGGCGAGTGCCCCAAATCGTGCGCAAGGGCGATGGCTTCGGCAAG
>JBKPMH010000097.1:0-3271 GCA_046732035.1 Verrucomicrobiota bacterium
GTATTGGTGCATGCGCAGTGGGATCATCGACCAGAAACAGAGGATTTCCTGATCACTGAGAATCCCCCTGGCGTTTCTGCGCACCGCGGGAATCAGGCTTATAGCCGATCGATCTAATTTTTGGCAAATGGTCGATCGCACCAGGCCGAGCAAGCTTCGGATATTTTGGCGATAATGATCTCGGTGATTGCCTGGATTACTTCGCGGAAATCCAAGCCGACTCCACTCTGCCTCCAAATGAAAGCCAGACCATCGGAACGACTGACGCTGATCTGTAGCGAGTTGGATTTGAGACACGCCGATGCGCGGCACAGGCGAACGCAGCGTCTTGCAAGGTGGGCCATTGCGGTTGGAATGATTCCGTAGTCGTCGCAGTTACTTCTGCAGTCGTTCAGTACTTCATTCACAGGTCAATGCCGGAGCACCGGCCCGCATTGCCCAGGACGCCAGGTTCGGCCATGTCGGCGCTCATCGCTTCGCCCACTCCAATCGAAGCGCTGGTGACCGAGTCGGCAAGTGCTACTCCAGACCTCACTCCAATTCGAACCGCCACCGTCGCTCCCTGTGCAAGCCCAAAACCGACAACACCCGAGCAACGTCGGAAGAAACGCCGTATCAAGCCCGAGACTAAAACAAAGGCACCTGCAGACAAATCGATCGAAGAAATCCTTCGCGGTCTGGTCCGGCCAAAACCGACTCCAAGGCCCAACCGACGATAAGAAGACCTGAACGAGTACCAGTCGAATTCGACCTACAATGCAGGTGACGCGACGATCGTACGTTTGTATTGAATAGTGGAGACGCGTCAGTGAAAGCAACGATCTGGCGCGCCCCCACAATATTTCAATTGGGGATTTTCTCACCGCCTGCGTTTTTTGGAATACGCAGAATTGCGTACCAATCGCATATCAATGTCGAACATACCTTCGATGCATGTGTTGCCCATCCAGTAACCAGAGAGCCGCTTTTTTTGGGGTTTTCGGGTGAAACAGCAATCAAGTCGATCATTTCATAAAATTCCCGAGGCTTTGGGTTTCCGGTTTACGTAGAAGTAAGTGTGGCGAGGTTCCCCACCCCAATTGCCGCTTCTAGCGACATCCACAGCTACACCAAGCTTCGGGAGCAGATTTACCGCGATCCATCGCTGGGCAGCACCTCTACTGAGCTCCAGCGGAAAATTTATCGTCATCCATGGTTATGGCGACGGGACGTTATCTCTCACCGGCCTCGTTCTTCCTCGCTGACTCATATCAAGAAAGTTGCCGCTATCATCGCACTGCTTGGCTTTGTTTTTTGGGCATGGTCCGGTGTTTCAATATATCGCGCACCACGACCAAGCTATCCGTACTACGACACTCAGAAGCCAGTCCCGCCATGGAGCGAGCCGATGCCACTCGAGGGCAATTACAATAGATGAAATGAGTACCGATCAGCATTCCAGATCTCATCTGGATTGCTGACGGGCCGCTGCAAACGTCAGAGCAATCACAGAACAGGTCTAAACTCTGTACTTTTGCATCGGGGGCATCTGCCGGCGTTTTCCAGCGGAACTGGGTTGGTAAAATGTTTGATGTACTGACACCGTTTGCATTTCCATCGCGTGGAATGTTTCTCTTGCGATGTTCCGATCCGGTCTAACGCATTCGCTGCAATTTCCCGGATCGATTTGAGGGCTGCTATCAGCGTCTGGGGCGACGAGTCCATAATTTCAATTCCATCTGCTGAGGTGTCCTGGTTATCTTGCGTGACACACGCGCCCAAAAACGCAGTAATATCGCTCTCATGTTCTCTTGAACATATCCCATGTCGTGCGAGTGTCCAGAACAAAAGTACACCGACAACCTGCGCGTTCGCTGATCTGTAATGTCGCGTAGCGACGCCTGAGTCTTCACCCGGCGCGTCTAACCGAGAGCCAGGTGCTGTGAGTCCCATCTCCCGCGAAACCCACAAGGCACCGACCGAAACCACATAACACCGATGCAATCTGGTCATGTGGAAATTCCCTGTCTGGATCTGGTGTTACTGCCACACCCTCGCTTAAGCAATGGCAATTCAACTTAAGGAGGTAATAAAATCATGAGACTAAAACACATACTTAACAGCGTTGTAGCAGTTCTGTTTCTGTTTCCTTTAATGGGAACTTTCGCTCAGCAGGCAGCGAACTCGGGCTCTATCGAAGTGATCTCGACTTTTGATTATCCCGGCACAGGAAATTCGACTCTGCCGCAAAAAATTAACGAAAGAGGCGACGTCGTTGGCGAGTTCCTCGATTCCAGCGGCGTGGCACGAGGGTTTGTGCGGTTCAGCGACGGTAGCTATAGCGACCCGATCGTCGATCCTAACGATACCGTCGGATTTACTGAAGGACGGGGCATCAATAACGCACGCACAATTAACGGTGACTACCTGATCAGCGATGGTACGCTTCACTCGTTTTTCCTGTCGGGCAGCACGTTCACCGAGTACGACGTTCCCGGCACGGTCCAAACCAATCTGCTCAGTATAAATGATGCCGGCGACTTTACCGGTGCGTTTGATCCTGACGGCAGCGGAGTCTTCCAGGCGTTCGTGAGCGTTGACGGAGCCATAACGTCCTGGAGCATCCCGGGAGCTGCGGCGACGTTTGCTTACGAGATCAACAATTCAAAGCAGTTGGTGGTGGGATACTTTGTTGATGCCGCGGGAATTCTTCACGGCTATTACAGGGATAGGAATGGGACGCTGCACTTCCCTGTCGATCCTACCGGCTCCGTTGGGACGGTCCTTTTTGGACTTAACGATCGGAACTGGGTGGTGGGCAGATATGCGGACAGCGCAGGGGCGACTCATGGACTCTTCTTTACCCCGCCAAACAACTTCTTCACCTTCGATTACCCCGGGTCCACCTTTACATCGCTGAACGGGATCAATGACCAAGGCATTATCTGTGGTCGTTACGCCGATGCTTCCGGCATTGCCCACGGATTCCTGGCTCGCATCAAAGGCACACCGCCGACGACTCCGATGGCAATGGAAACCAAGCCGAAGGGTTCGGCGTCGCTGGTGGCTCCACTCAACCCGTCACCCGCGGCGTGGGGAGGTGCAAGGCCAGCACGTTAAACTGAGGATTTGGAGGCTGCGCGGTCGGCGGCTTGTTAACGATGTGAACCGCACCGCGCAGCCATCCGAGGGATAAAGCAACCAAACGAGATTCGGCGGCGCATTTCTGAAACGCTGCTCGTTGTCGCTGTGCAGCCAATCACTTCCGATTTGCCAGGCCGTTCGATTTGAA
>JBKPMH010000098.1:0-10566 GCA_046732035.1 Verrucomicrobiota bacterium
TTACGCCGTATCCAGCGCGACTTGGATCTTGCAGAAGCGCGTCTAACAGGAAGTTAAAACATCAAGTGTTCACACTGAGACCCAAGCCTTGGCGTACTAAAAGCCATACCGCGTCGGCCAATGTTTGGCTGGGCCGCCCAACTGCGCAGCACAAGTTTTCAGCTCGTTCTTGAAAATTTTAGCCAGGTGCGATCGCACGCGGTCTGTCAGGGGAAGTTTTTTCATCTCTGTCCAACGATTGCGATCCGAGGTTAATCGAGTGCCTGGTTTTTCTGGATCAGCGCCCAGAAAACCAAGGATAGAGCGCTGAAACTCAGTGGGATTGCTTTGCAAGTCGTCGAAGAAAAACACGCGAAACTGCTCCGGGTCGACGTACCGTTTCCATCGCGCGACGACCGTACTCGGATACGAACGCAACAGCATTCCTCGCCGGGACAAATTGCGACTGACTTCATTGACGTCCGTCGCGTCAAACGACTCGATTTGACGGTAGTGCACTTCCATGGACAAATGCGACCAGAACCGCTCAACTGGGTCACGCGCCAAAAAAATCACCTTCAACTTCGGGAAGTATCCGACAATTTGTCGAATGACTTTGTCACTCAGCGTCGAATAATTTGGGGAAATGTCACCGGAAAGGAGCGTTGCCTTCGGTTCAAACAGGCGTCCATAATTTTCGAGGTTGATTCCGGGTTCAGCACTGAGGCTCTGCAGTCGCTCGAGAAATCGACGATCGCGCTCGTCCCGGCAGCGCGGATGACCTGCGCGTTGGACTTTGCTTAGTTGATCGAAGTAATGCAGCTCCTTTACAGGAGGCATCCAGAAATCGGGATGAGAATTAAGCTGTTGATAAAGCCAGGTGGTTCCGGCTTTGTGAGCACCAATGCACAGAAAATCGGGCGCTGCACTGGGAGTTGAAGACTTCTTCCCTTCCTCAGGCGAGCCAATCACACCAGAATAGAAGGTCAAACTCGTCGATCATTTGCAGGAATAAAATTACTAACGATAAACCATATTTTGCGGGCCATTGTTTCGCTGGGCCGCCAAGTTCTGCAACGCAATCCTTGAGTTCCTCTTCGAAAAATTGGGCGACGCACTCTCTTACTTTATCAGTTAAGGGAAGTTTTTCTTTTCCCCCTTGGCCGTTGTAATCCGGCTTGAGTGGACCGCTCGGTTTGTCTGGATTGGCGCCTAGAAAACTGAGGATAGTATGCCGCAATTCAGCAGCGTTCTCCTTCAAATCGTCGAAAAAATAGATGCGAAACAGATCGGGGCGAACGTAGCGCCGCCAACGTTTGACAATCTTACTGGGATGGGAGCGAAAGAACACCGCCGGGTTGAGCAAATTGCGCAACACTTCATCGGGGTCAGTTGCGTCAAAGGGAGCAATTTGTTTGAGGCGCACGCTCATGGATAATTGCGACCAGGCTCTGTCAACCGGGTCCCGGGCCAGAAAAATGACTTTCAGGTTTGGGAAATGCCCGATGATTCTCCCAATAAGTTCATCATTCAACGTCGAGTAAGCAGGGGTAATGTCACCTGACAGACGCGCCCTCTTTGCACTGAACAATTCAGAGTAGTTCACAAGATCGAGGTACGGGAGGGCACTAAGTTCACCTAGTCTCGCTAGAAACCATTGATCGTGTTCATCCTTGCAACGTGGAGGATTCTGACGTTTGACTCTGCTCATCGAATCGAAGTAATGCACCTCCTTCACCGGAGGCATCCAGAAATCCGGATGCAAAGTGAGCTGGTGAAAAAGCCAGGAGGTTCCGGCTTTCTGGGCCCCCACGCACAAAAAATCTGGGCAGGCATCGTTCGCCGAATACTGATTACTCTCTCCGTTTTGACGGTTATTTACGCCAGATTTAAACGGCCAGACCGAACGCATGGGCCGCATTATTTTCCATAGCTCGGTCGAAAAGCAAGAACGGAGTGCGATAGGCCCCGGCGCTCTCCCATTCGCGACGGTTGATCCTTTAGAACGGCCATTGTCAGTTTCGTGGAGGATGCCCATGAAAGAAATCATCAAGAGCATGGTTGTAATACATCCAGCCTTTTGCTGTTAGATGACTTTCGTGACGGATAAGAAAGGCTGGATCCTCATCGTGCCCCTTAAATTCCACTAACGGAAAATGATATTGCTGCACCAATGCCCGAAGCTTAGTGTAATAATCTTCGCGAGCCGATCGCGAGATTCCCACGTGGTCGTAAAAGCTTCCGCCAATGGGCATGCTGAGAATTAGCGGCCGTGCGTGAACCCGCGCGAGTACGCGCAAAAGCAACTCCAGGTTTTTCCATCCAGGTGACGCGTTCAAATCATTGCGGAAGGCCACGTCACGAGATCCAGGAACGACGAGCGTATCGACGCTTGGAGTCTCTTTAGTAGCGTTACGTGAGCCAGCGGGCGTCGTTTCGCTTACCTTTGCAATCAGCGTCCGCCAGTTGAGTAGCTTCGGATGTGGTCGCGGAGATGGCTTGATCTGATTACGGATGTAACTCAGCGCCGCGAAATGATCCTGGAACGTCATCAACACGTCTTGCAACTTCCCTGCCGGCCAAAGCGCACAGAGGACGAGCCGATCAAGCCAACCGCCGCAAGCCAGCCGCCTCACCGCAAACCGGAGCAATGGGCTTTCTTCCAAGGTGTCGGGCGATTCGAGCATGCGGGAAGCGATCTCTCGCTTCAGGTCGAAACTTAGACCCGTGCCGAATATCAATTTAGTCGCCGCCATCGGCGAAAAATTTGCCTTGTAACCCTTCCATCCAGATTTCACTTTGAAAAACCAACCGGGTGAAAGCGAGATAACAAGTTTCTTGTCCCGCAAATCCGAGCCGAGGGCGCCGATTTTTTGCAGCATCACTAACAGGTTTGCACCTCCACCACCAACAGGCGAGACCTGAAAACCTGTTGGCGCGCTGCGGAAAAAAACGTTCGCCCTGTCCTGAATGGACGGGATGATCAGTTCCGAGGTGCCGTAAAACGGCAGCACATTGGGCGCGTGCAAAGCAGCGCGTTGAAAAGCGATTCCCTGGTTTTTAAGGAGAAATAGCTGAGGCGCGGTTGAGGAAAGGGTCGCGCGTTCCAGATGAACGGCAATCAGTTCTCCAGTCAACAGCGTGACCGCCGCCAGAGCCAAAACAAGGAGGCCGGAAAACAAATGCGGCATACCTGTTTTCTTATTGGCAACCGCCATGATGCCTCGAAGTTATTTTTACCATTTAGTGTTGCAATTGAATTTCATGGAATACGAATCTGTGGATCGTCAGAATGCGTTGGGTATTTATTTGTTCAGACGGTATGTCTACCGGTGACTGGGATGAGAAAGAGAACAACTGGGTTGAAAATTGAATCCGAAAATCAGATTCAAAAAACAAAGCCTTGCCGGGTTTTCCTTCTCTCGCCTGCGTACGCTGGTGGCGAACGGGCGCGAATGATATTAAACGAACGCGCACAATTCCAACTCGCACGGAAGTTGCGCGGCAAACGCGGCGCGCCACTCGCGGAAGTGTTCACCTTTCTGAGCGGACTCTATTTTCGCGGCAAGATCGCGTATGCGACCGCGTTTGCACAGGCCGCGACTGGAATCCCAGGTGTATTTGTGATTACGCCCACTCGTGGGCTCGTTGATGCCACTACACGGATCGGTCTCGATGACTTGCGCGAATTCGCAACCGTCGATATTCACAGTGATGATCCATGTTTTCGAATCCCGGTTGAGCGAGATGCTCGGGCACTGGCAGGAAAATTGCCAACTCGTACTGACATCGTCCTTCTCGGAAGCATCGCCACAGGCAAATACGTGAACGTTCTGCTGGCAACTTTTGGCGACCGGCTTCGATTTCCGATTGATTTCGTCGGACGCGGCGATATGAGCCGCGGCGGATTGATGTTACGCTGCGCAGCAGATCGGCAGGAACTTCCATATGTTCCAGTGGCAGGCGCGATCGTAAACGGCAAACGCCCACCCAAGCTTCCTCCGCGACGATATCAGCCCGTTGTTCGATGAAGGTTTTTCTCGTTTATTTGCTTTGCTTCATCTGCAAAGATTGTCGTATGTTAAGTTGCCGTTTATCGGCACCTTAATTTTCCAAATCATATGGACGTTAGCGGCACGATCGGCGCGATTCTGAGTCAGAAAAGTAAGGATATTTTTTCCATCCCATCCGACGCAACAGTTTCGGAGGCGATTCGAATGATGGATGAAAAAAACGTTGGCGCGCTATTGGTGATCGATGGAGAGCGGTTGAATGGCATCATTTCGGAGCGCGATTACACTCGCAAGGTCTTCCTGCGCGGCAGACGTTCCCGGGAAACGAAAGTTTCGGAGATTATGTCAACCAACGTGACGGTTACGCATGCGCGTGAACCCGTGGAGAAATGTCTGCGGCTGATGACTGACAAACATATTCGCCATCTCCCGGTGATGGACGGTGATCAAGTGGTTGGAATAATCTCAATCGGGGACCTGGTGAAGCACGTCATTTCCTGCCAGCAGGCTGCGATCGCTCACCTGGAAAACTACATTCATGGCGGGTACGCCGCGGGATAGTAGCCGCCCTGCTGTGTCGAGGCGTAATTCAGCGCTCTCACCGCACGGCGACGCTGCGCCGTGGTTACAATTTCCAAACCGTCTCTCCGCCGGCGATTGTTCGGACGGCGCGGCCTTTTAGTTTCCAACCGTCAAACGGCGAATTGCGCGAGGCGGAGTGAAACTGATCAACGTGAACCGTCCACTCCAAACCCGGATCTATCAGAGTGACATCAGCGTGCGAACCTGGCGAGAGCGAGCCCCCATCCAGATGTAGCAATCGTGCTGGTTCGACGGTGTACATCTCGATTAAACGCGCAATGTCGATTGTGGCGTGTTTATGCACCAGCAGATCGATGAAAAGACCGAGCTCAGTCTCCAATCCGATAATCCCGAATGGTGCGGCGTCGAACTCAACCTCCTTTTCAAAACCGGCGTGCGGCGCGTGATCGGAACACAAGATCGACAAGGTCCCATCAGCAATGCCCTCCAGTACCGCATCAACGTCGGTTTGCGAGCGTAGCGGCGGATTGATTTTGAAGTTCGTGTCGAAATTCTGGATCGCTTCGTCGGTCAAGGCGATGTGATGCGGACAAACTTCCCCGCTTATTTTTACGCCGCGCTGACGCGCTTCCCGAATCAATCGCACACTTCCCGCTGCACTAATGTGCTGACAATGAATGTGATGATTGCAGAGTTCCGCGAGCAGAATGTTGCGCATCACGATTGCTTCTTCGCCGGCAGCCGGCCAGCCGGGCAAGCCGAGAAGCGTGCTCCAATAGCCCTCATGCACGACTCCGTTACCGACCAAATTATAGTCCTGACAATGATCGAGCACGGGTAGGCCAACCATGCGCGCATATTCGACGGCCCTTCGCATGATCTCATGGTTTTGAATGCAATGGCCATCGTCCGTGATCGCCACTACACCTGCCTGTGCAAGCGTGCCAATCGGCGCGAGTTCTTCGCCCGCGAGATTTTTTGAAATTGCGCCGGTCGGCAAAACGTTCACGCGCGCGATTGCGGATGCCCGATCTTTTATCCAGGCGATTGTGCCCGCATTGTCCGGAACAGGTGACGTGTTTGGCATGCAAACAATGGTGGTGAATCCACCGGCTGCCGCCGCGCGGGCCCCCGATTCGATCGTTTCCTTATGACTGAATCCGGGCTCGCGCAGATGCACGTGCATATCGATCAAACCCGGCGCGACAATCAATCCGGTCGCATCAATTTCGGATTTCGGATTTCGGATTTCGAATCTGGACCCAACGATTTTTCCGTCCGCGATGTAAAGATCGGCAATTTCATTTCGTCTATTGGCCGGATCGATCACGCGGCCGTTACGAATGATTGTCGTGCTCATGCCGAGATCCCTCCGCACAGATAGAGAACAGCCATTCGCACGGCCAGACCGTTTGTGACTTGATCGAGGATGACACTTTGCAATCCGTCTGCAATCTCGCTGTCGATTTCGACGCCGCGATTGATCGGGCCCGGATGCATGACCAGGCAATCGGGTTTCAAAAGTTTTGCGCGTTCTTTGGTTAAGCCAAACAAGCGAATGTATTCGCCAATTCCTGGAAAATATTCTCTGCGCTGACGTTCGTGCTGAATGCGCAGAAGATTAACCACATCCGCATTCGGCAGGACGTCGTCGATCCTGTAGGAGACTTCCACCCCGAGTTTCTCGAATTCTCGAGGAACCAGTGTGCTCGGGCCCACCAGAGTGACGTGCGCGCCGAGCTTGAGCAGGCCAAAGATATTCGAGCGCGCCACTCGGCTGAATAAGATATCGCCGACGATCGCCACGCGCAGTCCTGCGATTTTGTTTCGTCGTTCCCGGATGGTGTAAAGATCGAGTAGCGCCTGCGTAGGGTGTTCGTGTGCGCCGTCGCCGGCATTGATCACGCTGGTCTCAAGCCGACTGGCCAGAAATTGCGGTGCGCCCGCCGAGCTGTGGCGAAGCACGAGAATATCCGCATGCAAAGCTTCCAGATTGCGCGCAGTATCTTTGAGCGTTTCGCCTTTGGTGAGGCTCGAAGCGGTAGCTGAGATATTGATCACGTCAGCGCTCAACCGCAGAGCAGCAAGCTCAAAGGACGTACGCGTCCGCGTACTTGGTTCGACAAAGAAATTTACCAAGGTTTTGCCGCGTAATGCGGGGACCTTCTTGATCTCACGTGTGCCGACCTGTTTAAAGGCGTCGGTGGTCTCAAGGATGAAATTGATTTCATCCGCCGATAATCCGCGCAAACCGAGCAAATCTTTTCGTGTCCAGCGTGTGGTCATTGTGGAGGAAACCGGTTCATGGTTTCTGCAAACGTACTTCGTCAGGTTGGCCGTCGGTTTGTTCTAGTCGCACCCGGACTTTTTCGTTGCCCGAAGTAGGCAAATTTTTTCCGACGTAATCGGGGCGAATCGGAAGCTCGCGATGGCCGCGGTCAACTAGGACGGCGAGCTGAATTCGTGCGGGCCGTCCAAATGAGTTGATAGCATCCATGGCAGCGCGCACGGTGCGTCCGGTGTAAAGAACGTCATCGACAACGATGACGGTGCGTTCGTCCAGGGGCAGTGGGAGCTTTGTTTCGCGTACGATTGGCAACTCCGAGCGCGTTCCCACGTCATCACGATGCATCGCCACGTCGATGACCCCCGTCTCAACGTCGATGTGGTTTATTTGATGAATGAACGCAGCGATTCGCTGGGCAATTTCCACTCCCCGCGACGGAATTCCCGCCAACACGACATCAGTCAATCGCGGATTCCGCTCAACGATTTCGTGCGCAATTCGTTGAAGCCCTCGACGAATTGCCTCCGCGTCCATTGTCACGGCCGCGGCACTAGGTGTCTTTTGATTTGCTTGTTTCATGCATTTCCTTTGAGACCTCGCGGGATCTCATTAAAGGAGCAAAAAAATCAGGAGGCGGACTTTTCGGTGCGCGCCTCCTTTCTTCGTCGCTCTCGCCAGTTGGAGCGATGTTTCACGATCCAATCCAGCAAGGCTTTTTCAAATCCAATATCTCTTCCGGCCTTCTCGCTCTCGATCCACTTGTGTTTCAGGATCTCGGCTCGCTCCGCCAGAAACTCCTTGTATAACACCGAATTCTTCACGAATTGAGATTGATCCTCCTCTGAAGATGGCATCTCAGGATTTTCTTTCACAAAATCTGGTGTGAGTCAATAAAATCGACCTGTTGGATTCGACGAAGAAAGCTTGTTTGTTATTTAACTCTCATTCACTGCGAGAAGTTGCGGACCACTATGGCAGCGTTTTACGAAGGTTATCAGCAATTTTTTTGAATTCCGCTGTCACAGGAGATTCTGGGTCTTGTCCCACGATTGGCATGCCACGATCCCCTGACTCGCGCGTGGCAATGTCGATAGGAATTTGGCCCAGCAAAGGTACCCGGAGCCGTTTCGCTTCGCGTTCGCCACCGCCACTACCAAAAATAAAATAACGTTTGCCGTCAGAGGGCGAGATGAAATAACTCATGTTCTCAATGAGGCCGAGCACAGGCACGTTGACTTTGTCGAACATGGTGGCGGCCTTGCGAGCATCGATGAGGGCAACCTCCTGCGGTGTGGTCACAACAACCGCCCCAGCCAGTGCGACTGTCTGCACGATGGTGAGCTGGATGTCGCCGGTCCCAGGGGGCAAATCGAGCACTAGGTAGTCCAGTTCGCCCCATTCGACCTGTCGCAGAAACTGCTGGGTATAACGCGTAACCATCGGTCCACGCAAAATAGCCGGCGAAGTATCATCCAGCAGAAATCCCATCGACATTAGTCGCAAACCGTATTGCTCGATAGGCACGATTTTATTTTCCTCCGTGGCCGTTGGTCGCTCGCGCGATCCGAACATCAGCGAAATGCTCGGGCCGTAAATATCGCAATCGCATAAGCCGACTTGCGTGCCGGTTTGTGCCAGTGCTAGCGCGAGATTTGCTGCAACGGTCGATTTGCCCACGCCGCCTTTACCGCTTGCCACTGCAAGCACGTGTTTGACTCCAGGGATCCGCGTTGCGCCCATGCCAGTGCCAGCGCCTGCAGGAGGCGCGTGAATATCAATCAGGACTCTTGCGCGTAGAACGCCGGCCATCGACAGCAGCGCTTTTTCGGTGTCATGCTTAATTGCTGCTGGCACATTTGGGTCGTTCGTTGCTAATGCGAGCTGCACTTTTACTTCGCCATTCTCAATCTGGACCGATTTCACCAGGCCGAATGAAACAATATCGCGAGTAAATCCCGGATATTTCACGGACTTCAATGCCTCGTTCACCTGCTCCTCAGAAATCGTCATATCGCAAACCTACGTGCGCCAGGCGCGAGGTAAACCCATGTGCCTGTGCGTAAGAAGCAAAGGTGGATCGGCTTCTCTGAAGACGATGGAAGGGAGCCGGGCCGAAGGGCGCAAATGCCGGCGGCAAAGCGGCAGTTTTTTTACCAACGCGTTGACGAGAACCCTTCCACCTTGTGTCACATCGGAAATTATCGATCCTGATAATCCATTCTGTAGCGGATCTGGTAGTCGTTTCCACCCGGAGGGCGGGAAGGTTGTTCGTTTTTTTTCGCTACAAAATCGGGGTTTTGCCAATCGGACCACTCACGGTATTTCGGCCTCATTGGATTTGCAGGCAACTTCAGTCGGAAAATTCGGTCGGTGCCGTTTGGAAATTTCAGCACGAAGAGCCGCCGCGACGTGCGGAAATAGAGTTCAACAAAGCCCGTGCGCACGGCCGGATTTTTTGGCGGGTCGGTGTGCCAGTAACCCGGCATCGCGTTGCGATCAGTATCAAGCTCGGGCTCAACATCGGCCAGCCCTTCGATGGACTGTCCAGCGGGCGGTTTCACTTCAAATTGCAGCTGTGGCGTCGGTCCATTGATGTTCAGAACATGCGGTTGACCCGCATACCAGATTCCGAAACCGGACACTGTGATAAGAGCCAGCAACAAGCAAACAGCGATCAAACCCAAAAGAAGGTAAAGTCCGCGTGTGCCGCGCCAGTAGAGAGTGAGAAGGATTACTCCAGGCGCGACGATGCAAGTCACGAGTAGCGCAATCGCGGCGGCGAAATAGCCGGCCCCGCCTTCAAATGAGGAAACATGAAATACCGCTGCAAGTCCCGCGCCTAACGCGAAGCCGAGAAACAATCCACCTCCGATTCCGACAACACCGGCGAGAATTCCAAACAGAATCGCGCTGACAGAAAGTTTCTTCGTGCTGGGTTGCACAGGAATGATCAGGGCGAATCTACCGAGACACTGTTCCGAAGAAGATCGATTCGCTGATGCGTTTTTTCGATCTCCACAACCAGACCAGAGTAATTCCATTGCCCGAGCGATTTGGTCGCTGCCACATAGATCTTCCCCTTTCCCTTGGGGCCGGAGATGGGGATTGAGAGATTCGCCTCGCCGGATGCGCCATTTATATTCGTGTTTCCGGAGACAAGAAACCCTGCTTTAATTGGCGATCCGAGAGCTTCGATTACCGAAGCGTGCCCTTCCACCCGCGCTAAAGCGCTTTTATAAACGTCGGTCGATTTCATCGCACCAAAGACGATCAACGCGATTGACCCAACAAAAGCCGCGAACACGGTTAAAATTCCCAGACAGCCAACCGGCACGAACCATTGCCAGTTTCGCTTCCACCAGTTAGACTGTAGGTCACCAGCAACAGGCAGCGAATTTTGCTCCATGGTGTTGTTCTACTTCAGCCGCGAACGCTTTTGCAACGATTCGTTCGAAGTTCCGTGCAATACATCGGCTACTTGGTCTTATACTTTGCGAACACCACGTGAAATGGTAAACGCGATGTTGGTCAACGAGTTCCTCAAACAACATGAGGCTTTTTATTGAAGAGCTAAAGAAAGCAAAAGCACACGACCGCAAAAGTCTGCAGCAACAAAGAAAGAATGGATGACGTGCTTGTTTCTTTGAAAGAACACGATCCGAAATCCAAAACAATGAGCGATCAGCCGGAAACGAACAGCCTAACGCGCAATTCGTTTTGACTGATTCGAAGGAGAGCTATCGA
>JBKPMH010000099.1:0-3390 GCA_046732035.1 Verrucomicrobiota bacterium
GCGAACCAGCGATGAGATAATCGCGCTGAACTGGAATCCCACAACGGAACGAGCTTTCCAGTACGTCAGCGATGGCGATGCATTGCCGCGCACAAGAGTTTAGGTGTTCGACAAAGGTCATATCGATGTCACCAGCAAGGAGGGTGAACTTTACTGCGCGCAGCTCATCAAAGGTCCAGCCTTTTCCGCCACAGCCGGTGGTAATCGATTCGCTCCAGACAGCCGCCACTTTTTCACGTAACGATTCGTCTTTGATTTCCATCAAGCTGGGAAAAAGATCGGCGATTTCTTTCACACCGTAACTGTTTTGTTTGATTGTTTTCATTGCCATAATCGTTATGAGCGCTTCAATCGATATTTTTGAGGTTTCGAAGACGTTCTCTCTATTATTTTTCTAGCTTCCAAATCCAGCTTAACCGTTTCTCCATACCAGCTTACATTGCCTGAAAATTTGCTGTTCAAGCTGTTGTTCAGGTGATCAAACAATTCTGTGTGAGTTAGTTCCTTGTTCTTCAACGCGGATAAAATAGCTGTCTTAAGCGCGTCGTATTTCTGCTTGGTGATATTCTTACCGCTTTTGCCCAGTGGATGTTTAGTCTGAATCTTTTCTTCGGCCATGGGATTCTCGCTGTTCTCGAAGGTTGAATTGTAATTTGTTTAAGGCACACTTTCCAGCGTTGTCGGTACAGAGAAGCACTTAATCTCATGCCAACCTACGAGTATCACTGCGAAAAGTGCGGCCAGAACTTTGACGCCTTCCAGTCGATGCGCGACCAACCGTACAAGGAATGTCCAAAAGAACTTTGCCGGCTACCAGAATGGGGCCATGGCAAAGTGAAACGCTTGCTCGGCACGGGCGCGGGTCTCATCTTCAAAGGGTCAGGGTTTTACATCACTGATTACCGAAGCGACTCATACAAGAAAGCGGCCAAGAAAGAATTGCCCAGCACGGCCGCTGGTGGTGACAAAGCCGCTCCCAAGGAGGCTTCGTCGACTCCGGCCGCCGCTCCAACTAAGGCGCCCGAAAAAAAACCTGCCAAAGAAGGCAGCTGATCAGGGCTTTTGATATCGAGGCAAGCGGCTCAATCGCCGGATCCGTGTCGCGTAGGCTATAAATTCTGCCACGCCGCGAAGTTGCCCTTAAAGTCGATAGAAATGCCATTCTCTCGCCGGTTCGATGAGCAATTTTTCGCGGCTAAGCCGATCTTCGGCGTGTTTCACGTGCGGTGTGGCAATGTGCGCCTCAAAGGAAGCCTTATCGCGCCACTCCATGTATAGCAGGAAAAGCGTTGGATCCTCTGCGCCCTGGGCCCAGTGGTAAATGTGGCAACCTTCTTCATGGAGAGTTGGCGGTGTTACCTCGGCCACAACCTGTTTCATCGTTTCAATTGCGTCAGCGCGAGTGTGGAAGTCGGCGGCGACAATGTAAGAATGGGAAGCCATAGCTTCGACGGAGACAAATAGACTAAACGCAGACGCGTTATCCTCCAGCGCAAGCCGCAAAAGGTTACCAGTTCGTTACAAATTACGTGCTTGTAATACTTGACAGGGCGTGCAGCGCGCTGTTTTAGAAGGGGGAGCCGCGGTTCTTAGCCTCCGATCGCATGCAAACTCTAATTTCCTTTTCCCCACTTATCGTTGCTCTTTTATTGACCGGGATCGGCCCGGCAACCGCGCAGGTCAACGTCACCCAGAAAAACAATAATCTTTCCCGCGACGGCCATTATATTGATGCCGCATTCACGCCGGGCAACGCTGCCAACCTGACCCGCGACGCGAATTTTAATGGGACCGTCGTGGGCAATGTGCACGCACAGCCGCTCTACATCGAGGGAGGCAAAAATGGGCCGATGATCATCGTTGTGACGGCGTCGAATAATGTCTATGCGCTTCATGCGGATACCGGCGTCCCGATCTGGTCGCGCACCGACATTGGGCCCGCGGTCACTTCAGGTCTTCCCTGTGGTAACATCAACCCTGTTGGCATTATTGGCACGCCAGTCGTCGATCTCGCATCGCGATCGCTGTTCTTCGACGCATTGATTGATGGCCCGACTAAAAAGCACTTTGTTTTCTCGTTAAACGTGGATACCGGGACGACGAATTCCGGTTGGCCTGTGGATCTGGATGCCACCGTCAGCTACAACGGCACCAACTTTGTTTCTTTGGCACAGGAAGACCGGGGTGCGCTCGCCCTTGTGAACGGAATCGTATACGTACCTTTCTCCGGATATTTGGGCGATTGTTGCTGCTACCATGGCTGGGTGGCTGGGGTCGAAATTAATAACCCCACTCACGTATTGGGTTGGGCAACGGATGCCAGCGGCGGTGGCATTTGGGGGCACTCAGGCGTTGCCAGCGACGGGACCAATATGTTTGTGATCACCGGGAACACTTTTACAAACGCAGGGGATCCGTGGAGTGGCGGCGAAGCGATTGTTCGTTTGCAAGCGGGCCCAGTGTTTAGCGGGAAACCCACGGATTTCTGGGCGCCGGCAAACTGGCAGTCGCTGGATGCCAGCGACACCGATCTTGGCGGCTGCAGTGCCATCCTCATCGACGTGCCAGGCGCTACACCTTCTCAATTAGTTCTTGCTCTGGGCAAGGATGGCAATGCTTACCTGGTTAATCGTAACAATCTTGGTGGAGTCGGTGGGCCGGTCGCGTCAGCTGGAGTTGATGGAACAATGAGAGGCCAATCGTCTGCCACTTACACCACTGCCCAGGGAACTTATTTCGTTTTCCGCGCCGATGGGGGGAGTCAAATTAAAGCCTACAAAGTTACGGCTACAAATCCACCAAACATAGTCTCCGCGTGGAGTGTGAGCCAGAGCGGACAGGGTTCGCCTTGGGTTACTACTACCGATGGAACAAATAATGCGATCGTATGGGTGGTTGGTGCCCAGGGGGACGGTCTGTTACATGGCTATAATGGTGATACGGGCGCAGTAATTTACACCGGCACCGACCAAATGACTGGCACGCGCAAATGGAACAGTGGCATGGTAGCTCGAGGCAGCATTTACGTGGCTAACGACAACAAAGTTTATAAGTTCAATGTGCCAGGGGGCGCGCCTACACCTACGCCATCGCCTAGCGTAAGTCCGACTGCGACACCGCCGGCCCCTACACCAAGTCCAACGACAACGCCGTCTGTTACTCCGACCCCGCCAGTAACACCCACACCCACTCCGAGTGTAAGCCCGACGGCTACTCCCAGGGTAACGCCAAGGCCTCGCCCGACTCGCCGACCGCGTCCGACGCCACTGCCGCGGCCCTGAGCCGATGTTATAAGCCGCCCGTCGATCTGACGTGCATGGATTGGCTTCTCCTGAGCCGATGGCAAATATCGCCGAAGACGCAGATTTATATAAATGAGCTTGTGGTTGT
>JBKPMH010000100.1:0-24669 GCA_046732035.1 Verrucomicrobiota bacterium
GTAGTTGGTGCGTGCGAATTCCGTTCCGCCCATTCATATAGAACAGGTAACAGCAGCAGTGTAAGGAAGGTCGAACTGATAATGCCGCCTATCACAACGGTTGCGAGCGGTCGCTGCACCTCCGCTCCCGCAGTTGTTGAGAGCGCCATCGGAATAAAGCCGAAAGCGGCGACAGCTGCAGTCATTAGCACGGGTCGGAGGCGCGTAAGAGATCCTTCGATCACAGCGGACGAAACATTGCGTCCTTGTTTCCGCAACTGATTGAAATAGCTGATCATTACAACTCCATTCAGCACCGCGACTCCACTCAATGCAATAAAGCCTACGGCTGCGGAAATACTGAATGGCATGTTGCGAAGCCAGAGTGCGATTACCCCTCCGGTCACAGCCAGCGGAACGCCGGAATAAACGATGAGCGCCTGTCGCACACTACCAAATGCCGTGAAGATAAGAACGAAGATGAATATGAGGGCCGCAGGAACAACAATCGCTAGCCGTGCCTTGGCCTCGCGAAGATTCTCAAACTGTCCTCCAAATTCAAGCGTATAGCCTTTGGGTAATTTGACGTTCTCGCGCACTTTTGCGTCAGCTTCGCGGACCCAGCTCTCCACGTCACGGCCCTGCAGGCTCACCATGAGAGCTGCCCGTCGTTGTCCCGAGTCGCGTAAAATCGGAGACACCGTTTTGACCTGTTGAATATCGGCGAGATAGCCCAGTGGTAACAGACCCGACTCTCCAACCCGAACTGGTAAAGCACGAATCGATTCCAGCTTTTGCCGGTCTCCTTCAGACAGACGGACGACGATATCAAACCGGCGATTTCCTTCGAGCATCGTTCCTACCGTCGCCCCGCCGAGTGCGGCAGTAATCGCGTGATTCACATCGCCCGCATGAAGATTGTATTTCGCCAACGCATCGCGTTTGATTTTAATTTCGAGCATCGGAGTGCGTCCTGTAGTCTCGTATTCGACTTCTCCTTCACCTTCACGAGTTCCTGGAATTCGTTCCAAGATCTCCTTCACTTCCGAGCCGAGTCGCTCCAGTACGTCATAGTCGTTGCCGAAAATTTTGACGGCGATATCCGCGCGAATGCCTTCCAGCATTTCGTTAAACCGCATTTCTACCGGCTGCGCGACCATCACGCGAGCATCCGGATTTAACGCTTCAATTTCAGTGGTGATAATCCTTGCCAGTTCCTCCTTGCTGATTGGCCGGTTGTCGAGCTTGCGCCATTCGCTTTGTGGTTTGTAGTAAATGTAAAAATCGCAATCACTTGGCGGCATCGGATCAGTCGCAATTTCGGCACTGCCAATGCGCGAAAAAACGTGAGTGATTTCGGGAATCCGCTTTGGAAGCTCCTGCTCTGTCTTTCGCTGCTGTTCAACACTTTCGTCGAGACTAATACTCGGAGAACGGTACACCATCATGGTGAACGTTCCCTCATCGAGCTTCGGAATAAAATCCGCGCCGAGATGGCGGAAGATGATCATGGCCAATGCGAACAGCGCAATTGCGCCCAGCAGAACGAGCCATCGTAATCGCAAGGACCACCGAAGGATGGGAGAATAACCGCTCTTAATCGTGCGGATAATGAAGTTGTCTCTCTCGGCGACGCGGCCGGAGAGCAGAAACGAGCACAGCGCGGGCATAAGTGTAAGCGCCAGTACTAACGACCCACCGAGGGCGAGCATCACTGTCAGTGCCATGGGGTGAAACATTTTTCCCTCAATCCCGGACAACGCCAGAATTGGGACGTACACGATCGCGATGATCAAGACCCCGAAGAACATGGGTGTTCCGACTTGTTTGCTTGCAGCAAGCACGACCTGCAGCCGTTCTTCGGTTGTCAATCGCCTGGCGAGCTCCTCTTGTTTTGCGCCAAGTTGGCGAACTATGTTTTCAACGACCACGACAGCGCCGTCGATGATCAATCCAAAATCGATCGCGCCCAGGCTCATTAGATTTCCAGAGATCCCAAAGCGCGTCATGCCCGTGATCGCGAAGAGAAGGGCCAGTGGAATCGCAGCGGCCACAATCAAGGCGGCGCGCCAGTTCCCAAGAAGGAGAAGCAACACCGCGACAACAAGCAATGCTCCCTCGAACAAGTTCGTGGCGACGGTACGGATAGTGCGGTGTACCAGGTTCTTCCTGTTGTATTCCGGACTGATGACCACACCGGACGGCAGGCGCTTCTGGATCTGCGCGATTTTTTCGGCAACGCGTTCCGCAACGGCGTGGCTGTTCTCTCCCATGAGCATCATGGATACGCCCAGCACTGCTTCTTCCCCGCTGTGTGTCGCCGCTCCCGTGCGAAACGCGTGACCGATTCGAACTTCGGCAAAGTCTTTTACCCGAAGCGGCAGCACTGCGGCTGCGAATTTCACCGGTAACTCTGCAATTTCCTCGGGCGAGGTGACACGACCAACGCCGCGAATCACCAATTGTTCGCTTCCGGCGTTGACGATACCGCCTCCGGAGTTTTCGACGTTTTCGCCAACAACTTTTGCGAGGTCGTCGACAGTCAATCCTGCGTCACGAAGCTTCGCGATATTTGGCTGGATGACGATCTGCTTCACATATCCGCCGTAAGCATTAACCTCAGCGACACCGGGAACGGTCCGGAGCTGCGGCTTGATTGTGTATTCCTGGATTTCCCAGAGAGCCATCAACTGTGCCTCTCGCGTCGGCGGGACATTTGGCGCGTTCGAGGCGTAGTCGAGTGTGTAGTAGAATACCTCGCCTAATCCGGTTGTAATTGGAATGAGTTTCGGCGTTACTCCCCTCGGCAACGAGTCGGCCGCGCTCTGGAGTCGCTCAGTTACAAGTTGGCGGGCGCGATAGATGTCGCTCTTATCAGTGAACTGAAGTGTGATTTGCGACAATCCGAAGCGCGACAGCGAACGCATTTCAGTAACGCCTGCCACGCCGCCAAGCGCCATCTCCAGCGGCACTGTAACGAGCTTTTCGACTTCATCCGGGGCGAATGCCGGAACCGTAGTGTTTACTTGCACTTGAACTCCGGTAATGTCCGGAATCGCATCCATCGGAAGCTTGGTTGCCGACCAAAGTCCAATGATGAGAAGGCCGAAAGTCCCCATCAGCACCACAACTCTTTGCCGGATGGAAAACTCCAAGATGCTGTTGATCATCGCTGCTGGTCCTCCCGGTACAGCTTTTGGCCGGTGAGAATCTCCAGCGCCTGCGCAGCTTCGAGCGCCTCCTTCTGCGCATTGTTAAAAGCAGAAATGGCTTCGAGATATTGTTTCTGGATTTCAATATACGTGGTCAGTGGAACCGCACCCAGGCGATAACTTCGATCGGCTGACTCCGATGCCTGGCGCAATTTGGCCATTGCGCCGGTGTTCCACATTCCAATCTCACCCCGCTTTGCTGCCAAGACCGCGGCAGTTTGCGTGACGCGCCTTTCCACTTCGCGCAGCGTCATTTCCAATGAGGCTTCAGCTTGTTGTTGACGCGCCTTGCTACTCGCAATGTTCCCGAGGTTGCTATCCCACAAAGGCAACGGTAATGAAAAACCCAGGCCGGCCCGATGTTCGCGATCGACTGACTTCTCGAAAGAGTAAAACGGTCCCACGGCAACAGTTGGGAACCTCTCATTTTTTGACAGTGCGACCTTGAAGCCCTGCTGAGCGAGTTCGACCTGCCGGATCCGAATGTCGAAAGCATTTGTTCGAGCCGCACTTAGCAGGCGCGGTACAGAAAAAGCGGGGAAAACGACTGGGCTCGCAGTGAGGGTTATGGCTGTGCCCGCAGATCGTCCGCACAACTGGTTCAACTCTGCTGTGATCGTTTCCTCAGCTAATGTCGACTCGCGTTCCTGTCGCTGAAAGGTCAGCAACGTCGCACCAATAATCTGAGCTTCCAATTGTGGCGCGATCCCCGCGAGCGGTCGCTGCTTAAGCACGTCATTAAGCGCTTCAGTTCGGGAGGAGACATCCTGCACTTCCCTTGTTCTCTCCCGAGCGTTTCTGATCGCATAAGCCAACGAGCGAACCCGTGCTGCCAGGGTCATGCGAAATTGCTCCAGGTGCAGCTCGGCGATTGCCAGATCATGGTTCGCGATCGCTTTGCGTAGTGCAATGCGACCAGGATACTCAAGGCTTTGCGTAAGCGAAAAAACTACTACCGGGCCGTCGCCGCTCGCTCCTCCTGAATCTTCGCGCGAATTCTTGTAGCCAAGTTCGGAGCTTAATTCAGGGTTTCGGCGGGTTCCGGCGGTGCGCGCCGTTCCCTTCGCAGCAGCAATCTCAGCAATGAAAAACGTTAATTCAGGGTTTCGTTGGAGTGCTTCTTTAACCAGCGTTTCCGGCGTTTCCGCGAGCGCACGTACGCATGTAAGCGCAATGCCGGTCGCCGCCAGCGATCTAATTCGTCTGTAAATGGACATGTTTCGTAAAAAAATTGCACAAGCCCACAACACACCCGTGCCGTGGCGTTAAAAAACCATGAGCGATGAAGCGGCGCGGACACACCGCGCCTGCGCTCGATATCAGGTCAGCTGAGGCGGATGATCAATCGCGGCAGGCGATCCATCCGATGCGGACTGCTCACTGGTCGAAAAGAGAACAGGGGTTCCAAAAGCGCCCTTGATATCGAGGGTCACGGTGGAAGCGATGACAGTACCGTTGTGGACTGCACATGAGCAATGCCCACAAGGCGACTTCTCATGCTGCGAATCCGATTTCGAATTCTGCGAGACGCAATGATCGCCTTGCAAATCGGCGATCGAATCGGCAACGATGTCGCCTCCAAACGCACAAAAGGCAATAAGGCTTGTCATTACGAGCAACCGCGATCTGGCAGCGAAACGCATTGGCTTCACCTCTTAACGCCCGTGATTGCAGGTGTCAAACAAATGCAGGTCAGTTACAAGCTGCATGGCGAAGTCGCAACGCGTTGGCTATTACCGAAACCGAGCTGAAGCTCATGGCAGCTCCCGCGATCATCGGACTCAGGAGCACTCCGAAGAACGGGTAAAGCACACCGGCTGCGACAGGTATGCCCAGCGCATTGTAGATAAAGGCGAAAAATAAGTTTTGCCGAATATTTCGCATCACGGCGCGACTAAGGTGGATCGCTTTAACAATTCCCATCAGGTCCCCTTTCACCAAGGTGATGCCGGCGCTTTCGATTGCCACGTCCGTGCCCGTCCCCATCGCGATTCCTACATCCGCCGCCGCAAGTGCAGGCGCGTCATTGATGCCGTCCCCAGCCATCGCAACAATTGCGCCCTTGGATTTGAGATCTTTGACGATTCCGATCTTTTCATCGGGCATCACTTCAGCTTTGAACTCATCGATGCCTAATTCACGTGCGACGGATTCAGCTGTCCGCTGATTGTCGCCGGTGCACATAACAATCTTCAGACCCATTGAATGAAGTTCACGAACAGCCTGTTTCGTTGTTGGTTTAAGCGGGTCGGCGATACCCAGAACGCCGGCCGCACTTCCGTTTACCGCGAGCCAGACCGTGGTTTGCGCTTGCTCCTGCAAGCGATGCGCCTCTTTCTTTAATTGCTCGGGGAATCTCACCGCCGAATCGGCCAGAAATTTTTCTTTGCCGATGAGAACTGTTTTGCCATCAAAATCCGCCGAGACTCCGCCACCAGTGGTGGAGCGAAAATCGGTTATGCCGCGCAAAGCAATGTTGTCACGGTTTGCGCTTTGTACAATCGCACGCGCAAGCGGATGCTCGCTTTGGAATTCTACAGATGCCGCAATCTCCAACAACTCGCGTTCACTCATGGTGTTTGCGACGATCCGGCTGACCACCTCTGGTTTGCCGGCTGTTAACGTGCCGGTTTTGTCTGTGACCAATTCAGTGACTTTTTCAGTGACTTCGATCGCTTGCGCGTTTTTCACCAGAATCCCGGCCTGGGCGGCACGACCGACGCCGACCATGATCGACATCGGCGTGGCCAGCCCCAATGCGCATGGGCAGGCAATGATCAACACTGAGACTGCGTTTACCAATGCATACGCCATTCTGGGTGCCGGTCCGACGACCGACCACACCGCAAAAGTAATGACCGCTGTTGCAATCACTGCTGGAACGAAATAACCCGACACTGTGTCGGCCAACTTTTGGATGGGCGCGCGGCTGCGCTGCGCGTCGGCGACCATCTGCACGATTTGCGCGAGTACGGTCTCAGAACCGACGCGCTCTGCGCGCATCGAGAATGACCCCGTTTGGTTCACTGTTGCGCCGATTACTTTCTCGCCTGACTGCTTGACGACGGGCATCGATTCACCCGTAATCATCGATTCATCGACGTTACTTTTTCCGTCGATGATCACGCCGTCGATGGGGACTTTTTCACCAGGCCGCACGCGGAGCAGGTCGCCTTTCTGAATTTCATCCACCGCGACTTCCTCTTCCTGGCCGTTTCGAATTCGATGTGCACTTTTCGCTGCAAGGCCGAGAAGCGTCTTGATCGCACGCCCGGTGCGGCTTCGCGCTTTCGCCTCGATCAGTTGACCTAACAGAATCAGGGTTGTGATGACGGCGGCTGCTTCAAAATAGAGATCGACTTCACCATGCTGTTGGAAAGATGACGGAAAAATCTCAGGCACAAGTACTGCAACGGAACTGTAGAGGTAAGCGGCGCCCACACCCACGGCGATCAGCGTGAACATGTTGAGGCTGCGATGGACAATCGAGTCCCATGCGCGCGTGAAGAAAAAGCCGCCCGCCCACAGAACGACTGGAGTTGTTAATGCAAACTCAATCCATTTTCCGATTCGTTTCGGCATGATGGACTCTACGTTAAAGCCCGGAATGACGTGGCCCATTGCCAGAATGAAAACCGGAATGGTAAGAACCAGCGCGATCCAGAATTTTCGTGCCAGCGATCGCGTCTCTGTGTCTGCATGTTCTCCTTGCCCGCCGGTTTTCGGCTCCAGCGTCATTCCGCATTTCGGACAGGCTCCCGGATGGTCCTGCTCGATCTCCGGATGCATGGGGCAGGTGTAAATCATTGGATCAGTCTAAGCGGCCCAACCGGAGCCGCGATTCCTAACGTTTACGAACAGAGTTTTATCCGGCCTCATTGTGTCGAGGCGCTCATCACGTAATTCGTGAGCACGCCACGTCAGCAGCGTGACTAAAATGTGCCGAATAGATGGCGGTGTTTTTCTACGCTGCTTTCGCCGTCTCCATATCTTCGGTGTACTTACCGGAACGCGCTTTGCTATTGCACCAGGCGCGGTGATGGAACGCCTCCTGCGCTTTGGCGACGTTTGCTTGGTCGCCCTTCCAAGCGTTTAACACCGGAGCTTGTAACGCACGTCCGTAGGAAAAACTTAGTTGCCACGGCAAATCAGCAAGCCGATTCATCGCATTGAGGTGCTCGGTAGCTTGCTGGTCGGTCTGCCCACCGGAGAGAAACACAATACCAGGTACGGCGGCGGGAACCGCACGTTTTAAGCAGCGCACTGTAGCCTCTGCTACCTCCTCCACTGAAGCTTGTTGCGGACAATCTTTTCCTGACAGAACCATGTTCGGTTTCAACAACATCCCTTCAAGCACAACGCGGTGCTCGTAGAGAGAGTGAAACACGCTCTCCAGTGTCTGCTGGGTGACTTCAAAATAACGCTCGATTGTGTGCGCACCATCCATAAGCACCTCCGGCTCGACGATCGGCACCAAATCGCCGTCCTGACAAAGCGCTGCATAGCGAGCCAGGGCTTCTGCGTTCGCATCGATACATGTTTGCGTGGGAATGTTGTCACCGATTACGATCACGGCACGCCATTTGGCAAAACGGGCCCCTAATTGCCTGTATTCCGCCAATCGCTCACGCAACCCGTCAAGACCTTCGGTGATTTTTTCGCCCGGAAAATTCGCCATTGCTTTTGCGCCCTTGTCCACTTTGATCCCGGGAATGATCCCCTGCTCTTCCAGGGCTTTTACAAAGGTGCGCCCGTCCTTAGTCTTTTGGCGAATTGTCTCATCGTACAAGATCACGCCGCTGATAAATTCACCCGCTCCCTTTGTAGTAAACAACAATTCACGGTATGCCCGCCGGTTTTCCTCTGTCGAAGGAACGCTGATGCTCTTCAGTCGTTTCTCGATTGTGCCCGAGCTTTCATCCGCTGCCAGGATCCCCTTCCCCGGTGCAACGAGCTTTTTTGCTATGGATGCTAGGCTGTCAGTTTTCATGGCTTTCTTCTAATTAGCTGTCGAAGTTATTGGCGATAATGTTTTTACTTTTCAAATTCTTTTTCAAAAAACTTTCCCGATGTCGATTCCACCCAATCAATCAACCGGTGGATAGATAAATGTATTTGGAAAGTTCCGACAAGTGATAAATTATAGTCGATGAAACTGCCAGCACGATTGTTGTTGGCCCTGCTTACGCTAACCGTAGGCGCTTTCTCGCCGATTGTACCGTCGCAAGCGGCTCTTACGAAGTCGAAGACTTCAGATTACTGCCCAATAGTGAACACGGGCACGTGTCATAGTTGCCCGGCGGCTGGGGGCGGGACCACCTCAAGCGTTGGGTCGTCCTGCTGCCCGACTCAGTCGAGTTGCTGCGCGCTTTATTTCAGTAAGGCCACATTCTTCTGCGCAGGAATAGATTTCGTGCGAACGATTAGCGTTAAAGACGAGCGCGCCACAACGCGCGCTGCCCGACCGGCAGTTCCTCCGCCGCGCGTTATGTTCTCTTAAGCGTCGGCTCGGCGCGACTCGAATTCGTGGCCGAGTTTTTCAAGGAAACTGAAAAGGAGGATTCATGAAATATCTTCTTTTGATTGCTACTTTTGCAGCGTTCATCAGCACAGCGACAGCAACGTCGTCCGCTGATTGTTGCAAGCCCAACGGAAATTGTTGTCCGAGCAAATGCTGTAAAAAGTAGCTCAAGCTAAAGTCAACGAGACCCTCGTCGGAGAAATCCGGCGAGGGTTCTCGTTTGTGCACCTTGCGACATATCGTGGATCAGGTTTACCTGGTAAACGGCTTCCCTCCCTAGACGCATCGCGTTCTTTATGTTATGAAATGAGCGTAATGTTGAGCAGAATTGGAATAACGCTCGTTGTTGCAATCACGTTGCCCGCTGCAGCGACGCCTCTTTCAGCGCGGACATGCATTCTTTCGAACGTAGCGAGTGAGAAAGCGTGCAAACTGCGTTGCTGTGCCAACATGACGTGTTGTATCACGTCATCAAAGAATACAGCTCCGTCGTCCCAACCGCTCTCAAAGCATGGTTCGTCGCAGGAGACCAATGCAATATCCGCGCCGACCGTCGTTGCTGTTTTGCCGCACCAATCAGGGGATGATTGGCCGCGACATCAAGTCGACATCGCGTCGGCCGCGTTGTCGCCTCCGCGACTCCCGTTGCTTTGTACATTTCTAATTTGATCCAGGGACTCTGACGCCCGGGGTGTGCCCATTTGCTGGCACGCCTGGTCTTCAACTCCGAAAGCCCCTGCTCGCGAAAGCGCCCGGACTTCGGGGAAACCGCATCCTGGATCAATGAAAACGACAACTTTCTTAATTTTATTAGCTACATCTTTATCAATCCGAGGTCAGATCGCCACTGATGGCGGCGAATACGGAACTGTTTCATCGCGGCTCTCGTTAGACGAAGTGACGCGCACTGTGCTGGATAATAATCCGGCAATCAAAGAAACGGAGAACCGCTGGCGCGCCGCAATTCAGCGCGTACGCCAAGAGAATGCTTGGGATGATCCGCGCGTCTCCGGCGAATCGAAGATGCATCGGTATGTCGATGTTCCGCCGAATGCGTTCATGGATCAATCGCTCGCTGTTGAGCAGTTGATCCCTATCACCGGTAAAAATCTCGTGCGCGGTCGTATCGCAGCAGCCGAAGCGCTTGCGGCATTTGAGCAAGCGCGGCGCACTCAACTGGACGTTATTGCGAAAGCGCGGAGCACGTACTTCCAGTTAGCGAATGCCTACGATCAGCTTGAGATCAACAGCAAAAATCTCACTTCGCTGAAACAAATCGCGGATATCAGCCGATCCCGATACGAAGCTGGTCTGGAGAACGCGGCGAATGTTTTCGTTGCCGAGACTGATTATAGCAAGCTGCAGGAAGCACGACGGGACCTGGAGCGCAATTTGTCGGACGCACAGTCGCAACTGAATGCGCTGATGAACCGTGATGCGTTTGCAGTGCTCGGCAGGCCAGTGGCAGGCAGCATCGATCACGCGCATCTTTCCGCAACCAGTTTGCGCGCGATCACCCTTGCACAGAGGCCCGAAGTACAGATGGCGCGGGCGAAGATCGACGGCGAGAAATCAAAGCTTCAGCTGGCGCAGCGCGCATGGATTCCCGATCCCGCGTTGATGGTAAAAGGCCAGCGCTACAACGATGCCGCCGAGGCGGTCAGTGAACTCGACGCGGGAGTGTCGTTCACAATTCCATGGGTGAATCCCAGTAAGTATTCCGCTGGCGTCCGCGAGGCACGCGCAAATCTTGCAGCTGCGGAGCAAGGATTCGAGCGCGAACAAAAGGAAGCATTGCGACTGTTGCGCGATCAGTTGGCGAAAATCGAGACGTTTCATCATCACGTCGAACTATTCAGCGACAAGCTTGTGCCGCAGGCACAGCAGGCGTTCGAGGCGACACGACTGAGTTATGAGTCGGGGAAAACGAGCTTTCTCGACTGGATCAGTGCGCAACGCAACTTGCGCGACATCGAAGCGATGGGCCGGGATCATTTGACCCACTATCAGATCGCCGTCGCTGAACTGGAGGCAGTCATAGGCTCGGAACTCTACTCGACGTCACGTCATTCATCGAAATGAAAGAATTCACCGTGAAGATTATTACACAAAAAATCACAGTGCTGTTTGTGCTCGTTGTGTTGTTTTTCCTGGCGAGTTCGTGCACAAAAAGAGGCACTTCAGCTAAACCAGGCAACGTCGACTACTACACCTGCACCATGCATCCTTCGGTGCGAGAGAAGGAGCCTGGAAAATGTCCCATTTGCTCCATGGATCTTGTGCCGGTCATGAAAGGCGAACTGACGCCGGCGAGTTCCAGCAAACAGCCACCTAAACACGATCACGCGGCAATGTTGGCGGGTAGATCGACTGAGACTGCGAGCGGGTCACCTTCACACGAATTCGTTGTGCCGGTGGAGCGTCAGCAGCAAATCGGCGTTACCTACGCGACAGTTGAACGCAAACCGCTCTTCCACACCATCCGTGCAGTCGGTTTGATTGTTCCCGACAAAGGTCGCAACTGGCAGTTCGTCTCCCGAGTCGACGGTTATGTGCAAAAGCTGCAAGTCACCGCGCCCGGGGAGTTAGTTGAAAAAAATGCTCCGCTCTTATCAATCTACAGCCCAGACCTCCTAACCAGCGAGCGCGAGTTCGTCGAACTTCTGCGAATGCGTGACCAGGCCAAGAGCAAAGACGCTCGCGAAACACCGCAGCGCTTGATCGAATCGGCCAGGCGCCGGCTTCAACTCTGGAATGTTACTGAAGAGCAGATCGCTGAATTGGAAAGGACCCGCAAAGCTTTTGACACGCTGACATTGCTCTCGCCGTTTCGCGGCGTGGTGCAGTCGGTGCCCGTAGAGCAGGGCAAGAACGTGAAAGTCGGCGACACGCTCGTGGAAGTCGCCGATCTGAGCGTCGTATGGGTGTGGGCGGAGTTCTACGAAAATGAGCTTCCGATGTTGCAAGTTGGTCAGAAGATCGACATCACAACCAAATCGTATCCAGGCGAAAAATTCGAAGGAACAATCAGTCTGATCAATCCGTTTTTGGAAGAAGCCAAACGCACAGCCAAGGTGCGGATTGATATCGCTAATCCGGATTTCAAGTTGCGTCCCGGAATGTACGTCAATGCGGAGCTGGCGATGCACATGGGCCAGGCGCTGACCATCCCCGTAAGTGCGGTCATGCCGACAGGCACGCGAAATGTTGTCTTCGTGGACAAAGGTAAAGGCTACCTTGAACCGCGCCTCGTCGAGCTCGGCACCAAATACGGTGATATCTACGAACTCAAAAGCGGCCTCAATGAAAATGAACGCGTGGTTGCCAGCGCAAATTTTCTCATCGATGCCGAATCGAAAGTGCAAGGCGCTCTAAAAGGATTTGAGGACCAGCAAGGGCCACAAGAAAACGTCAGCCCTGGCACCAAGCCATGATTGGGGCTGAGACAACTTCCCGGAACCAAATGGCTGCCGCTGGAAAGCGCGAGTCACTGATCGAACGCGTTATTGGAGCGAGCGCGCGCAATAAATTTCTTGTTTTCATTTTCACAATTTTTGCGGTCGCAGCGGGAATTTACGGGCTACTCAACACACCGCTCGATGCCATGCCGGATTTAAGCGACGTACAGGTTATCGTCTACACAGAGTGGGAAGGGCGTTCGCCCGACCTGGTTGAAGATCAAATCACTTATCCGATCTCCACCGTATTCATCGCTGCTCCGAGGGTAAAATTCGTTCGTGGTGAATCGATGTTCGGTAAGTCCTTCGTTTACGTCATCTTTCAAGACGGCACCGACATTTATTGGGCACGTTCACGGGTCATTGAATATTTGAACTCGGTCCGAGGTTCCCTGCCCGAAGGCGTAAATCCGGTGATTGGACCAGATGCAACCGGGGTGGGCTGGGTTTACCAATACGCGCTCGTCGACGACAGCGGGAAACACGATCTCGCCGAGTTGCGTTCCATTCAGGATTGGAATCTGCGTTATGCGCTTTCTTCGGTAAAAGGCGTTGCCGAAGTCGCGTCCGTCGGCGGATTCGTAAAACAATACCAGGTCGATCTAGACCCCAACGCGCTCGTCGCGTACAACATCCCGCTCAGCGACATCGTTAATGCGATCAAAATGAGCAACGCCGATGTCGGCGGCAAAACATTTGAGGTCGCATCCACAGAATATTATATCCGCGGTCGTGGCTACATCAAAAAGATCGAGGACATCGAAAACATCGTGCTCAAAGTGGAAAATGGCACGCCGATCTATTTAAAGAACGTTGGTAATGTTCATCTCGGCGGCGACATTCGCCGCGGTGTTGCGGAGCTCGACGGACGCGGCGAAGTCGTCGGCGGCATCGTAGTGATGCGGTACGGCGAGAACGCGCTTAACGTCATTGATGCAGTAAAAAAGAAAATTGAAGAGATAAAGCCTTCGCTGCCGGCTGGTGTGCACATCGTGCCTGTCTACGACCGCAGCGACTTGATCAAACGGGCCATCGCCACGCTGCGCGAGAAGCTGATCGAAGAGAGCATTGTCGTCGCGCTGGTCTGCATTGTTTTTCTGTGGCACGTGCGCTCATCGCTGGTGGCCATCATCACGCTGCCGGTCGCAATTATTTTGTCGTTCATTCCGATGTGGTGGCTAGGTGTCACCTCCAATATCATGTCGTTGGGCGGCATCGCCATCGCCATCGGCGCTATGGTCGATTCAGCGATCATCATGATCGAGAACGCGCACACGTCACTCGAACATTTTCGCAATGAACACGGACGCGATCCGACCGGTCTGGAAAGAGTTAATGTAATTATCACTGCCGCTAAGAGCGTCGGTCGTTCGCTCTTTTTCGCCCTGCTTGTGATTACGGTGAGCTTCATTCCCGTCTTCACGCTCACCGCCCAGGAAGGAAGGCTTTTCAGGCCCCTCGCCTTCACGAAAACGTTCTCGATGTTTTTTGCCTCGTTTCTAGGCGTGACGCTCGTGCCGGTGCTGATGGTTTTGCTCATTCGCGGAAAGATCGCGCCGGAGATCAAAAATCCGGTGAACCGCTTTTTGATTCGTTTGTATCAACCATGCGTTAATTTCGTGTTGCGCTACCGCTGGTTCACATTGACCGGGGCGTTGGTCATCCTGCTGCTCACTTTTTTTCCGTACAAACGACTTGGCAGTGAATTCATGCCACCGCTTAACGAGGGCACGCTGCTCTACATGCCCACAGCGGTACCGGGAATGTCCATCACTGAAGCGACAAAGATTTTGCAGATTCAGGACCGGCAACTGAAGAAAATCCCCGAAGCAGTTACGGTGTTCGGGAAAGCTGGCCAGGCCGATACGCCGACTGATCCAGCGCCTTTGTCGATGTTCGAAACTGTCGTCACACTTAAGCCGGCCGATCAATGGCGCAAAGGAATGACGTGGGACAAGTTGCTCGCCGAGGTCGATGCAAATATCAAAACGCCCGGCATGGCGAACCTGTTCTGGATGCCCATCCAGACGCGCACGGAAATGCTCACTACTGGGTTTCGCAGCATCCTCGGAATAAAAGTTTTCGGTCCTGATCTCGGAGAAATTCAAAATCTGGCGGTGCAAATCGAAAAGGAGCTTGCCACTCTGCCAAACACGCGCAGCGCATTCGCCGAACGCACAGTCGGCGGATATTTTCTCGATTTCACAGTGAACCGTGAAGCAGCGGCGCGGTATGGTCTGAAAGTCGGCGACGTCAACGACATCATCGAATCGGCTATTGGCGGCAAAAACATCACGACCACCGTTGAAGGTCGCGAGCGTTACCCAATTAACACCCGATACGCGCGCGATTTTCGCCAGGACATCGACGCGCTTAGACGGGTTCTCGTTCCCTCGCCCACGGGCGCGCAGGTGCCCATCTCGCTGCTGGCCGACATCCGTTACAAGACCGGTCCGCCGTCCGTGCGCAGTGAAAACAGCAAGCTGGTTGGATTTGTTTTCCTCGACACCACAACAAGCGACATCGACGGCTATGTCCGCAGCGCATCACAATTGCTTAGCCAACGCATCCAATATCCGCCGGGGTATTACATCGAGTGGGCCGGACAATTTCAATATCTACAGGAGGCGAAGGAACGATTGAAAATTGTGATTCCGTTCACCCTCCTGATCATTTTCGTCCTCATATACATGAACACCAGATCAGTGACGAAAACGGCAATTGTCCTCCTGGCCGTGCCGTTTTCGTTGGTCGGCGCGTTCTGGTTGCTTTGGATGCTTGGGTACAACATGAGCGTGGCCGTTTGGGTTGGACTCATCGCTCTTGCTGGCCTCGATGCTGAGACCGGTGTGGTCATGCTGCTCTATCTCGATCACGCGTGGGAAAAATTTCGCGCCGAGCATCGCATGAATAATATGCGCGATTTACACGACGCAGTTATTGAGGGCGCGGTGAGCCGAGTCCGTCCAAAGATAATGACAGTCTGCGCGATTCTCTTTGGGTTATTGCCAATCATGTGGTCGCCAGCGATGCAAGCTGGCGCCGATGTGATGAAACGAATTGCCACGCCCATGATTGGCGGCGTTATAACAAGCGCGATTTTGGAGCTTCTGATTTATCCGGTGATTTACCTCCTTTGGCGTCGGCGACAGCTCGGGAACAAAACTGAAGACATTTCCCCATTTGTTCAGCCAGCAAGTGTTTGAGTCCAATGCGTAGGACCTCGAAATAGCCCCGGTGAGAGATCTGCGAGAGAGGCGGGTTGCTGCGCTCTGCCTTACGTCAGTGATAACTTAACTCAGTAACCAGCAAATCAGAAACTCACCGACGGCCTGACTCGATCCGAAGAAGTTTTCAGATTTCGCTGCCGATTTTCGCCGAAATGGAAAGATGGAAAGCATGCCGGTGCCAATGCTAGGATCGTAAGCAGATGGATGAGATCTGCTATCGTGAGTATCCGATTCCAGCGGTTTTAACGCCATTTGTAAAATTGATTTGGTCGCTAGAATGCGACCGATCCATCCACAACTCCGGGCCCGAGAGAATTCTGCCGGACGGATGCGTTGAGCTCGTGTTTCATTTTCGAGATCCGTTTTACACCGTATTTTCAAATCGAGAATGCCACGTCCAATCGCAAGGATTCCTCGTTGGACAGATGAATGATTTCATTGAAATAGCGCCGCATGGGAGGATTGGCTTCGTTGCCGTTCGTTTTTCGGCCCAAGGGGCATACCGGTTTTTACCGGGATCATTAAAAGCCATCGCCGGCGGGGTCGTCGCAACGAAACATGTCTGGAACGATTCAGATGCCGAAACAATAGACCGGATCGCAAATGCGCCGACAATGAGTCGTCGAATCGCCGTTGTTGAAGATCTGTTAGTAAATTATCTGGCGTTGATGCAACGTGAAGACGTTTTGGTAGATCGGGCGTTGGCGTTAATCCAACTTCACGCTGGCACGTTGAGAATTGCAGAACTTGCTTCGGTCGTTGGAGCAAGCACGCGTCAGCTCAATCGCAGATTTGAAAACGCCATTGGCGTTACCCCGAAGCAATTCTCACGGGTCAGCAGATTCGTTCGCGCGCTAACTGAACTGCGGTCACGTCGAAATATACCATTGACTGAGGTAGCGCTAAATTCCGGATATTTCGATCAAGCGCATTTCAATCACGAGTTTCGGCAGTTTGCTGGCTTTCAACCGAGCGAACTTTTTACGCGCACAAACGTGGCGTTCTGATGTCCGATTTTTACAATCTCTTGAGATTGCTGCCGCCCTACTATCGAGGGCATGAACATAAAAGCGATCTCGTTGGGCATCACCTTTCTTTTCATGACTTCACTGATATTGCTTCGTCTTACTGCGGCACCAAAGCAGCCAGAAATGAAAACCGATCCGTGGAAGCCGCTGCGCGTCTTAATCGGCAAATGGGAAGGCGAAATTAAAGGCGAGGCTGGGACCGGAAAATCGAAACGAGAATACTCGTTCGTTCTAAACGACCATTTCATTCAAGTTGTGAACCGATCTTCCTATCTCCCCCAGAAAAAGAACCCAAAAGGGGAACAGCACGAGGACATCGGCATTTTTAGCTACGATAAGGGACCGAAAAAATTCATCCTGCGCCAATTTCACATCGAAGGGTTCGTGAATCAGTTCGAAGCCGCAAGTATCTCCAAAGATGGGCCGACAATGGTCTTTGTCAGTACAACGATTGAGAACATTGCTCCCGGCTGGCGAGCCCGAGAGACCTACCAAATCCTAAACGACAACGAATTCGTTGAGGTGTTTGCCCTGGCTGAGCCAAATCACGACTTTAACACTTATTCTGAGACTCACTTCCGTCGAGCCACCCGCTGAACCAGTCTTTGAAATCGTGGATTATCGCGTAGTCGTTCCCAGTCAGGATCCTGTGGGACCCAATCTCCGCCCGCGAGACCAGCTTCGATCGCGCGTTCCAAGGCGTCGAGAGCAGGTTCCCCCTCACCCGCCACGGCAAGCGCACAACCGGCATTATACAGGATCGCATCGTCGTCGCAGGCCAAGGATATGGCTTGTTCAGCCCATTCCTTCGCGAGCTCAGTTTCCCCCAGCCTGGCGAACGCACCAGCGCCCAAAACATATGAGCGCGCGTCATCTGGATTCAGAGCAATGTATCTGGTGGTGAATTCCAACGACCGGTGGAAAACCTTGCGGGCTTCTTCATGTCGTCCCAATTGCGTCAACACCAGGGCTTCCAAATAAAGCGACTGGTAGTCGTCGGGGCGTACCCGTTGCGCCTGTTTAAAGAGACGAAGCGATTTCTCGAGATCTCCGCTTTTGAAGCAGGATCGCGCAAAATAGTAATGCGCATCGAAGAGAGTGGGATCGAGTTCGATCGCTCGTTCGAATTCCGCAGCGGCATCCTCGTAGCGCTGCTCCATGGATAATTTCTGAGCGGCAGCAACGTGGGCTTCTGCTGATTTTGGATCCAGTTCCAGAGCTCGAGCGCTGGCCTCACGGGCTTTCTCCAAATGTGGCTCGCTGTCGCAACCAAACAGATGTACATGCGCCGTCGCCAGTCCGGCCCATGCAGCGGCGAAATTTGGATCAATAGCAACGGCGCGCTCAAACATTTCTCGACCCAGCGCTATGTTTTGGCGGGTCCACTTTTGGAAGAGCTTGCGACCCCGCAGATAGAATTCGTACGCTTCAACGTTGGTCGTGGAAGCTTTGACTAAGTGACCCTTTCCAGGCTGGTCGAGAGAGAGGCCCAATGCATTGATGACGCTAGCCGCGATTTCGTCTTGAATCGCGAAGATGTCAGCGACCTCGCGATCGATTCGACCGGACCAGAGACAATATCCGTTGCGGGCGTCGATCAGTTGAACACTGACCCTAAGGCGTCTTCCCGCCTTACGGACGCTGCCTTCAAGCAGCGCCTCGACGCCGAGCCGTCTCCCTACGTCGCGTGCGTCCAGATTCGAACCCCGACAGGCAAAGGACGATGATCTTGCGGGTACACGAAGGCCGCCAATTCTTGTTAAAGCATTGAGTATTTCCTCAGCCACACCGTCACCGAAATACTCCTGATCATGTTCCGCGCTTAGATCGGCGAAGGGTAGCACGCCAAGGGACGAAATTGCCTGTTTTTGCCCTTTCGGTGACAGATGCTCCTCAGTAGTAGTCGATGTGAATGCCCCCGGGATGTCTTTTCCAACGTCTACGATGTAGAGATCGATGGCACCAATTCCCTTCAAGAATCGATCGCCTAAATGATTAAAACGGAACTCGCGGCGACCGCGCAGTTGGCGCCAGACGTCTTGACTAATTAATACCTGTCCGGGCTCAGCGGTTTCCTGGATTCGCGCAGCGGTATTGACGCCATCGCCATAGAGATCGCCGTCAGGAGCCACTGCTACATCAGCTAAATGAACACCGATTCGCAAACTTTTAGCGTGGCCGGCTGCGGCGGATCGCTCCGTGTACCGTGTGCTTAAATCAATCGCAGCGCACACAGCCAGCTCGGTGCTCGTAAATTGCGCGAGCACCGCATCACCAACAAACTTTATGATGCGGCCTTTGTGCCGCGATACGACTTCGCGGGACACTCCTTGAAGCATTTCAACGAGCCGCAGCGCTCCTCGCTCATCTTCAGCCGAATGCACGCTATACCCAGCAATATCGGCAAACCAAAGCGCGACTAGGGTCCTTTCCATTCGGCGAGTCCAACCAAAGTATGCACGCCGCCGTGCGCTGGATCAATTCCAACATCAGCAAATGAGAACGCAAAGCGCGTCGGTTAGACGCGTTTAATTCATTCGTTTGATGCGCTGCCAAGGTAATTTCCGTTCGATTTCCAACTGTAACGACAAACTGAGGAATGTGCGGATCAGCACAATGATTCCAAGCACGATCACGTTTTGCAGGGTCGGCGCGACAACGACGGTCCGAATAATGTCGCCAGCAATCAGAAACTCCAGACCGAGCAGGATCGCGCGTCCGACATCCTGTCGATAAAGCGAATAGTAGCTGCCTGTCGAATCGACGCGATTTCGCATGCGCCAGAGAAGCCGGATTGTGGCAACTACCATGCCAGCGGCCACAATGAAAACACCGACGCCATCGACGCTCGTGCCAACCACTTCCATGAGATGCCGAAAAGATTCCATGGCTGCGTTGATAACCGGAAAGAGCGCACAGTTTCAACATTGTTTATATCTGCGAAGCATTTGGAGGATCGGCTTCTATGAAGACGAGGAGTACGGACTGCTGAAGGCGCCAGATGATTTGACGGCATAGTCAAGGTGTCGTCTGCCAGCGTGTTGAGGAGGCGCCGCGGCGACCGTTCCTTCTTCGCCTCAGGGTGGGCGCGTCCCGCGCAATTGACAATCGGCCCATGTCGGCGAATCGGGCGCGTTTAGCGGGCTCATCGGTGCCGGAACAGGCGCCGTCGGATCGGGCACGCCAATGCGCTTATTCACCCAGAGCGTTTGGTACGCCCACGCGGGAAGCGGCGCAGCCTTCGGGGTGCACGACCAATTATTGAAATGAAGATTCACAAGATAGAAGTTCCGTTTTAATTTCCGCAGAACCTCCACAATTTTCGGATCGTCGAAGCCATGCATCTCCATCGCGATCTGAGAAAATGATGCCAGCAGTTCATCCGGGGCTGTGAGGAGCGAATCCCATTCCGCACCCTCGATGTCCATCTTCATGACCAGGCGGCGACCAATGTCGGCGTTTTTCTTTACTTGATTTTCCAGCGTGTCGAAAAAACGCGAACCCCTGTCGCCAGTCCGAGCGCTGACGCACTCATTGTGAAACACAAACGTTCCGCCGCTACATGTTGGGCGCGCAGGGTCGAAGCAATCGTATTGATGTACTGAGACGCCGTACCGGCGCGAGACTTCGCATCCCCAGTCATCATTCGTGCCGACGCCGTAAGAATACGCTCCATCCAGCGGCTCAATGAGATTTTCGCACATTAAATATCCGCCGTCATTCGCGCTACCAAAACGCTTCAGCGTGCAATTCTTCAGAGTCATCGCCTGAAGTTCCGCGAGGATCTGCTCACGCAGTTTGCGAGCTGCGGCACGGCGCGCGATATCGCTAATGGCAAAAGCTGCGACCGCTGCAAACGCGACAATCACCAAAGTGATACCGATAGCATGTCGTTTCACAAAGCTGTCTTGTTTGGCAGTGCTGCCAGGGATTTGCTCGCTTCCTTTCGGTGGTTAGCAACAATCAGCTTCCAGAGTTCCTTCCAGCACAACGCATGCGATGGCATGATGCTCCGTGTGGCTAAGTGTGACGAGTGCCGCACTGATGCCGCGTTTTGTTGCGAGTTCTTGTGCCGGCCCGGACAAAACCAGGAATGGTTCGCCGCTCGATTTTTTTTGTACGTCTATGTCGCGCCAACCCATCGCTTTGCCAATCCCGGTGCCGAACGCTTTTGAAACAGCCTCTTTTGCCGCAAACCGTGCGGCTAAATGGCGCGCCGGGAATTTCATCGACGTTGAGTATTCGATTTCGCCATCGGTAAAAACCCGGTGAAGAAAACGATCACCAAATCGATCGATGGAGCGCTGAATACGAGCGCACTCGACAAGATCGATACCAGTACCAATCACGCTCATCTCGAATTGCCATCGCGTTGCGGACAACGCAATCCAGCTTCAACATTCATCCGGCGTATTTCCCCATCGCTGCCAGCATTTCTTTGACGGCGGTATCAAGCCCGACCCAAACAGCGCGCGATACGATAGCGTGCCCAATGTTGAGCTCGGTCAGGCACGGAATTTGATTGATCAGTTCAACATTCTTGTAGTTGATGCCGTGGCCGGCGTTAACCTGAAGATTTGATTCTGATGCGGCGCGGGCCGCCGCTCGCAATTGCTCAAGTTCTTCCTTTTGGATTTTTTCCGTGAAGGCGTTGGCCAGCCTGCCGGTATGCAACTCAACCATTTCCACGCCAAGCTCTGCTGCGGCGTCGACTTGTTCCAATGTCGGATCGATGAACAGGCTGATTCGAATGCCGGACGTATGCAATCGCTTGATTGTTGGTTCCAATATTTTGCGATTTGCGATGACATCCAAGCCGCCCTCAGTCGTAACTTCCTCCCGTTTCTCTGGGACAAGGCAGACTTCATCCGGCATGATACGAAGCGCGACATCCAGAATTTCGGGGGTGTTGCCCATTTCGAGATTCAATTTTGTCATGATGTTTTCGCGCAAACGTTCGATGTCCCGGTCCTGGATATGCCGACGATCGCTCCGCAAATGGGCGACGATCCCCTGCGCTCCGGCGCGTTCGCACATTCTTGCGGCGACGATGAGATCCGGCTCCGCGTTCTTGGACTCCGGCATGGTGGCGTAACGGGCCTGCCGCAGCGTCGCTACGTGATCGACATTGACTCCCAGGCGCAGGCGGCTCATTAGCTCGGACATGTTTCGCGATTTTGATCGCGGCAAATAGGACTCAGTCAACGACGTTGAGCAAGTCCGAAACGTATTGGCTGACGGATTCGGCCTCACCGACTTGCATCATTTAGATACAACCCGATCCCGTGCTTGCCGCCGAGCGGCTCGGCTTACCGCGATTTCCTGCTATTAGCGATCGTTCGGGGCGGGCGTGTTAGGCGCCTGGTTTGTCGATTGTTCGCTGGCTTCTGTCTTGGCCTTGTTTGACGTCTTTTTTGATTTTCGATGGGCTTTTTTGGCAGTTCCCTTTGTTTTCTGGCCAACAGTTTGAGCGGTTTCCCTGGTCTTTCTGCCAACAGTCTTGGCAGCCTCTTTGGTTTTTTCTCCAACTGTTTCAGCAGCTTCCTTGGTTTTTTCGCCTGCAGTTTCAACTCCATTCTTGATGGTCTGTCCGGCCTTTTTTGCTCCCTGCTTGGCGTTTTCTACTGCCCCTTCCTGGCCGAAGGCGGCAAGAGCTGCGGTCATTACCAGTGTGATCGCCACAATGATTATTTTCATCGCTGCCTCCATTTCATTTGCTGTCCTAGTACAAAGGAAACGGATGTACAAAGGTTCGTGCGTGCATTGTCCGCCGTTTAGGACGCAGGGTTATGGTGAAAAGTTCGCGCTCGATCGCTTGCAGCACGTGCGTTTGTAAATCGACGCCAGCTTTCCTACTGGAACACCGAACACATAAAGCGCTGCGATCAATCCGTAAGCGAGAGTCAAACGAACTGGTCCAATGCTTTCGTAACGACGTGAGCTAACCAGAATCCGTTTGGAACTCCAACGGACATGGCCATGGCGTCGAAGGCGCCGAAAAAAATCCACATCTTCCATTAGTGGGACCTCTGGAAATCCGCCAACATTGGCGAACACGGTCCGCCGGCAGAAAAGCCCGTGGTCGCCACATCTCATTCGCAACGCGATCCCGGCGTAGTGGGCAAAAGTATCGGTTAATCGGTAGACTGGCTTTTGTGGAAGGCGAATTCGAAAAAAACCGCCAACGACTTTTGGGTCGTCCATGATGCGCTCGATCTCCTCCAAACAACCGCATGGAACTTGTGCATCCACATGGAGAAACCAAAGAATGTCGCCATGGGCGGTCAGCGCTCCGGCATTCATCTGTGTAGCTCGTCCGGCGCGGGCGGGGACAACCCGATCAGCAAATGGCGCTGCCATCTCGGCCGTGCAATCGTTGCTATCCGCGTCCGCGACAATGATCTCCGCTTTCGGGGCTTGTTTGCGTAAGTGACGAAGAAAAGATTGGATCAACTCAGCTTCGTTCAACGTCGGCACGATGATCGAAATAGTCATGACTCTCGCCGTGTGATTTGATATTCAACGGCTAGCGCTGATGGATCAAAGTCATACATGAAGATCATCCCTCCACTCGATTTCGTCGGCACTCCCCTGATCATCTGTTTGTTTCTTGCCCTGCTGTTTCTGCAAAGGCGTTATCCATTGCGCAGGCAACATCTGTCAATGTTGCGACGACTGGTGCGGAACTTAATCGTTTCGATTCCATCTCATGCGGTTCTGCGGTGGCTTACGTTACCATTGCCTCTGGCGCTGGCGGCGTGGATGGAATATCGACACCTCGGGCTGTTCAGGTGGATGGGGCTGCCGGTTTGGGCGCGAGGCGTCATCGGATTTCTGCTCATGGATTATGCGTACTGGTGGTGGCACTGGGCGAACCACATGGTTCCGCTTTTCTGGCGATTTCACAATGTTCATCATACCGATCTCGATATGGATGTGAGCACAGCGACACGCTTTCATTTTGGTGAGATGCTTTTCTCGATAGGTTTTCTCACGCTGGGGGTTGTCATTTTTAGTGTTGGTCCCGTGACGCTGCTCACGTTCTTTATCTTGTTTGAAGCGGCGACGCTTTTTCATCACTCCAACTGGCGCCTGCCAATTTCGGTCGAGCGCATCCTCAATCACGTCGTGGTGACACCTCGAATGCACGGAATCCATCACTCGATTGTGGAACGAGAAACAAATTCAAACTGGGGCACGATTTTCTGCTGGTGGGACAAGCTGCACGGCACATTGCGTCGCGACATTTCGCAGGACGAAATCACGATCGGGGTGCCAGGCTACAGGGAAGACCTGACATTTGGCCGATTGTGGCTGCTGCCATTTCAGAGACAGCGTGATTATTGGAGTCTTCCCGATGGCCATCGCCCCGAACGTGCCGCCAGGCCTGCGGATGAGTTAGCCGAATAACCAGCCGCAAGTTCGGGTGAGAGGCGCCCGAGAACTGAACGGGACAGGATTAATTAAATCCGCCGGCCGCGTCTGTGCGAACTTGTTCATAATGAGACCGCACGACGAAAACGGCAGGTTGCCAACCGCTGATCGGCCGTTTCGCGTGCTGATCATCGCAGGTTCAGACCGCCGTCAGTACAATTGCCCGGGTGTCGATTCCAAATCCAGGGCGATGATGCTTCGAGTTGCCGACCGGCTTCCACAAGAATGGGAAATTGATTACGAAGACCTTGGAAACGTGTATGGCCGCGCACGAATCCAGAGCTGCAACGCCTGCGTGTCTACCTCCATGGCCTTGTGCGTCTGGCCTTGCAATTGTTACGAGAAAAAGAACAAGGCGGAGCCGGACTTAATGTGGGACGTCGATATGTATGCACGGCTCGATCTGGCTGATGCATGGGCGATCCTCGGCCCTGTTAACTGGTACGCGCCTACCAGCAATCTCAAGCTCATGTTCGATCGCCTGGTATGCATGAACGGCGGTAATCCTCGTGAAGCTACGATCAAACACAAAGACCCGGAACTCGCAATGAAGCTCGAACGGTCCGCCGAATGGAAGACGATGAGCTTAAACCATCTCGAAGGCCGAACGGCAGGATTTTTCTGCTACGGCGACGCGGGTGGCAATGAATTGGACTCAACGGGTCGCCCCAAGCTCCTCAATCCCGAGCACAAACACTATTTCGATCCCCGTACCGAACCGTTCGAGAACGAGCGCGATACTTACGCGCCGCTGGTCTGGCAATGCAGGTACGGCGGCGTAGAAGTCCCGGATGCGCTGTGGCAATA
>JBKPMH010000101.1:0-6307 GCA_046732035.1 Verrucomicrobiota bacterium
CGCGCCAATCTCCGCGCTTACAAGACACCGTCCGTTCTAGATTGTCAGCTTGCTTTTTTGGCGTCGTCGGTTGCGGGTTTCTCGTTCTCGCAACATTCATGAAGTAGAGACGATTAACTCCAATTGCCCTCGCGGACCAGCACAACAGCTCTCACCGGAGCCGTACCGCCAAGGTCCAGTCTCTTTTGCGTGTGAGCCCACGAATTTTTGGGAACTTAGCCACATAGTTTCCGGAGAACAACGAAAAGGGACCGATATTTTCGTAAAAGACGCAAATTTACGATTGCAGCGCCCCCGAGCGATTTGTGAGACCTGCATAATGCGTGAAAAATAGCGCGCCAGCTCGCGTTGGTAGAGAACCATACAGGGGCGTAGCGGTCGGGGACAGGTGTATCAGTGACCAGGGAATCGGCAGGGTCGTCGCGCGCGATGGCCAACATCCTTCTTCCGAGAGGGAGCACTGTCTCTACTTCAATCGACAGATAGCCGCGAACTCACGACAGAGAGGCTGGGGTATCCCATGAGTTGGATCACCATCGTCTGGTCGATGAACGCGGCCGCGTGTTTGACGCTGGCGGCTATATACCTCCTCGTCTGGTGTAAGCAGCGTCAAGTCTGGGCGCACCTTGTATTTTCGTTCACCGCTGTGGCGGCAGCGGCCATCGCAGCGTTCGAGTTAGCGATGATGCACACCGAGACAGTTGGGCAATACGAAGCACTCGTCCGCTGGATACATGTGCCCGTATGGGTGCTCATTGTCTCGTTCGTGGTTTTCGTGCGACTTTATCTCCACGCCGGACGACCGTGGCTCGCGTGGAGTATCTGCGGCTTGCGCACTTTGGTACTGATTCTCAATTTCATTCTTACGCCGAACCTTAACTTCCGGCGAATTACAAGTCTTCGTCATTTCTCGGGGTGGGGCGGCGAGGTGATTTCGGTGCCAGTCGGCGTGGGAAATCCGTGGGGTCTGCTCAGTTCGTTAAGCCTGCTGTTACTGCTTATCTTTTCCATTGACGCCACGATTACCGTCTGGCGACGGGGCGATCAGCGACGCGCTTTGGTTATCGGTGGCAGTATGATTTTCGGGGCGATCCTCGCATGGCACGTGCCGCTCGTGATCTGGGGAATTATCAACGTCCCGTTTTTCCTTTGTTTTGCGTATTCGGGAATCGTCGCGGCGATGGCCTATGAACTGAGCTACGATGTGCTCCATGCGGCGCAGCTCGCGCGACGCTTGCAGGCGAGCGAGGCGGACTTACGCGAGACACAGGAGCGGATGGAGCTCGCGGCGAGCGCTGCCGAACTCGGTATGTGGATGTGGGACATTGCGCGCAATGAAATTTGGGTCACGGAAAAAGGTCGCGCTCTCTTTGGCTTCGGACCGTCGGAGAAACTCGACTCCGATCGGTTTCGGAGCAGGCTACATCCTGAGGATCGTGAATTCGTGCTCAAAGCGGTGCAGAGCTCTCTGCGCACAGGTGCCGAATATCGATCTGAGTACCGGGTACTGCTGCCAAATGGGCAACTCCGTTGGATCGCCGGGTGCGGCCACGTGGAGTTTAACAGAAATGGTCAGCCGGTTCGGATGCTCGGCGCTTCACTGGACATCACTAAACGCAAGCAGGCCGAAGAGGAGTCAGCGCGTCATCGCAATGAAATGGCACATCTCTCGCGTGTCTCCACGATGGGGGAACTTTCTGGCTCGATTGCGCACGAGCTTAACCTGCCGCTCAGCTCGATTCTCAGCAACGCACAAGCTGCACAGCGAGTTCTCGCGCATAGCGACGCCGACGTTACTGAAGTGCGCGACATTCTTAGTGACATCGTGAGCGAAGACAAGCGTGCTGCGGAAGTCATCCAGCGCCTTCGCCAATGGCTAAAAAAGGAGCAGGTGCAGCAGCGCCGTCTTCACATTAACGAAGTGGTGGAGGATGTCTTAAAGCTAGTTCGCAGCGCTCTCGTGAATCAGAAGGTCACTGTGGATACCGAACTCGAGCCGCATTTGCCCAGCGTCACCGGCGACCCGGTGCAGCTTCAGCAAGTCTTACTCAACCTGATGGTGAATGCTTGTGACGCGATGATTCATTGCAACACTTCGGAGCGGCGGCTGCTTATTCGCACTGGAATCGAAAACGACAGTAACGCTGTGACTGTATGCGTTACCGACCGAGGTAGCAGCATTCCCGAGGAAAAAATGGAACAAATCTTCGAGCCTTTCTTCACCACAAAACCCAAGGGAATGGGGCTTGGCCTCTCGGTCTGTCGTACCATTATTGCCTCACATCGAGGGAAACTATGGGCCACCAACAATCCCGACCGCGGCGCAACATTTCATTTCAGTCTGCCTATAGCTGCCTCAAACGGCGACGTAGTTATAACTCAGGCCCGAACAACAACCAACAACGGGGTAGATTGATGACTACTCCTTCCAATCCCACTGTTTTTGTTGTGGACGATTACGCGCCGGTACGCCGGTCCATCGTGCGCCTGTTGCATGCGGCTGGTTTTGCTGTGACTGCCTTTGCATCGGCACAGGAGTTTCTGGCGCAGTATGATCCCGGCGTATGGGGTTGCCTCGTTCTCGATGTTGCAATGCCGACCTTGAATGGCCTTGAGCTCCAACAGATCCTCGCAAAGACAGGCAGTTTGCTGCCCATCATTTTCCTGACCGGTACGAGTGATATTCCCCGGAGCGTCCAGGCGATGAAACACGGGGCCAGCGATTTCCTCACCAAGCCCGTGGACGATGAAGACCTGCTCGCAGCCGTGCGTGTGGCGATCACAAAACATCGCGCCCGTCGACAGGAGCAAGCTGAACTTTCGGAAATCCGCGCGCGCCTGGCCACGCTCACACCGCGCGAGCGCGACGTGCTCGAATGTGTGGTCGCTGGCAAATTGAATAAACAAATTGCCGACGACCTCGGCACCGTCGAGCAGACGATCAAAGTGCATCGTGCCCACCTGATGCAGAAGATGAGAGTGCAATCCGTGGCCGAATTGGTTCGATTGACGGAACGTTGCCGAATTAACGGAAGCGTTCACTGATCCAGGCCTCCTAGCTCAGATACTAGCCTGAGGCCTCCAATCTCGTGCTCCTTAGCTACCAATAGCTAGAGAGGGAAAGGCGGCTGCCCGCTACCCCGTGTTATACTAAAGTTTAATATACTAAGGTATAATAGACAGGACGGCCCGCGCATCCCCATTCTCGCCGTTCTTAATGCCAAACACCCCAAGGTTTCTCTAATTCCTCGGGAGATTTCGAAAACCTGGGCCAGCAAATCAAAAAGAACAACCAAAGAAAAACAAATGAAACAACAATTTTCTCCAAACTTTCTTCCAAAAATCTGGAGAAGGATTGTGAAAGGAAATAGAGATGAAAACAAAACTAACTAAACTTATCTACGCCGCCTTTGCGGTTGTGTTCGTAGCTGTAAGCGCAGTAACAGCAAATGGCGTGTTGAACGAGCTGCGCGCTTCAATTAACGGCGACCGCCTGCTGAATTTGAGCAACACGGCCTTGCTTCCGGACGGAGCCACCATCACCACATTCGATGTTCCGGGCGCGGGGACAAGCCCCGGCCAGGGCACCCTTGCGTTCTCTCTCAACCCGGGCGGGCTAATCACCGGGTACTACAATGATGCCAGCGATGTGCGTCACGGTTTCCTGCGCGCTTCCGACGGCGCCATCGCCACGTGGGACGCACCGGGTGCGGGCACAGGTCCGCTCCAAGGCACTCGGAGCATCAGCGTCAACCCGGCAGGTACCATCGCGGGGTATTACCGCGACAACAACAATGTGTTCCACGGGTATCTGCGCACCCTGGACGGCACGCTCACTACCTTCGATGTTGCGGATGCTGGCACAGATCCCTTCCAGGGCACTTTCGCCGAAAGCATCAACCCGCCCGGTGTAATCGCGGGATACTACATCGACTCTAACTTTGTGAATCACGGCTACGTGCGTACTCCCGACGGTACGATCACCACATTTGATGCTCCGGAGGCGGGCACAGGTCCCGACCAAGGCACATTTCTGCCTATTAACGCCGACTGCATTAACCCAGCAGGTGCGGTCGCGGGGTATTCCATCGACGCAAACGATGTGCTTCACGGCTTCCTGCGCGCTCCAGACGGCACCATAACCGTGTTCGATGCTCCAGGCGCGGGCACAGGCCCTGGCCAAGGCACAATCGCCGATGGGATCAATCCGGGAGGAATAAATCAGGGAGCCACTATCGACTCGAATGACGTGTACCATGGCTACCTCCGCGACCTCCTCGGCATTTTCATTACGTTCGACGTTCCGGGTGCGGGCACCGGCCCCTTCCAGGGTACTGTACCGGAGTGCATCAACGCGCGGGCAACGATTGTTGGAGAGTACGTGGACGCGAATGGTGTCAACCACGGGTTCGCGCGTCATAGAAGCGGCGCGGTCACCACGTTTGATGCTCCCGGTGCGGGCACAGGCCCTGGCCAGGGAACGGGCGTTGCTTGTAACAACCCGGCGGACGCGATCACCGGATCGTACATCGACGCCAGTGATGTGTTTCACGGTTACCTACGGAGTGGAGACCGCTCACCCCGCCCAACACCTCACCCCAGGCCCTGAGCGCAGTGCTAGGACCCCTACCGTCGACAAACAACTAAAAGAAAAAGCACATGAAAACACTAACCAAACTTATTTACGCGGCGTTCGGAGCTGTCACTCTCGCTGTAGGCGCAGTAACAGCACAAGGCGCGCTCGGCGATCTATTCGCTTCCATTAACGGCAGTGGCTTCAACAATGGCGGTTTTATTGGGCACAAGTTCGATATTGTTCTTTGAGATCGCCCTTCTGCTCCTGTGCCCAGATAACATTACCCACTTCATCGTAAACCCGAATCACCGCATCATGTGAGCGGCTGTACAACTTTGCGTAAGCCACAGCATCGGTGATTGCGTCCGGCTCGCTACACCAGCACGCGCACCGAAATGGGAGCACATCGGAGATTAGATCGACGCGACCATCTGTATGGGGCCGGATTTCGTAAACGTGTGGCGCATTCATCTGTGATATCGAATCGCTGCCGTAACAAGTCTGATTCATAGAAGTAATCTCCTGTTCGTTATCGACGTGAGAGATTACCAAGCGGCGGCCCCGACTTATGGTTTGAGTGCCTAATAGTCCGCAGACATCGATTCGACTGAATCTAGGATGACTCTGATCTGTGCTGCAAGCACAAATGTCAGATCTCTTGTTATACTTTAGTTTAATATACTAAGGTATAATAGACAGGCTGGCGCGCGCGTCGCTAGTCTTGTCGGTTCTAATGCCGAACCACCCTCAGGATTCTCAAGTGTGTCGGGAGATTTCCGCAATCCTGAGCCCGGCAAATCTCCCAGGAACATGAAATTGATTCAAGCCGAACAACTCTATGAAAAAACAACAAAATAGTTCTACCCACGCTTGGGCGCTTCAAGTCGCCCTCTCGTTTGCTCTGCTGTCTATTTCGGCGGTCTTACTGGCCTCCAGTTTCAAGGCCACTCCGGCAGCGAGTGGATTCAGCGCGCCCATCAAGCAGGTCGTGGCAGGCGATAAGGACTTGGTGTTTGCAGGACCAGTCGGACTGCCACAGGCAAACACAAACACACCGGTGCTTGTAGTCACGACTGATTCCAATCAATTTTCCAAATACTACTCGGAGATGCTTAAAGCAGAAGGACTCAATGCATTTCAGACTGCAGATATCGGAACTGTAAACGCTGTGTTACTCGCAAACTACGACGCAGTGCTTCTCGGCGAAGTTTCACTTACACCCACGCAGATAACGACATTTTCTAATTGGGTTAATGCCGGCGGTAATTTGATCGCCATGAGACCCGATAAACAACTGGCAGGACTTTTGGGTCTCACAGATGCTTCTTCAACACTTCCTGATAGGTATCTTTTGGTAAACACGGCTTCAACTCCCGGTGCAGGTATCGTTAACCAAACGATTCAATTCCACGGCAGTGCTGATTTATATTCCTTAAACGGTGCGACGAGCATCGCCACTCTGTACTCTGATGCAACTACCGCCACAAGTAATCCTGCCGTTACAACAAGAACTGTTGGGACAAATGGTGGACGTGCATCCGCATTTACATATGACCTGGCAAAATCTGTTGTTTATACGCACCAGGGCAACCCGGCGTGGGCAGGACAGGAAAGAGACAGTCATACAGACGTGATCAGACCAGACGATCTCTTTTTTCCGGATTACGTAGATTTGAATAAAGTTCAAATCCCCCAGGCGGACGAACAGCAAAGACTGCTTGCCAACATGAT
>JBKPMH010000102.1:0-19691 GCA_046732035.1 Verrucomicrobiota bacterium
GTTCACGGTTGCTCCGAATGACGTCGAGTCTCGCGCGGAGCAAACTGTAGCCGATGCCGAAGTGTGGGAGCATGCAGCTTCACGTTCGGTTTCGGAACATTCCCGAAAAATCCAACTTCTCGGGACGCGAGGCTTCGAATAAACGACTCGATGCGGCGAGCCGGCCCCCTCTATAGACTAGTTAGGCGCGTTGTCAATCAGATCAGCGACGATTTGCTGTAATCTTCCATCCAGAAAATCCTGAGTCGTTCGCCGATATTATGAATCGGGCACAAAACGCATTTCGTTGCTCACGACGAATCCTAACCTTTCGTAAATCGACCGACCGTCTTCGGACGCGTGAAGTATGAGCCGATCCATCTGCTCGTTCTTGGACCAGGCGATGATCTCCTTGATGAGCAGTTCCGCAATCCCGCGTCGACGCCACTGTGGTTCGGTGAAGACATTCACGATCGTTCCCTGCCGGCCTTCTCCAATCGTCGATGGATCGAGCGGGCGCGGAAGGATGGATTGCACCTGGACACCAGCTCCGCCGACGATGGTTTTCGGATCATCCGCGAGAGTTGCAAGCCAGCCAACGTACTTCCCGGTGTTGATCCATTCTTTCAGTCGTGCCCGCGCGTTTGCGCGCAAGATCTCAAAAGCCTCACCTGCAACGTCTCCCATGTCCTGAAACATTCTCGCTCGATGCCATGAGATGATGTCGGCATCCTGCGCCGTGGCGCGACGGATCTGAAACATCTCGGACATCCCCTTTGGGACCGCGAAACCAGCTGCAGGTTTGAGATGCTGTTTGGGTTCAGATTTGTTCATTCCTACCTCAGGTCTTTGCGATCCATTCTGATGCGCTCGACACTCGACGTCCAACTTTGAATGAGAACCTGGCAGCGCGTGACAGGACCTGTGCCGGTGATACCATGCGCGAGATGGAACCTGCCGAATGGGCGACGCTGAGCGACAAGGAACTTCTGGAGCGCCGGATCTCCGCGCTCGGCTTACGCCTTGAAGACACCGCCCTGGAACCGCTTATCCGGCAGCTTTACGACGAATTGTCGGCACGCGGGCTTGTGTTTCATCCGCCCTGTCACGTCGGAGACGAATGGTTTGTGCCGATCGGCATCCCGGCCATTTTCATTCCCTTTTTCCTCGTTCATGAGCGATTACGAACACTGGAGCGCACCATGATGCTCGAAGTCGAGGGAGGAACGCCGGAATGGTTCATGAAATTGATGCGACATGAAGCGGGTCACGCCTACATGTACGCGTACCGGCTTACTCGAAAAAAGAAATGGCAGGAGCTTTTTGGGCAAACCTCGCGCGAGGAAACGCCAGATAGTTACCGGCCGCGCCCGTTCAGCCGTAGCTATGTGATGCATCTGGAAGATTGGTATGCGCAGAGTCATCCCGACGAAGATTTCGCGGAGACGTTCGCGGTGTGGCTTACACCCGGGCTGGATTGGCGCAAGCACTATTCTCGCTGGAGAGCGCTCCAGAAATTGGAATATGTCGATGATTTGATGCGTTCGCTAGCGGGAAAACCACCCATTCACATCCCCGAATATCGTGTTGCTGATTTCGATTGTCTGAACGTGAAGCTCAAGACCTACTACGCACGAAAACGAAAACTTTACGAAGACACCTATCCGGATTTTTACGATGCCGATCTGCGCCAGTTATTTGGTGCGCCGGCGGGAATCAAAGCAAGCGTATATCTGCAACGGCGGCGTCGGCGACTATTGAATGCGGTCTGCCAATGGACGAACGAGAAAAAGTTTCGAGTAAACCAGTTACTTGCGCGCCTGACCCGCCGTTGCGATCAACTCGGCCTTCACGTGCTCAATGACGATCCGCAACAGGATTTTCGCGTCTCTGCATTTATCACCACTCTGGTGATGAATTATCTTTTCACCGGGAAATTCAAGCGCACCAAATGATGTGAAAAAGAAACTCAAAGTCCTCGTACTTTTCGACGGCACCAGTCCCACAACCGTCGATCAGGATTTCACGAAGGAATTGAAGACGAAGGACTGGAAAACTGAAGCCGACGTCATGGCCGCTCTCGGTTCGCTCGGTCATACGGCAGAGCACCTTGCTATTTACGACGATGTCGATCTGGTCCGTCAGAAACTGGAGACGTTTGCGCCTGACGTTCTTTTCAATCTGGTCGAACAATTCAGGAACAATCCGGGCTTCGACCAGAACATCGTCTCATTTTTCGAGATGCAGGGCCTGGCCTTCACTGGCTGCGGCTCGACTGGTCTTACGCTTTGCAAACACAAAGGCATCTCCAAAAAAATCCTGCATTATCACGGCATTCATGTTCCTCATTTTGTGGTGATCCCCCGAGGCCAACGGATTGCACGACCGAAACAGCTGAACTTTCCAATTTTGGTGAAGCCCGTTAAGGAAGAAGCCTCCTATGGAATTTCACAGGCGTCGTTCGTCGGTACCGACGAGCAGTTTCGCGAGCGTGTGAATTTTATCCACGACAAATATAACAGCGACGCGATTGCGGAAGAATACATCGATGGGCGCGAACTTTATGTCAGTTTGATGGGAAACGTTCGCCTTACCGTGCTCCCCATACGGGAACTGGTTTTCCGCGAAGTGCCGCCTAACGAACCAAAAATTGCAACCTTTAAGGCAAAGTGGGACGACGAATATCGTAAACGCTGGGGATTGGAAAATCACTTTGCCGAAGATCTCGACGCGCAGCTGGTCAGTGGTATCGAGGAGACGTGCAAGCGCATTTACCGTCTGCTCACCATCGACGGCTATGCGCGCATCGACCTCCGACTGACCGCCGATGGCAAAGTATATTTCATCGAAGCCAATCCCAATCCGATTCTCGCGAATGACGAGGACTTTGCGCTCTCAGCAGACAAAGCCGGTCTTCCGTATCCGCAATTGATCGAGCGGATCGCGCGCCAGGGAATGAAGGCCGTTCGCGATTAACGGAGAAACCGTCATCACGGAAGTTTGAGTCCCATTCGCGTTAGATCATCTGGTGCGCTGCGCTTTAAGGAGCTCGGCGCCATGTCGTTTGTAGCTCGGAATCGAAAATATTCATCCGGATTCCAAACCGTGATTGTCATTTTCGTTCAGGCAGCCAATCGATCCTCAACCACTCGGCCATCAAGCAAATGCACGGCGCGATCGGCGTGGCAGGCGAAACGTTCGTCGTGTGTAACCATGCAGATCGTTGCGCCACCGACGTGCAACTCCTTGAGCAGATGCATCACTGCTTCACCATTCCGCGAATCGAGGTTTCCGGTCGGTTCGTCGGCAAGTAGAATGGCTGGTTTTCCGGCCAGCGCGCGGGCAACGGCTACCCGCTGCTGTTGTCCACCGGAAAGCTGGCTGGGCAAATGTTTCGCTCGATGAGCCATGCCCACGCGCTCAAGCGCCCCAATGACAGCAGTTTTACGCTCACTCGCGCTTAATCCGCGGTATGTCAGCGGCAACTCGACGTTTTCATAGACGGTAAGATCGCCGATCAGATTGAAACTCTGGAAAATAAAACCGATCTCGCGGTTGCGAATCCGCGCCCGCTCGGCAAACGAGAGATTTCCGACCTCGGTGCCTTTTAACTCATAACTTCCAGTCGAAGGAGTATCTAGCAGGCCAAGAATTGATAACAAAGTCGTCTTGCCGCAGCCAGATGGCCCGGCGATGGAAACATATTCGCCGTCCTGGATGTCGAGGTGAACTCCAGAGACCGCGTGCGTTTCCACCTCGTCAGTAAGAAAGATCTTCCTCACATCGCTGAGGCGAATCAGAGAAGTCGACCCGTTTTTGGCGAAGGTTTGCGTAGACTGATTTGAAACAAGTGCGGTTGTGCTCATTTGGTGGGTGGTTGTTTGAAGTGAGATGCGTGCAGAGCCATGAATGGATTCAAAAGACTTTTGGTGCCGATGCCGTGTCACACGGGCTGGGATTCGCGGTGATTTGAAGCTGATTGCGCTAAACAGTTCCAGTCGCGTTAAATTTTGAATTGCAATCAAAACAAAACAAAAGGCGCGGCGAAAATGCCGCGCCTTTTTACCCTGCCGCTCGATTGACTAGCTCGATTTGGCCTTTGGAATCGTGATTACGATTTCGTGGTCGCGCCGATCGATCTTCATTTCGCTCGATTTCACGGGCTCAGGCAAGGTGACCACTTGCTCGTAATGACCGAGCTCAGTGAAGTTTGCGCTTCCGCCACTTGTGTTTCTGGTCTGCTGATTTCGCTGCGTCACGCCCACGTGCAGGGTCCGATCATTGTCGATCCTGACCTTCACGTCCGACGCCTTCGCATCTGGCAAGTATGCGCGCAGCTCGAAATGGTCGTTCCGATCACGCAAATCGAACGACGAGGAATATCCGGCGTCCGGTTTAAACATCCTCCCGCCAGGATTGAGCTCGAACTGCTTTGTGGCATTGCGAATAGCGCGATTGATCTCTTCCTGCATTTGTTCGATTTCCTTGAATGGATCCCATTCATTTTTTTCGAACAAAGGCGCGGCGGTCGGAGATGGCGTCGGGCTGGTCAGGTTAGACTGCCCGCTCGATGCGCTGCTGGCTTGCGAATTTTCCACCAACCAAACGCCAATCCCGAGGCCCAGCGCCAGGCCAATGATCAGCGTCACGATTCCGACAAACGTTGTCCTCTTGTTAATCGTGTCCATGACGTCTCACCTCCCTCGGTTAAACAACCCCTTCTCCCTCAGCTCTCGATTGGGATGGTTTTGCGGTGAGCGCGAGCCTCCTCAGTTTTGGGAAGAATAATTTTTAAGATTCCTTTCTTGAAAAAAGCCTTCGCTTTGTCTGCATTGACGTCAGACGGTAGCGGAACCGTCCGTTCAAAAGCGCCGAATTGCCGCTCCGAATGATAGTAATCACCTCGTTCTTCTTCACGCTCATCTTGTTTTTGGCCTTTGATGGTGATACCGCCATCGAAGTATGTCACCTCGATGTCTTTGTCATCCATGCCAGGCAACTCTGCAGTGACACGGAACTCCTTTTCGGTCTCGATGATGTCCACCTCCGGCATAAACCCTTCGACGCGACGCTCGAACAGGTTCATCCGCCCGGACCATGGCCAATCCGTCATGAAATCGCTGAAGACGCGATCGATTTCGCGATGCAGCTGACTAAAAGGCGTCATTTCCGAACGGCGCGTCGTCATCGGACCATTTGGTCTTTTCCATGGAATCAAATCAGTAATAGGCATTGTATTTTCCTCCTTTCAGTTAAGTTTTCTCCCTTCAATTGGAATGACAACGAACCCCGAAAAGATGTTCAACGAACCTGTCGTCCGCTGGTGACTCCGACCGATAGCCGTGTCCTTACAGCCATTTCTTAATGCGCGGCCAGAACTCTCGCACGTTCGTTTTCAAATCATGGCACAAATAAATGTGCATCCGTCGCTCAAAGGGCATCGCCCAGGGGCTGCTCACGATTTGACCTAAATCTTCCACGGAAGCGAATTGCTCGCGCTCGCCGGCGTCTCGCGTATCCAGCACCAAAGCAACCTCACCGTTCCAGTCACGGGCCCCCCAGAGAAAATAATTCTGATGTCCGGAGATCGCGGGTGGTAGTCCAAATTTAGGACCGAAGAAGTCGATCGCTCCGGCCTCGCCATAGTTTTGGCAGAAAATTGCGGCGCGCTTTTTGTCTTCGGGCCGGAGGTGATTGTAAACATGCCCCACCGAGGCAGCCATTTCTTGCCAGCCAAATTGATCCGCGAAGATTTGCGGGAGCGGAGCCGTGTGCGATGTCTCAGTGCGTGGTAATTGCAGCCCGATAGCCCGCATGTAGGCGACGAGTTTCGCGGGCGGCAAAATGGGTACGACCAGAGGAGCGAGTACCGCGCCGCTCCCAAGAACAGCCAACAGCAACGCTGGCCTGACCCATCTCAATCGATTAGCAAAGAGTCGCTCCACAGCCACCCCGCCCGCTGCAAAAAGCATCGGATACGCCGGCGCTAGATAATAACTTTTGCCGTGCAAAATGATGAACTCGGCGAGCAGCACCACGTACGTGATTCCAAGCGCCATGTAGCGTCTCCCATCGCGCGAACCGAACACCCAACACAACCCGGTGAGCCACAGCGGCAGCGTTGCGGGATTCATGAAAACAACCTGCTGCACGATGAATTCGCCCGGGCCTAGCGCGACGTTCTTGTCGCTGTGAGCGACGTTACTCAATAGCTCATACGTGGGCCACTGATGCCACGCCTGCCACAAAAGATTCGGCAACGCGATGGCAAACGCAATGAGACCACCGAGCCAAATCCATTTCGCAGCTAAATGACGGCGCTCTGTTGTGAGCAGCAGAGCTATGAAAACGCCTCCGCCGAAAAAGGCTGTGGAATGTTTGTTTTCGAGACCTATTCCCATCAGAATGCCTAACCACAGCCAAAGCGTCGACGAACCGCCGTTGATAATTCGAGCCAGCAAATACACGCACCCCATCCACAGCAACGGCTCGAATGCGTTCATCGAGAAGAAATTGCCGACAGCCAAGTTGAACAGCGCACAGAGTGAGCCTGCACAAGCAAGTGCAGTTGCCCACGCGCGCCCGCCGAGTTCACGAGCAATTAAACCCGTGATCGCCACCGTCCCGGCGCCTGCAAGCGCTGGCAGAAGGCGAATCGCAAACAACGAGTTACCGAGAAGAAGTTCGCTTAGCCGCAGCAGCACGATGGACAACGGAGGTTGATCGACATATCCGAAAGCGAGGTGCCGCGCGCAGGCCATATAATACAGCTCGTCGCGAAAGTAGCCGTAACGCCCATTGGTCAGCAGATGGACGAGCAGCGCGATCGTGCTGAAGAAAATTAGAACAATCGCTTCGGAGCCGGAACGCCTCTGGTTCGCTGCTGGAATTGCCGCGTACATAAATGTCATTCTGAGCGAAGCGAAGAATCTCGAATGATTTCTTTCCCGTCTATCACCCAAAAGTCAGAGATGTTTCGCTTCGCTCAACATGACAGGGCCTGTTGTTGAGAGCAAAAAGTCCGGGGGCGCGCACCTCCCTTTTCGGCTAAGCTGATATATGAGCGTGCAAGTTTATGGATGCAATCACGTGGCGATCGAGGTCGACGACATCAACAAAGCGGTGTCGTTCTACAAGGACGTTTTCAATCTCGAACAGATGGACAGTGGAGAAGGCGACGCCTTTTTTAAACTCGGTGAACATCAGTTTCTCGCGATTTTCGAGGTCGAAAACGTACAACCGGCGAACGTCCGACATTTCGGCATCATGGTTCGCGATGAAGAGCAGCTTGCCGAAGTGCGGAAGAAGCTCACCGAAAAATACAAACTGAAATTGGAACCGCCGTTCCGCTGCGATTTTCGCGATCCCTGGGGAAACCGCATCCAGGTTGTCGATCTGCACGACGAATCGCTGGTCTGGCTTTTGCCCTACGGCGAAGTCCAGAAAGCCGGCATCAAGTTCAACACCAAATAGTTTGATGGAGCTCGTTTTAGAGCGATGCACCATCCGTCCGTGGCGGTTGGAGGATGCGGAGTCGCTCACAAAACACGCGAACAATCGAAAGGTTTGGCTCGGTTTGCGCGACGTTTTTCCGCATCCGTACACAATTCAGGATGCCCGCAAATTCCTGGAGCGAGCAATCAGCGAACAACCGACCGCGGTTTTTTGTGTCTCCGTCGACACCAGAGCCGTCGGCGGTATAGGCATTCGGCTCGGAAATGACGTGCATCGATGTACTGCCGAGCTGGGATACTGGCTCGGGGAGGAATTCTGGGGTCGAGGCATCATGAGCGAGGCGGTTGGAATCTTCAAAGATTTCTGTTTTACTAATTTTCCAGTTCGCCGGATTTACGCCGAACCGTTCGCAAACAATCCGGCCTCGGCGCGTGTCCTGGAGAAGGCTGGTTTTGTTTTCGAAGGATGCCTCAAAAACAACGTAATCAAAGACGGAAAGCTTCTTGATTCACTGCTCTATGCGAAGACTAATTAATCGGGCTGGATACACGCAGGATCTATCTCATAGTGTGACCGTACATTACACCGACTTCGCCGTGGACTTCGTGCTCGCTGTCCTGTTTGTGAAGACCGGAATCAGAATCTGACTCCGCTCTCTGTTTTGTCTCGGCGCAGCCGGAAAGTAATGACCACGAAGCCAAGAGTATTGCGAATGCCCGGACAGGCATTTTGCTATGTCGCCGTTGGAGACAACAAGTCAAGCAAGCGGTTTAGATTTGCGATTTGTAAGCCGGCGCGATCTGATCGTTCGGCGATTCACCGGAAGCGCTCACCAATTCCTCCGCTATCAAGCCACAGCACCGAAAATGCGTTAAAGTAAAGAAGCAGTGATCTCATTTATCATCCCCGCCTACAACGAGGAGCTGGAGCTGTCTTCCACGCTAGAAGCGATTCGCGCTGCAACTACTGATGTGTCTCAACCGTTCGAAATCGTCGTGGTTGACGATGCATCAACTGATGCGACGGCAGAAATCGCCGAGCAAGCTGGCGCCCGAATCGTTTCAATTCATCGACGTCAAATCGCAGCCGCTCGAAACGCCGGTGCCCGGGCTGCGCGTGGTGATTACCTATTCTTCGTTGACGCTGATACGCGCATCAACCGCAGCCATGTTACCGACGCGATGCGTGCTCTTGAGGCGGGTTACGCTGGCGGCAGCGCGCGCGGAGTGATGGATGGAGTCATCCCGATTTGGAGCCGCATTTTCTTGTGGGTGTTTTGCACCGTTTATTTTGGGCTCAACCTTGGCGCGGGCGCATTTCTTTTCACTACTCGACGCAATTTCCGCGCTACTGGCGGGTTCGACGAACAATATTTTGCCGGTGAAGAAGTTTATTTTAGCCTTGCACTGAGAAAGCTGGGCCGGTTCAAAGTGCTGCGCGAACCAGTGCTGACGTCTGGTCGGAAATTGCGCATGTATTCAGCCAAAGAAATTCTTGGTACTCTCTTTATCATGATCCTTGGCGGACCTCGCATGGTGCGATCACGAGCCAAACTGCGCCTGTGGTACGATGGCAAACGCGAAAGGGACGCGGCGTAGCCGTGAGTGGTGATGCCGTTCTGGGGTCGGGTTGCCAAACGGAAGTCTTCGTCTACATTAGCGCCTTCGTTATGGCAGAGAGTACCCAAACGACGGATCTCAAGGAGTTCCAATTGCATGAGAACGACACCGGCAGCGCGGATGTGCAGGTCGCACTTCTCACCCGCCGGATCGAGCATTTGACTGAGCACCTTAAGACCAATCGGAAGGATCATTCTTCGCGTCGCGGCCTGCTTAAGATGGTCGCGCATCGACGAAGCCTGCTCGATTATTTAAGCAAAACAAAATCCGATCGATATAAAAATCTGATCGATAAACTGAATCTGCGTAAATAGGGCGAGCTCTTCACGTTTGCGTCCGACTGTTTGATCTTTCGACGCCGTAATCAAAATAAGAACAGAAAATAATTAGCAGTTCCAGGTGCAGTAATCACCTTGGATTTTAGGTTTTAGTTTCGGATCGTGGAGTCCGCCGCGGCGGACGATCATCGTGCGGGTTTAAAACCTACAGTCAGGGTGACCGGCCTGGAATTGCGCATCCAGGAAAAGTAAAATGCAACAGAAGGTCACGGCCCAAATTGGGGCCACTCCCATATCAATTGAAACCGGCAAATTGGCCAGACTGGCAGACGGCGCCGTCGTCGTCGCATGCGGCGACACGATGGTGCTCGTCAGTGCCGTTTCGGCTACAACTATCAAAGAAGGTCAGGATTTTTTCCCGCTTACCGTCGATTACCGCGAAAAGGCAGCAGCAGCCGGAAAATTTCCGGGCGGCTATTTCAAACGCGAAGGTCGTCCCACGGAAAAAGAAACCCTCACATCGCGCATGATCGATCGGCCCCTGCGGCCGCTCTTTCCACACGGATACTTTTACGATACACAAATCATCTCCATTTTGCTCAGCGCGGACGGCGAGAACGATCCCGACATTCTGGCAATGAATGGCGCATCCGCCGCGCTGTGCGTTTCGGATATTCCGTTTGCCGGCCCAATCGGTGCCGTGCGCGTTGGTCGCATCAAAGGCGAGTTCGTTGCGAACCCCACGCACACCCAACGCGTGGAGAGCGATCTCGATCTTGTCTACGTAGGCACTGAAAACGACGTCATCATGATCGAGGGCTCAGCCGGCGAACTACCGGAGGCCGAGTTCATCAAGGCGCTCGACTTCGCGCACGAGCATGCGCGCGAGATGATTCGGATTCAGAAGGAACTGGCGACGATGGTGGGCAAACCTAAACGTGAGCCGCAGTTGCTTCAGGTAAATCAGGAGCTGCTCGATATCGCTTACCGTATTGCAGGCGATAGGATCGTCCAGGCGCTTTACACCGACGGCAAGGTGGCACGCGCCAAGGCAGTCGATGCGTTGCGTGAAGAAGTGAAGGCAGCAATTCTGGAAAAACATCCAGAGGCCGATCCTTTTGCCATCTCGCAAGCATTTGATTACGTCCAAAAGAAAGCGTTTCGCGTCAGCATTCTCGAAAAACAGAAACGCGTTGACGGTCGTGGCTATGGAGATTTGCGACCGATCAGCTGTGAAGTAAGCGTTCTTCCACGCACACATGGTTCCGCGATTTTTCAGCGTGGCGAAACCCAGGCCGTTGCTCTCGCTACACTGGCACCAATCGAAGAGGCGCAGATGCTGGATGCTTATGGCGGCGGCGAACAATCGAAGCGCTTCATTCTGCACTATAATTTTCCGCCGTTTAGCGTGGGCGAAACTGGGAGGACAGGCGGCCCCGGACGCCGCGAGATCGGCCATGGCGCGCTGGCAGAACGCTCTTTGGAGCCGGTTGTACCAAATGAAAACGATTTTCGTTATGCAGTTCGGATTTCGAGCGAAATCATGGAATCAAATGGCTCGACCTCGATGGCAAGCGTATGCGCCGGAACCCTGGCGCTCATGGATGCAGGCGTGCCGGTCAAAACGCCGGTCGCTGGAATCTCCGTCGGGCTGGTCACGGACTTTGGAGATGATCGTCAATTAAAGCGGTATGAATTGCTAACCGACATCATTGGTTCTGAGGATCATTTTGGGGACATGGATTTCAAGCTCTGTGGAACGGATGCGGGCATCACTGGTTTTCAGCTGGACCTGAAACTCCCTGGCATTAGCCACAAAATCCTGACAGAAGCGATTCAACGCGCGAAAGAAGCGCGCACCAAGATTCTTGGCATCATGCGCAGCGCCCTGGGTGAGCCGCGGACAGAATTGTCGAAGTATGCGCCACGGATCGAGACCATTAAAATTAATCCGGAAAAAATTGGAGCGCTAATCGGCCCCGGCGGCAAGACTATTAAGGGCATCGTCGCTGAGACCGGCGCTGAAATTAACATTGAAGATGATGGCTCAGTGCACATCTATGCTACCAGTGGCGAAAGCATGGCGCGGGCGAAGGAAATCATCGGCGGCATGACGCGTGAGATTGAAATCGGCCAGACGTATCAGGGCCGCGTGGTCTCGACGAAGGAATTCGGCGCGTTTGTCGAAGTTTTTCCGGGTAAAGATGGCCTTGTCCACATTTCCGAGCTTGCGGATTTTCGAGTCAAACGCACCGAAGATGTTGCGAAAGTCGGCGATATTATTTGGGTCAAGTGCATTGGCATCGATGACAAGGGCCGCGTAAAGCTTTCGCGCAAAGCAGCCTTGAAAGAACGCGCTGAAAAAGAAACCGGACAGGCGGCATAATCGCATCCCATTGGGTCAGGATGCGCGACGCCGATTAATTGATAACGCGGTAGACCTCGCGACTTCCGGCACAAGTGCGCCGCGGTGGATTCATGCTATGGCGAACACAATCGTTGCGCTACAGTAAGGCACCAACCTACAAATGATCACCCCCACGCGACTTTCGTACGTCGTCCTCGCGGCCACAATTGTCCTTGCAGGGATTCTCCATCTCGGTGCGCCGCTGCTGGTTGTCTTGTTTTCCTACTTCGCGCTGCGCCAGCTGTATTTTGTCACTAAAAGAAAATGGCTCGCTTTGATCTTATTTGGAATTGTCGTGGCCGGCATTGCCGCGGCAACCGTGTTTCTCAGTCGTGTAGCCATTCTGGCATTGCCGAACGTGGCGGATACGTCGATTCCTTCAGCCAACGCGTGGGCTCAGAAACGCCAGATTGAATTACCATTCACCGATTTTGAAAGTCTCAGGCAAGTGGTAGTCGATGCCCTTGGACAAGAAGCGAATTATCTGCGCAATGTCGCCAAATTTGCCAGGAGCATCACGGCGGTGCTCGTCTTCTGCGTCCTGGCAATCGTCGCAGCCGGGAGTCTTTTCATTAAAACCGGCCTCGATCCCTACCGTGGCACTCATCGCCTGAAAAACAATCTGTACTCTGTTTGCTGCGACGAAGTTTCGACGCGATTCCGCGATTTTTATCGCAGCTTCGCCACAGTCATGGGCGCGCAACTCACCATATCCTTAATTAACACAGGATTGACCGCGATTTTCCTGGTCTCAGTTGGAATGCCACACGCGTTGTTGCTCATCGCAGTCACGTTCCTGTGCGGTCTTGTGCCGATTGTCGGTAATTTGGTCAGCAACACCATCATTGTGTTCGTCGCTTTAACTGTTTCCTTGAAACTCGCGATTTTTGCTCTCGTCTTTCTGGTTCTGATTCACAAGCTCGAATATTTTTTAAACAGCAAAATCATTGGAGACCGGATCCGAAACCCGGTCTGGCTGACGTTAATCGCGCTGATACTCGGCGAGCGGCTTATGGGCATTCCCGGTTTAATCTTGGCGCCCGTGGTATTGAATTATCTGCGCGTGGAAATGCTGACAGTGGAAGTGCACAAAGCGCCGGAGCCACTTGAATCGTTGAACCGCTAATTCTTCTCCGTTGTAACGGTTCAATTTGATTTAACGTCTGGCCAGTCATGAAAGCTGGTTTTCTTGAGAAACTGATCGAACGACTCGGCCGCATCGGGCCGGAAGACGTTCAAAATTACTTCCTGCGCCTGGCCCAGGAGAAAGGTTTCCTGGAGACCGTTTTCAATGCGATCCATGAAGGCATCATTGTGACCGATTCAAACGGTCGCGTGAGCTATTTGAACGAAGCGGCATGCAAATTATTTGGATTGCAAACCGCAGATGCCATCGGAAAAAGGCTCGACGAAACCGTTCGTGGCCTGGATTGGGAATCACTAAGCCAGAGTGGCGGACCGCTCAGTCGTGATATAGAGATTTTTTATCCCGAAAATCGTTTCATCAATTTCTATATCGTGCCGTTGATCATCGAATCGCGGAATTCTGTAGTCACAATCGGGGACTCCAGCGGACCCGGATCGATGGTCTCGCCTACCGGGCAACAGGTCGGACATGTGATGATCCTGCGGGATATTACCGAAAGCCGGCGCACAGCCCAACAAGCGATCGAATCGGAACGCCTGAACGCGCTGACGTTGCTTGCAGCCGGCGTGGCACACGAAATCGGCAATCCGCTCAATTCGCTACACATCCATCTACAATTAATGGAGCGCAAAGTTCAGGAACTGGACCACACTGCCAAAGCAGAACTTCAACAATCGATTGACATCGCCCGTTCCGAAGTCCGCCGGCTCGATTCCATCGTTACGCAATTTTTGCGGGCAATCCGGCCGTCGCATCCGCAGCTGCATCCCGAAAGCGTGAACGCGATCGTCGACGAAGCGGTCCGTTTCTTCACTCCTGAAATTCAAGACCGGGAGATGATTGTTGAACAGGAGTTACGCGCAGACCTGCCGTTGCTTCAACTTGATCGTGAGCAAATGAAGCAAGCATTTTATAATGTCATTAAGAACAGCATTGAAGCCATGAGGCGGCATGGCACACTGCGCATTCGTACCGATCTCGATGATACATATGTGATAATCAGCTTCTTCGACACCGGAAGTGGTATGTCGGCAGAAAACTTGAGCCACGTATTCGAACCTTATTTCACTACCAAATCATCCGGTACCGGTCTCGGATTGTTAATCGTTCGTCGAATTGTGCGCGAGCACGGCGGGGAACTCTCAATTGAGAGCAGCCAGGGTAAAGGCCTGACCCTTACGATTCGTTTACCGTACGTCGATAAGCGCATTCGAATGTTGGAGGCAGGAGAATCCGAAATGCCGCTCCAAAAAGCCGCTGCTACTCCTTGAATCGGCGTTAGGCCGTATTAGTCGCCGCCAAATCCTTTTTTCAACCAATCTTCGAACTGACGAAAGAGGAGTTTTAGATAGGCTCCGGGCGATTGCTTAAACAGTTCGATAATCCGCGAACTCAGGTCTTGCCTGGGATCATCGATTGTTCCGGACAGACGTACGTTCGTCCATAGGTAATTGCCCTCCCTGCGACTGAAGACTTCTTCAGGATTCGGCAGCCATTCAAGGTACTCGCGCGTAAGCCCAAGCCGGAGCGTGCCGCCCAAACGTCGGCCATCTACCGATATTTCTCCTTCGATCCGGAATTTTCCCCGCTCTTCGACAGCAATATTCTGGATGTCGATCTTCGGATATCTCCAACCGAAGGTGAGCGAACATTTGTTGAGGGCCAGCTGGTCAAATGATTTCTTCTGTGCGAGTTCGGCGAGTTTCTCCAAAATCGGAAGATTCTCGATCCGTCCATCACTGACGCGGAGCGAACCTTCGCCAGACGAGCTTTCCAGCTTCGCATCTTTTCCAGCCCAATGAAGGTCGCCGAACGCGGTTCCGGTTAAATGTCGTTTCCATTCAGCAGGCAGCCAGGAGCGAAGTGGGACCTCACTAAAGTTGCCTCTCAAATCGACGCTCTTATCCTTGCCGACCCCGGCGTTCGCCTGGGCGTGAATGGTTTCGCTGCCGCCCGAATTCGATGCCAGATCGATATTGTAAATCGTGAGGAGCGTTTTGGTGATGAGTAAATGTGCCTGACGAAGTTCCAGATCTGGAAATAACGCCATCTTCAGTTTGCCGCCCGTCGCAAGGTATTCGAAATCCACGCCGTGAGGCATGATTAAAAGTTGTGTGTCAAAAAATCCGGCCTGCTCGCCGCGAAATCGCCAGGTTACCTTGGCGTGCGGCGTTTCAATTCTTTTCAAGTATACTCTGGTCGGTAAAAAAATGCTGAACCACGGTTTGGGCCTTACTGCCTCGGAATTCGCTTTGTAAATCTGAATCTCGACGTCGCCCGATTCCACGCGCACGTCGGAGAACCTCCACTGGCGCACGAAGATGCCTAACGGGTCAAACGTTGCCGTGATGCCACGAGCGGTCAGCAATTTCATCGCTTTCTCGCCGTTTTGCGCCTCAAAACTCTCAGCTTGCGCGGTGAACGCGCTGGTACGTCGGATCGGCGAGTAGCGGCATTGAGGAAAATGCAGTCCTTTCGCGGTTTCATTTTCCATGGCTGCGCGGAATGCCTGGCTCTCCACGTAATGGGTCAGCTGGGGACTATAAAACACTGCTACGGCAATTCCGGCTAAGATCAGGAAAGCGAACGGAATCGCCGCCGAGTAGATCAGCAGCTTTCTTCGCACAACGGCGACGTTACAAGATTCAGCCGTTTGAATGGAAATGCGTTTTTACGCGTCTTAAACGAGCTACTAGCTCTTGCCTGTGATTCCCAATTGCACAAACAGAAATGCGTAAATGTCGGCCAATTGTTTAATGCGCTCGTTGAGGGCGGTGCCAATGCCATGACCCGCACTCGAGCTCGTCCGCAGTAAAATTGGGTTCTCAGATTTGTTCGCTTCAGCCAGGCGAGCGATCATCTTACGTGAATGATACGGCGCGACTCGTCCGTCATTCGCACCGGTCATCATCAGAATAGAAGGATATTTCGTTCCATCGACGACGTGATGATATGGTGAATACGCGTAAAGCGCCTTGAACTGCTGCGGGTCCTTCACCGTTCCAAATTCAGTGACATTGAAGGCGCCATTCGGCGCCAGCTCCACGCGCAGCATATCGTAAATTCCCACCTGGGACACGACAGCTCGCACCAAATCGGGGTGCTGTGTAATCATTGCGCCCATTAGCAGACCGCCGTTGCTTCCTCCTTGAATAGCCAGTTTTTCAGGCTGCGTGTACTTTTGTTTGATTAAATATTGCGCGGCAGCCGCGAAGTCATCGAAAACGTTCTGTTTTTTCGTGAGATTACCGGCCGTATGCCAGTCTTCACCGAACTCTCCGCCCCCTCGAATATTCGCCACCACGTATACGCCGCCGTGATCGAACCAAAGCCGACGGGTAAAATCAAAATTTGGCGACATGCTGATTCCGTAACCACCGTACCCGTAGAGCAACGTGGGGTTCTGCCCGTCCCGCTTCATTCCCTTTCGGTAGATGATGTTGAGAGGAATTTTTGCACCATCCTTGGAAGTTGCGAATTCACGTGTCACTTCGATGTCGGCAAACGAGACCGGCGATGTGCTTTGCAGCGCCGTCTTCACAGGCTCGGTTTTTCCCTTCGGACAATGGAACCAGGTTGCCGGCTCGGTGTAGCTTTGGTCGCGAAACACGAGAGAGCCATCTTCGAGAGCGACCATCTCCTGCACCGCAGATATTTTTGGAATCGGAATCACCGCTTCGTCTTTTCCATCAAGCCCGAAGCGCCGAATTTGAGACGGGCCGCCAAGCAAATCGCCAACGAATAAAGCATCGGCTGTGGGCACGATTCGTTGGATGACCGGCTCGCCAGTTGGAACGATCTCGACGGCTTTACTTAATTCGGGCGTGTCCAGTGATAGACGGAGAACTTTCCCACGTGGCGCGCCATTGCGCGAAAGAAGGTATACACTGTTATCGCGTCCGAGATGGGCGGCTTTGATTTGATCGCTGAAGTTCGCGATCTGCTTCCATCCGCTCGACGCGGATCCTTCTGGTCCGAGCAGATAAAAAGCAAAATCGCCGCCGTCGCCATTCGCCACCGACGCCAGGATGTACCGACCATCGCGCGAACCTTCCAAAACGATTTCTGCGATCCGCGGAAAGTCTTTTCCAATGGCGTATGTGTCTTCGGTGTCGGGCGTGCCGAGTTTGTGAAAATAAACCTGCTGATAAAAATTCAGGTCGGCGTCGGGTCGCTCACCCTGCCTGGGAAACCGTGTGTAATAGATCCCAGTGCCGTCGGCGTTCCATGCTGCACTGCCGCCTGCCGTCGGGTATTGCACGTGAGCAATCGTATCCGCTAGCGCTTTGCCGGTGGCCGTCTCATAAAAGTGAAGAGTGCCATCTTCACTACCACCGCGGGAAATCGATATGGCTACATATTTGCCGTCCGATGACGGAACAAACCAATCAATTGCGGTCGTACCTTTGGCGTCCAGCACGTTTGGGTCAAGAATGGTTCTCTCAGACTTGAGGTCGTCAGCCGACGTCAGCGTAACCAATAACGGCTGTTGTTTTGGTGGCTGGAATTTCATCGCGAACAACAACCCTGGTCGCGAGACAAGCGAGAAATAACTGGGCGAAGTCTTTGCATACCACTCCGTTAGTTCCTTTTCGATCGCGGCCCGATCGTGTAATTGATCCAGATATTGTCGGGTGCGCTGATTTTGCGCGTTCGACCAGGCCTTTACTTCCGGCTCATTGTCGTTTTCGAGCCATTGATACGGATCTTCCACCGTCACCCCGTGGTACTCGTTTGAAACAGGTTTCTTCGGCGTTTGAACTGCAGGTTCCGCGCCGGACAGATCAAACGATGCCAAGGTGCAAATCGCGCAAATTGCAAACAGTCGATTGGTTTTCATCGCGCGAAACTTAGCAGAATTGGCGAAAAGCGAATCAGCGAAGTGACTGTTAACTTGGTAGAGCGTTGTGCTATGACCTAACCGCAGAATCTCACCGATTCTGCCCATTGATCATTCAGGCTTCTTGTTTTTTGTCAGTCGCGATTCGTCGCTTGCTCGTTTTTCCGAGAGCCTGTTTGTCCAGCTGCCGCTGGTGTGCGAGCAGACGTTGAAAGCGCGTATTTCGGATCTTTAACCTGCTTGCGAACGGCTGCGTAAAGCTTGGTGATTCCCGTCACGCTAACACGATTGGCAATAAACGAGGGGATAAAACCGCCAGTATCCGTGTAAATGAAGTAGGTGGCGCGAGTTTTGCTCGCGCCATCAGGTTCAAGCAACCATTTTCCCTCGCAAAGTTTTACGCGCACGACGCCTTTCTTTTCCGGCGGCCCAAGTTCGTTGGCAGGTGACCAATGACTCGCGAAAACCGTGCCGTCGGTGACCGGCCACGACTTCTTCCAGACGCGCAATGTGTAATCGCGGTCCGCGCAAACTTTCGGAGAGAGCCTTTGATATCCGACGATTGAATCGCCATCCCTTTTGATCAACCGGGTCTCAGTCATGTACGGCATGAACTTTGGATAGTTCTGGAAATCGTCGATCACCGCGCAGACGGCGCTGGTAGGCGCGTCAATCGGACCAACAGCTTTGAATTCCTTCAGCGCCGAACCCGGACGCGGCCGACTGTAGATCGTAACGTCTTTTTCATGATCCGAAAGTTTCCAGTAATCGTCCGCGCTAATGGATTCTTCGGCGGCGAAAGCGGTTGGGCAACCAGCGAGAAAAACAGACAGCAGACCGTGGAGAATTCGCTGGTGCACCGGCGGCGAGGATACATCATTTCCACGGCATGGCTATATTTCTTTGACTGTGGTGTCTGGTCGCGTCGTGGAGCGTTGGCCCAGTTCGCGACCAAACTGAAGGTCTCCGCGCGACTTGTTAAACTCGTCAAAAACGCTACAAAAGTTAAGAATGCAGAGCTGTCGGACCAACGCTCACAGGCGTGTAACTACTTAACGGTTTAACGTGGCGGACCCAATGAATCTACAGCCCACGGTTCTCATTGTTGATGATGAGAAGCACACTCGTGACGGTTTGCGAAGCTTGCTTGAGAACAATTACGATGTGTATGTCGCTCCGGATATCGCAGGGGCCACCAACGTAATGGATCGCGAGCAGATCGATGTGCTTCTCACCGATCTGCGTCTCGGCAGTGAAGACGGAATGGCCTTGATCGATCGCGCACTAAAAATGTCGCGCCCACCCACCTGCATCATGATGACAGCCTACGGATCAGTGGATGTCGCGGTGGAGGCAATGAAACGCGGCGCCTACGATTTTGTCACCAAGCCGCTCAACCTCGATAAGGTCGAGCTACTGATTGCGCGGGCGGTGCAAGGCCGCAAGCTCGAGCAGGAGAATCGCGCCCTTCGGGAACAAGTCGAGGAGCGCTATGGTCTCGAAAATATCTGGGGCGACTCAGGTGCGCTACATGAAGTGCTCAACACGATTCGGCAGGTCGCGCCATCATCTGCAAATGTGCTCATCGAAGGCGAGAGCGGCACAGGCAAGGAGCTCGCTGCGCACGCCCTCCATAATTTGAGCCGACGCAACAAGGCAAAGTTCGTGGCGGTGCATTGCGCTGCCCTTTCCCCACAGCTGTTAGAAAGCGAGCTATTCGGTCACGAGAAAGGCGCGTTCACAGGCGCATATGAACGGCGAATCGGCCGGTTCGAACAGGCCAATGGCGGCACGATCTTTCTCGACGAAGTAGCCGAGATCGACCCAAGCACGCAGGTCAAATTGCTGCGCGTCATGAGCGAGGACCGCGCGTTCGAGCGCGTCGGCGGCAACCAAACCTTGCGCGCAGACGTTAGGATTATTGCGGCTACCAACAAAAATCTCGAACAAATGGTCCGCGAAGGAA
>JBKPMH010000103.1:0-15336 GCA_046732035.1 Verrucomicrobiota bacterium
ATTCCGCGACGTGAGTTCAAAAGTTCCACTCGCGGCGATCGGGGCGTGGCTGCTCGTCGCCGTGTACTATTTTTATCAATACGCACTGCGCTCCGCGCCCAGTGTCATGATGCCGCAGCTGACCGAGGCGTTCGGAGTGAACGCGCTCGGAGTCTCTGCCATCGTCGGGATGTTTTACTACGGTTATTCGCCGTTCAGTCTCGTCGCCGGCAGTTCAATGGATCGTTTTGGGGCGAAGCGAGTCATTCCGATCGGCGCGGCTGTGGTTGGGATTGGTGCCCTGTTTTTTGCGACAGGAAACGCGACGCTTGCAAACATGGGCCGATTTTTACAAGGCGCGGGCGGCGCGTTCGCGCTAATCGGAGCCGTTTACCTGATCACAAAGAATTTTCCGTCATCAGTCGCTGCGTCACTGATTGGTGCAACGCAAATGTTCGGCATGGCTGGCGGATCTGCCGGTCAGTTTCTGGTCGGCCCGATTATTAAAAATGGAATTTCCTGGAATAGATTCTGGATGTACGCCGGCTGCCTTGGTCTCATTATCAGTGCGGTTCTGTTGATTCTCCTGCCGAAAGAAAGCGCAAAGAAAGACACCAGTGGATCCGGCGCCTTTGTTACACTCCTTCATTCGTTAGGCAAAGTGTTTCGTAATCCGCAATCCTATATCTGTGGGTTTATTTCAGGCCTGCTCTTCATTCCTACTACCATTCTCGGTATGACATGGGGTGTGCGTTTTTTGCAGGAAGCGCGCGGACGCGAGTACGAGGCTGCGGTGACGCTGGCGGCCACGATCCCCTTGGGATGGATGATTGGGTGTCCGTTGCTCGGTTTTATTTCTGATCGGCTCGGACTTCGTAAACCCGTGATTTTCGGTGGTACGATCATGCTGTTGGCTGTCGTGACCTGGGTTTTATTCGGCAACCCGGCCATCCTTCGCGGGCATTCTGTCGGGATTCTGATGGGAATTGCTTCGGGCGCAGCAATGCTACCATACACGGTCATTAAGGAAGCGAATCCGCCGCAATTGGGCGGCACGGCGACCGGAGTCATCAACTTCCTTAATTTCACGTTTAGTGCATTGCTCGGCCCGGTATTCGGAGCGCGGCTTGTTCAGATGCCCGAAGGCAATAGCCACCTTGCGTTGGCTCATTACCAGGCCGGTTTCAAGCCGTTGCTTTACGGGCTCATCATCGCGTTGATTTTGACTTTTTTTCTGAAGGAAACCGGGCCGGCGAGGAGGAAGACATGAGACCGAATTCTCCATTTTCACGCCGGCCAGGACTCTCTGTTGAATCAAACTGTTTTTGTTGTATTGACAGTGCACTTTTTATTACGGCATGAAATTCCTCAGCATTCTTGCAATTTCCATGGGACTCCTCACCGCATCGCAAGCGATGGAGCAGCCTTCGTTTCACACCAAAGGCACACCTACCGGGAAGCCGACGGGCTCTCTCAAGCCCGGACAATATTGGTGGAATCCCAAGCTCTCGCCCGCCGGGCCGGTCGTCGCGCTGGTCAGCATTCCGCAACAGATGATTTATGTGTATCGCAATGGAATTTTAATCGGTCGCTCGACTGTAAGTACGGGATCAAAAGGACACTCTACGCCTGGTGGCGTATTCAGCATTCTTGAGAAGAAACAAACGCATCGTTCCAAGAAATACGACAATGCGCCGATGCCTTACATGCAACGACTGACCTGGAGCGGCATCGCCATGCACTCCGGTCAGTTGCCAGGTTATCCGGCCAGCCACGGCTGCATTCGCCTGCCTTATGACTTTTCAGTGTTGCTCTTCGATGCCACGGCGAAGGGTGGCACAGTTGTAGTAGGCGACGGCAAAACACCGACACCGCATCTTGCTTCGAATCCCGGTCTCATGCTTGCACCGCAGGATTTCACACCGAAAATGGTACGGCAGCTTTCGCGTGACGAGTACGACTGGCGTCCCGAGCGAAGTCCCGAGGGGCCGATCACGATTGTTCTAAGTTCTGCTGATCGTGCTTTGTACGTGTATCGGAATGGCAATCCTATCGGGCGGGCTGCGGTGGAAATCAATGGTCGGGGTCGTGACCGTCTTGGTAGTCACGTGTTCACGTTGCTCGAAGGCGGTGCTGGCAAGCCGAGTCAGCTCGCGCCTGGACGCGAAGCCGGTAAATGGATGCGAATGAGCAGTGAAGGTCGCGCGATCGATGCTGACGATCTGGCTTCGAGAATTCGATTCAACCCTGACCTTGCCCAGAAGCTCGCGGACGAGATCAAACCGGGTACAACAGTTATCGTAACCGATGATCGTGTAGTGCGAAATCCAGTTGCTGATTCCACATATTTCGCAGCAGCCGATTAGTCAAAAGACGAGGTCAAGTCAGTTCAATTGATTTCGCCTAACGAATTCATTCAGGCGAGACGTGGGTTGAAGCCGCTGCTGGACTCGTCCGCTTCGATGACATTCTTCGATGAACGCACGTTAGCCTCACACGCGTGTCAAGGCCTCCAGTCGACTGCGTGCTCTTTGAGGTACGCGTCCACAGCGCTTCCGATGGTCGGGTAGAAGTTTGCAGCGCCGAAGCGATCGAATAATTCGAAGCGTTTCAATTTGTCTTTGACTGGATCTTTCATTTCCGCGAACCGCAGCTCGATGTCGGATTCGGTTAAACTGTGCTCGAGCTCGGCAAGCATGTCAGCCGAACTCACATCGATGCTCGTGACGGGCTCAGCCGTGACGATGATTCGCCGCACCTGAGTTGGCGATTCCGCAATGGCCTGCAGGACGCGCTGATGGAAGAGCTCTGCATTTGCGAAGAATAGGGGGGCGTCCCAGCGAAACAGCACGAGACCCGGAACGCGGCGAGCATCGGGATAACGCTGAATGTCATGAAAGCCCCGAACCCCATCGACTCGAGCAAGCACAGCGTAGTGTGGCCGCCAGCCGTCCCAAAGAAACTCGATGACCGCGATGGCGACTGCGATGCCGATCCCGGGAATCACGCCGAAAATTGCAACGCCGAGAAAGCAGACAATCGATAGCCAAAATTCCCATCGCTGAATTCGAAAGATGCGACGCAGGTCTGTGAATTCGAACAAGCCGATGGCTGCGGCGATCACGACTGCGGCAAGCGCACTGCTCGGCAGGTCCTTCAACAAATTGGGTGCGCAGACCAGAAGAAGCGCGACGACGACGGCGCCGATTACTCCAGTGAGTTGTGTCTTTGAGCCGGCTGCTTCTGCGACCGGTGTGCGTGACGAGCTGCTGCTGATCGGGAATCCCTGGAACAACCCTGCAGCGAAATTGGCAGCCCCCAGCCCAATCATTTCCTGATTTGGATCGACTTGGCTGCGCGTCTTGGCGGCATATGTCCGCGACAAAACGCTTGTGTCCGCAAACGCCACCATGGCCACAGCGCAGCCACCGATAATGACGTCTGTAAGATGAGAGTAATCGATCATTGGCAAGGCAAACGATGGCAGTCCTTGCGGAAGAGGACCGAGAACCTTTACGCCAGCAGTAACGCCAAGATCCAGCGCACCAACGACGATAGTTGCGGCGACCACCGCGAGTAGAAGGCCGGGAATGCGCTTGTAGGGCTTGAGCAGAAGAATCACAGCAAGTGTGCTGATGCCGACGGCGAATGACACCCAGTTCACCTGTCCGCCAAGAATGCCTTCGGTAATGCGCGCCAGGTCGCGCAACGGGCCAGCGTCTTTAATTGAAAACCCGAAAAGCTTCGGGAGCTGACTAATCAGCACTGTCAGCGCGATGCCATTCATATATCCGTAGCGGATCGGTTTGGAGAGAAGCTCCGTGACGAATCCCAAGCGCAACAGACCTATCAACATGCAGACAAGACCAGACACAACCGCCATCATGCTTGCCAGTGAAACAGCACGCATGGCATCGCCAGCCGAGAGTGGAAGCACGACCGCAAGGATCACCGGCGCCAGTGACGAATCCGGCCCGAGCACAAGAATACGGCTGGGACCAAAGGCCGCGTACGCGAGTAAGGGGACAATGGTCGCATACAGCCCATAGATTCCGGGAAGTCCGGAAGCCAGTGCATAGGCAATACCTACTGGCACCAGCATCGTAGTCAGCACCAGCCCAGCCATCAGATCGTGGCCAAACCAGGCGAATTTGTAATTTGTAAGGATCTGCAGTCCCGGCAGCCAATGCTTCCAGTAGCTCACGCTGAGTGGTTCCTCTCCCGCCTTCGATGTCATCCGATTCGTCACGTTCAGGCCCGCATTTAATTGCGAAGACGTAACTGCTTCAATAGCTGATTACCTTCGGAAGTAGCCATGGCAGGTGCGCGCCCAGCGGTGTTACAAAATGCTCGCGTGCCGCCACGCCCAAGACGCAACTACCATATCAAACTCGGTAGATTGATTTCGCTTTGCCTCGCAGAACAAAATACGACAGCGGAATTCCGAGCAGAGCCGCGCCGAGCATCAAAGAAAAAATCTCAGGCGCATATCTAATCAAAAGAAAAGGAGAATAACTTTGGTAAAGCACGAATCCCGGAAGGTACCTGGGCCACGGTAAGGCAAGCACGAGTAGCAGGCCAATGGCCGAACAAATCAACATCCCCAAAGCTCCGTAGGTTCGAGTACGCCACCAGCAGGCGCCGCCTAGACCAAGGAATGCAAGAAATAGTACGGCTAGGCAAATTCCAGCCGCACCTCGAAATGATGCGCCACCGATCGGCGTTGAAAAGCGGCGAAGATCTTTCTCAATCAGGTCGGATATTGCTTTAACCTGATCTTCACTTTCGCCGGTCACCAATACCTGCCGGGAGTTATCGCCCAAATCGATTATCACGGATGAAATCGGTTTGGCGGGTCGATTATAGATGTATGAAAATTTGAAGAGCTCCTTCGGGAAAGCGAGGCTGCTCGCAAGCGAAAAATGGGGAATCTCAATTTCGTGACCGCGGACTCCAAGCTTTACACTTTCCCTGGCAGATCCGTCATTAGCTGCGAAACCATTCGCTGAGGCAATAAACGCATGAGTCTTGTGTAAAGTCGTATCTAGATCTGCGGCTGACATTTTCAAAGGAGGCAACGCACGTTTGTGTGAAGACTCCGTGCCCTTTGCGAACAAGGAAGATGTTGTGAGCAAACATAAGGTCACAAAACTAGGAAAGCGCATGCGTCGTGTTCCGCTTCACGATATGGCAATCAAAAATGGTGTTTACCTTATGCGCGCCTTCTCCTGAGCACCGCGACCGCGGCTCCGGCAACAGCCAAAACGATCAATAGAATCCATGGTTGAGGTGCGGTACGTTTTGCTGGTTGAGGCGGCGGCCGATTCGCAAACTCGATTGGAAGCTTGAGCTGCGGCACCACAACCGTTCTTGGGTCAAAGCGCCATTGTGAATACGCTTGCAGCGCAGCACCATCGAGTTGTGGATTTCCCGTGCTCGTTAGCATTTTTGCCCCTGTGACATTGCCTGTCTGTTTGTCAATCGTCACCAAAACAACGCCTTTGCCAGTGAGTCTTTGTTTTGCCCACTCGGCACGATACACAGGCTTAGGCGTGTAAATCGCTCTTGGGGGAGGCGGCTGAGGTCCTGGCCTCGTGGACTGAGCGTCGAGAAGGGAAACAGAGAGAAGCACAACAAAAAGGAAAAAAAGCGTCTCGCGCAGAAATAATCGCCAGCTCATCATCCGTGGCACCGTGCTATTGATCTCAATTACAGCAGCGGGTGATGAAAGCTCGTCCATTCGAGCAAATGAGCGCGCGCCGTCAAATGACGGCGCGCGCTCAGTGATTTGTCAGGCAAGCGCCGTTATTTGAGTTGCAAGTCAACGCCGCCGCCGGTGGCATTAACAGCGAGGCCGTTTTGCGTCGAGGAAACCCGAACTATCACACCGGCTTGGTTTGACATGATGGTGCCAGTTTTTCCAGCGCCAAGAGTCACGCCTCGGGTTCCGGCGCCACCCACGTCATAATGGCCGTTGAAATCTTGAAGATGCTTCAGGTTGAAAACCTCGCCATAAATGGAAGAGCTGGTCGCCCCGACCCGGCCTACCGACAGTCCTTTGACCTTAACCGGATAATCCTTGCCCTTGTAGGAGAGCGTGCCTGACCCCCAGTTGACGCCAATTCCAAGGGCGAAGCCACCGGTACTCAGCCGCAAGGTTGCGTCTGGCTTGGAGTGATGATGAGTCGCCCCATGCGTGAATCCTGTCATCACGCTCATGGCTAATACTACAACTGCAATTTTCTGTAAGTTTTTCATGGATTCTTTCTTTTATTTGGTTTGACCGCACGATAAAAAATCTATCGAGCGGCTTCTATTGGACCAAGGTCGTATATTCGAAGTCGCAAGAGTTGGTCAAACTTTTTCACTCAGAGTTATGAAAACAAAAGAAATTATCAAGAGAGCGCGTGGATTCGCCAAGCCGTTCCGGGTAAGTAAAGGCAAAGACTTTCGGCTAAAAGACGTGGATTCAGAGGATACGTTGGAATTCACCAAGGAGGAACACAAATCCGTAGCGAAGGAAGCGCTGGCAACAGGCGTTCTCGCTTTAGCGGAGTTGCAGGACAAGCTTTACGCTCAGGACAAATGGGCCGTGCTGCTGATCTTCCAGGCGATGGATGCGGCCGGCAAGGATGGCGCGATCAAACACGTCATGTCAGGAGTTAATCCGCAAGGTTGTGAAGTCTATTCGTTCAAATCTCCATCGAGCGAAGACCTGGACCACGATTATCTCTGGCGTTGCATGAAATGTCTGCCGAATCGCGGACACATTGGGATTTTTAATCGCAGTTACTACGAAGAGGTTCTGGTTGTTCGGGTGCATCCGAACTTTTTAGCGAAACAGAAACTGCCGCCAAAACTAGTCGGCAAGGGAATTTGGGAAGACCGTTTCGAAGACATCCGCAATTTCGAAAGATATCTGGCAAGGAACGGCGTGGTTGTGCGGAAATTCTTTCTTCACGTTTCAAAAAAAGAACAGAAGCGACGATTCCTGGATCGAATCGATGATCCGCAAAAGAATTGGAAGTTCTCATCGAATGACGCTGCGGAGCGAGATTTCTGGGACGATTACATGGAGGCGTACGAACAAATGATTCAAGGCACGGCGACCAAAGACGCACCCTGGTATGTTGTCCCCGCCAATAACAAATGGTTTACTCGCGTTGTCGTCGCTTCGGCAGTAATCGATACTCTTTCGGATCTGGATTTGGAATATCCTGAAGTTGGGAAAGACAAACTCACGGAGCTCGCCGCAGCGAAAGAAAAATTGCTGAGCAAGTAGGTTCGAAAACCTACGGAACTGAGGTTTGGCTACATACGGCGCAAATTGCGCTTCAAATCGCAAAGCGCTTTATATCGAATCCCTCAGGTGCCCATGAAACAAACGCCTGCGCAAAAAACAGTGGCGTCGATCTGCTAGCAATGCGGTGCCAGTCGGTTTAATGTCCGTGTCGGGAACACGAGGCAATCTGGCCTCGCTGTTCAATTGAATGTAGCGCTACCTTGATAGGTGACAATCAGCGCGAAAATGCCAACCAATCCAAGGACAAACATTCTGAGAACAACAGCCGGAATTGTTGGTGGATTGATTGTCTGGTTTCTCATCGCCAATCTGGGTACTGGCGTCCTTCGCACGACTTGGCCGGGCTATCCCAACGCCGAACTTGCGAAGACATTCACGCCGGAAATGCTGATCGTACGCCTCTTAATTGGGGCAATCTCCTCGTTCTGCGCAGGCTTCGTCGCTGCTTTGATCACGAACCGAAGCGTGCTCGCGATCAAAGCCCTTTGTGGCGTGCTGCTTGTCATGTTCCTCCCTGTGATCACGTTGTGGGAACAATTTCCCCCTTGGTATCACGTGGTGTTCCTGGTTTCCCTTGTCGTGGTCACGCTGTTTGGTTGGTCACGTTATACCCGTCGCCGCAAACAAAATCAAAGTAGCTAGAAGTACAAAAAAATCCCGGATGCAGCTGAGTCCGAGCTCATTCGATCGGTGCTAAGTCGTCTTTTTGTGCAGGTCACAGTTCGTTATTATTCTTGTCGCTCCGCTATGAAGCGCCAGGCCAATGAGACTTTCCGTGACATGAAGTGCCTGACAAATAGATACATCTACTTCGCTTGCGAGCGATGCTGCGCGATTTTATCGAATCAACGCGATCGTTTCCTCGTTATTGACGCAGTGTGCGATCGTGAAATCGAGATCGCTAGCGAGTTCGCTACCTTTGATGAGCATGGTGCGCCGACCCCACTCAACGAGCTCAGTCCACATTTTTCCAACGAGGATGAGCGGTGATAAAGTTTTCTGACCTGAAATAGTTGCCACGCGAGCGACAACTCGAGAAGCGTGCCGATGCCGCCGGGCACAACCACAAACGCATCTGAGGCGATCATAAAATGATGTAGTCTTGAGAAAAAGTGCGGTGCTCATAAGCGAGACCGACAAAAGGATTCAGCTTTTGTTCGAACGGAGGATCGACACGGATGCCGACTGACCGATGCAAAGCTTTCGGGTCGACTGAAAGCGCTCCCTCGTTCGCCGCTTGCATTATTCGGGGGCTGCCTCCGCTGATAATGTCACAACCCATTTCGCCAGCTCGGCAGGGAGCTTTTTTGGCCTAATCGCTGTCTTCTGCAATACCTCTAAAGTCCAATATTTGAAGGATGCGTTCGTTATGCGCAAATTTAGGTTCCGGCGATAAAGGGCTGAAAGATTACGTTACCTTGCCACGGCACGTCCTCGGTAATCGGATGGTTAGGTCTTCGGCGATTTAAGCGGTGGCGGATGCTTTGGCGCTTCAGGAAGTTTCTGTGGCTGCCCGGCGGGCGCTGGTTCTGGCATGCGCACCAGCAACCATGTTTGAGTACCCGAGTTCCCAAAGTGTATCGCAACAGGGGACACGTCCTGAGTGAGATTACCCAGCGTCGTCTCAAAAATGGTTTCGACCTTATCGCCGATACGCCATACCGCGCGTTGGCTAGCCTTTTCAACTTGTCCGGCAATGGGGCGATTGTCGTTGGTTATCGCGCTTTGGAACGCTCCGCTGATAATGCCTTGCTGATTGATTGAGAGCTGAAAGAACATGACCGGATCGCCTCGGTCCTCCTGTGCGAGGGCAAAGACACCCAGCGGCATCCATTCGCTCGGTTGATTTGGATCGGAAGGCGGGAGCGGCGGCGGCGGTTGTTTAACCTTCGCTGCGGCTTCCAATATCGGTTCGTCATATTCGTCGGCAGGGAAGGACTGGTCATCGACGTAAACAGTGTCTCCCTCATAGAGTACGTTCGCCTCATAATCGACGTACATTGGATCTGCCGGCAAAGAAACAAAGTTGGCTACTGAATCCCATGTCGCGCTGCTCCACCACCACCACGGGTCAGAAGGATAGTAGCCGGGCCACCAAGTTCCCCAACCCCAATTGCCCCACCAAGCGTCGTCGAAGACGTCATCGTAAAAATCTCGCGCGTTGTCCCAAATTTCCTCAGCTCGGTCAGCGCGATAGTCCCAGAGATCTTTTCGATATTGCTGCCAATCTTCACGGCTTTGATCGCGGAAGTTCTGGCGATCTTCGCGTTTGCTCTGAAGGTTGTCCCAGCGTTCGTCCCTATTCTTTTGGAAATTTTCCCTTCCGACCTGGCGCCGGCTGGCTCGCTCGTTCCAAGCATCGTTCCTTTTGAAAACGCGCTCGCGCCATTTGTAGTCGCGATTTAGCGAACGCGTACTCCAATTTGGGCGTTGCTGTGGAGGAGCAGCGGTTCGTTGACCGTCGCCAAAACGATTCGCGGGCAGTTGACTACCATGATTTGCGATTGCCCCACCTAGTGCAACGCCGGCCCCGATCCCGCTCGCGACACCGAGAAAATTGCCCGCGTCGCTTCTACGAGGGCGTTTGGATGACATATCACCTGGACGTGTGCCTATGCCGGCTTCGTCGCGGCCAGCAATTCGAGAAGGTTTGTTTGAGATGTCGCGACTCGTCCGATTGCCAGAGGGTAATTGCGCGGCGCTTCCTCTCGTCGATGGATGACCGTTGCCGGATTGACCTCGGGCCGAGCTCGATGGCACTCGACCACCACTTAGTAGTGATGCTCCGAGATCGGAGAACAACGGAGAATCGTCCGCAACACTGTAGTATCGAGAGGAACTGCCGCTGCTTCCACTGGAAAAACTCTTGTTGCTGCTGGAAAAACTCCCACCTCCGCCACGTGAAAAACTGTTTCCGTCTCTAGAGGAACTCCCGCCAACGCTGCGAGAAACACTCCCGCTATCAATAAAATTGCTACTGCCGGAAAAACTGTCGCCAGCTCGGGAAAAGCTTCTTTCACCTGCCGAGAAACTGCTACCTCCTCGCGAAAAACTACCTCCACCGCGAGAAAAGCTTCCGCCACCTCTTGAGCCCGCGCCGCCTCCCCGTCCGCCGCCGCCACGTCCACGCGCAAACAAAGACAGACAATCGAGAATGAAGAGTGCGATGATTGCCGCGCTGAGAACAGGAAGAAGTCGTGATCGCATGGCGTCAACGTCCTTTCACTCGATTAATCTCAATTCGGCTAATGGCCGGTTGCGGTACACCGTCGAGCGTACGGTTGTTCGATTCCCATGTGAAGCGGTCGTTGCTGACCTTGGAAAAAGTAATATCCGCGGAGGTGCGGTTCCCGTCCGGAGTAACACCGGTTTCCCGCTGAAGCCAGCGATCGCTCTCGCGCGTCCAGCGCCCCTCGGCGAACCCGCCCTCGTCATCAAATGTCCAGGAACGAACGCAGCCGTCGATGGGGTCCCAACCAATGATTTGCCATCCTTCCAAGATGGTCTCTGCCGCGCGTTTCACTGTCACGTTGCGAGTGAGGAAATTGCCACCTCGCGCCCAACTGTATTGACTGCGCACAGTCAGATTGTCCACCTTATCTGCGTCCTCCCAATCGCCAACCAGCCATCCCAACTCCGACAATTGGTCGTGCGCCGTTAAATTGGGTTGTGGAGTTTCCACCAGTTGGCTGATTTTCCATTTGCCATCCTTGCTGACGTAAACGGCGGTATAAAGTGCCCCGTTGGTTTCACCATTTTTGGTTGTGACCGTAGTCGAACCTCTTTCCAAAATAACGTCATGCGCCAGGAGACGAACCGAATCCGCCACAATGGCCAGCTTCGCGCCGTTGTCCTTGGAGAAGGCCGCACGGATATTATTCTCTATTGCGCTTCGTCCATCGAAGGTGCGGCCGTCATCGGAAGTGTAATGCGCGTCCTCGGTGAAAAAGTCTGCGATTGCTTTTGCGTCGGCCTTTGCGTAGGCCGCCTCGAAAGCGCGGTCAACAGCCATTATCGCATTTTTCTCAGGTGAGTTTTCTGCAGCCGTTTCAGCATCGGAAACTGCAGCCAGTGCGGCTGAAATCGAAGCGACGAGTACAATTGTTTTCATTAGCGAGTCCTGTTTGAATTTTGACAGAAAAGCGTGGAAATCGTCGTTGTTCAATCGGAACAAGCTGCAAAAGCCAGTATAGGTCTAAAGTCCAATACCCGGCCGAGATGTTTTAAGCCAAACTCTCTCCTTCAAAAGTCAGGAAACGATCAAGGGTGTTGCTACAATTCGCGGGTCTCGACAAAACAATTCGGGGAATTTATACAGTGGTGAAAAGCACTTGATGGAGGGTAAAACACAATACGGAGGGATCCGACTGTCCCACAGGTTACAGCCACCTCGTCTCAGGCGCTTCCTGTGGCTTTCATTGTTCGCGATGCTCGGATCGCCATCTCGCGCCCACGCCTCGCTTTTTCATGGTGAAACGCTGGACTCAATCGCGAATGGCATTTCGTGGGTGGTATTGATTGTTGCCCCGATTATTGGGGTTGCCGCTTTTTGGCTGGTCCACATTCTGCCGGAGAAAATTGCAGAGAAAAAAAGGCACCCGCAGACGAAGGCGATTCAGTGCCTCTGTCTCCTGTCGCTTTGCTTTGGCGGATTGCTCTGGCCGATTGCATGGCTCTGGGCTTATACCAAGCCGGTCCTGCACAAGATGGCTTATGGCACGGACGTTGGTGAACCGCACGGCCATGGCGGGGAGATGACCGAAGAGCAAAAAGAAATCGAAAAGCTGCGAGCCCGCCTTGCAGAACTCGAAGCAAAAACCAGATCGGCGCGGAGTTAAGGCGCGATGGAACTGATCCTGCTTATCATCTACTCGGTCATCGTTTGGCTGATCTTTTTTAAGTTCAAGCTGCTGCCTTGGAACATCACCAGCCAGGTAATCGTTGTCACCATCCCGATCATCGCGCTAACGATACTGATTTTATTCATGAACATCTGTGCGCCGTCGTCGTCCGACGTGCGGGCACAAAATTATGTAATCCCGATAGTGCCGCGGGTTACCGGTCAGGTCACTGAGGTACCTATCGAACCGAACAGGCCCATCAAGAAAGGCGACGTGCTTTTCAAGATTGACCCGGTACCTTTCGAGGCAGCCGAGAGAGCGGCGGATGCAACGCTCCGCGGAGCGAAGGATCAACTGAACAATGCGACGAATAAAAAGGCGTCGCTGACGCCGCGGATCGACCTGGCAAAAAAACGTGTCGAACAATTCACAGCACTGGCCACGACCGGAGCTGGTAAACGGGCTGACCTTGAACAGGCGCAAAGCGATCTGGGTAATCTGCAAAGTGAATTCCTCGCTGCTGACGCGACCGAATCCCAAGCCAGAGCGCAAATCAGCAAATCGGAAGCGGACTTGATCAACGCGAAGTTTGATCTTGAAGGCACTACGTACCTGGCGCCGGCCAACGGTCGCGTCGCGAATCTCGCGTTGCGGCCAGGCGTGCGTGCAACGCAATTTGCTACCATGCCGGTGATGAGCTTTATCGAGGAAGATGATCCCTGGTTACTCGCATTCTTCCGGCAAAACGAGTTGCGTTATGTCGACGCTGGAGATGAGGCCGAAATTTACATGATGCAGTACCCAGGCCGGATCATTAAATGCGTGGTGGACTCGATTCTTTGGGCCACGGCTCAAGGGCAAATGCCAATCAGTGGGAACTTACAGAACACGCTTCCGGTAGTAGCACCGGAACAGCGCATCGCGGTTCGGCTCGTCCTTGCGCCTAAAGATCGCCAGCTTTTTCTTGCAGCAGGTGCGCGGGGGGGAGGCGCCATTTATACAGAGCATGGCAAGATGATTCACATTGTCCGGAAAGTCTTTCTCCGGGTCTCGGCGAAGCTGGACTGGTTTGTTTGGAAGCTTCACTAGAGTTTGCGCAGATGAATATCCGAGTTGTTCTGGGCACTGCTGCGTGCCTCGCACTTGTTGGCTGCGCGCTTAAGCATCCGCCATTTGGTGCGGACATCATGCCCGGGTCGGCTCGCTCCAAAATTCCAGGCTCATGGGCCGGCCCGCATCGCGGCGGTTCTGTTGTCCCAAACTGGATTCGCACGTTTCACGACCCGGAGCTAACAGCGCTTGTTGCGGATGCCGTCGAACGGAATCCCGATTTGAAGGCGGCAGCCGCGCGTGTGGAAGCGTCGCGCGCTGCGGTGCGGATCGCTGCATCATCGCTTTATCCGCGAATTGCAATGAAGGGCTTGGGCGAGCGCCAGGGCCAGCGTCTTAGCGGCGATCTCGGTCGCGGTATCAATCCACCCGATTTCGGCGGCACTGGAACTGAGAACGTTGGAGGTGCCGGGCTTGACACGAGCACGGATGAAACCTCTCAACGGTGGGTCTATGGGATCGCTGTAGGCGCAGCATGGGAAGCGGACGTTTGGGGTCGGATCCGCTCGAAAAAAGCGGCAGCAAAGGCTGAAAGCGCTGCGCTGGAAGCGGACTACGAGTTTGCACGACAATCCCTCGCGGCTGCGGTGGCGCGGGCGTACTTTTTTACCATCGAGGCCGCGCAACAGGAGGCCAATGCACAGGAAACTCTCAATCTGTATCAGGAGTATTCAAAGCTCACAGACGTGCGCAAGCAGCAGGGCTTCGCCAGCGACTTTGACGTGTCGCAAATCAAATCGCGCACTGCAAGCGCGGAGGATGCATTGTACGTCGCGCAGCAGGCGCGGGCGCAGACGATCCGAGCGATTGAGGTCGTTACCAGCCGTTACCCCGCTGGCAGATTTGACGTGCGGCGGTCGTTTGCGGGTCAGCCAAAAGCCGTGCCTGCGGGGTTGCCCGCGCAACTTCTTGAACGCCGTCCGGATCTCGTTGCCAGCGAACGGCGTTTCGCAGCCGCATTTCATCGCGTGAACGAAGCCCGAACGGCGCGCCTCCCTCGTTTTGCAATCAGCGCGGCCGGTGGGCTCGGAACTGCGGCTCTTGACTCCGTGGGCACGCTCAACGCCCTCGTCTGGAGTTTTGCTGCTGGCGTGACTCAGCCGATTTTCTTCGGTGGTGAACTTAAAGCAGCGCAAGATCTTCGTACCGCTGAGCAAAAAGCGGCCGCCGCAAGCTACGTAGGTTCAGCACTGCGGGCGTTCCAGGAAGTGGAAGACGCTCTCGCCAATGATTATTATTTGCGCAAACGCGAAGGCGCGTTGGGCGATGCAGTCTCGAGCAGCGCCGAGTCCATCAAATTCAGCCGGGAACAGTTTGAACAAGGGCAGATCGATATGTTTACAGTATTACGTCTCACTGGAGAAAATCTCGCTTCAAAAGTTCAACTGACACAAATCCGCGCATCGCGTCTTCGCGAACGTGTGAATTTGTATTTGGCTCTCGGGGGCGATTTCGAAGGAACTGGCGCACCAAAATGATCTCGTGACAAAGCACAATTAATGCGAACGATCACTAATAATTATCGGGAATCGCAGATTTTGAATCTTGGTTCCGGTGGCGAGCGCGGACCGTATCTGGTTATCCAAAACGGCGTCTCTCCCACCGACACAATGCCGAAAACCCGTATGTTTGTTCTTCGTCCAGACGGATGCTGGGTCGACTTCAATGCTTATGCGTGCCAGCGAAAACCCGAAGCGATGGACGAGATTGTTTTCCCCACCACGACAAAGATCATTGAAGTATTTGGCAAGTTGTTCGGCCGGCCTCGAGTTCTCGATCTACCAATCGATGAGGAGGGACTCAAGGCTTGGGTCGAGCGCCAGGAGCATGGTGATCCCCTGGAGGCAGCTCGCACGTGGGCCAAAGATTACAAGGTGCGCCATCGAAAAGATCGCACTCGTTAGGGCTGCTGTTCAAGACTGGCGGAGATTGACGCGATGAATGGAGGGTCCCTAATCCGGCTAATTCCGGCTTTTAGGTGGGTGCGCACCTATAACCGGACCTGGTTGCGCAGCGACGTTTTCGCGGGCATCACCCTCGCTGCATACCTGCTTCCCGCCGGTCTGGGAGATGCGTCGTTGGCTAACTTGCCGCCCGAGGCGG
>JBKPMH010000104.1:0-4282 GCA_046732035.1 Verrucomicrobiota bacterium
CGATTTGATTCAATGGATGCGGTCAAGGAATTCGCCGGGTCCGATGAGACAAAGCCGGTGATTTTTCCAGAAGTTGAAAAACTGCTTACTCGGATGGAGCCCGCTCGACACTATCGAATTGTGATCTGAGGCTGAATGGATTGTCCCTCGGCCCGCCGAAGCCTTGGCGAAGACGGCTCAATGTGTTGGTGAAGACCGCGCCTCTGCCGTTTAGTATGTGCGCCTTCGGCGATAGTTCTCCCATCGTCTCGCCGCGGCGAGTCCGATCCAACTTGCAAACGGCCCGCTTGCCCTGCACCTGGCGTACAGGAGGTTGATACATGCAACTCGCTTCGAAGCTTCGGGAACTTTTAGGCAGGGAAACTGTCGCAGATGATCGTGAAACGGTCGCAGCTCACAGTGGTGACAAATGGTTTGCAGCTCACGAACCAGACGTCGTCGTTTTCGCGAGGTCGACAAATGAGGTCAGCAAACTCGTTCACTTCGCGTCAGGCGAAAATATTCCGGTCACGGCACGTGGAGGTGGGTTCGGGTATGTCGGGGGATGCGTGCCCGCGCGCGGCGGAATTGCTCTGTCCCTGGCGCGGATGAATCGGATCAAGGAAATCAGCTTCTCTGATGCCGTTGCAGTTGTCGAACCGGGAGTGTTCACTGCCGAATTGAAGGCCGCCGCGCGCTCGCAAAAACTATTTTATCCGCCGGACCCAGCGAGCATGAAGGATTGTACAATTGGAGGAAACGTCGCCACTAACGCCGGCGGGCCGCGTTGTTTGAAGTACGGCGTGACGCGAAATTACGTAATCGGCCTTGAAGTGGTGCTGGCCAATGGCGAAGTGCTAAGAACAGGCGGTCGCGTGCACAAGAACAAGACCGGATTCGATCTAATTGGGCTGTTCGTTGGCTCAGAGGGAATGTTGGGCGTCGTGACCGAGGTGACGTTGCGGTTGCTGCCGCTTCCACCGGCGCGCGCCACGTTGTCTGCGGCGTTTGCAACCGCTGCGGAAGCTGCCGAGGCAGTGCAGGCAATTTTTGCGGCGGGGTTCTTGCCTTGTTCTCTGGAAATCGCGGATCACTTTACGTTGGAAGCCGCCCGACGCGATCTGGGTAAAATGCTTGTACCGGAAGGCAACGCGCATTTGCTCGTCGATCTCGATGGACAAGAACAAAGCGTCCGCGCCGAATCGGAAGCGATTGGTAAGTTACTGTGGAAAAGAAAACCAAACGCGTTGGAAACAGCGATCGGTGACCTCGATTGTGAGAAGCTGTGGGCGCTGCGCCGGCAATTCAGCAATTCCCTGCGCGCGACTGGACTGACAAAGCTAAACGAGGACGTAGTCGTGCCGCGCAGCCATCTGGTCGATCTGATGGAATTCACGGAAACATTGCAGGCTAAATATGGATTCCCAATCGCGTGCTTTGGCCATGCTGGGGACGGCAACATCCACGTCAACATCATGGCCGATCGTTACAAACGCGACGCCACGGTGCGCAGAAAAGTCGAGCAAGCACTCGACGATCTTTTCGCTCAGGTGCTGGCCTGGGGCGGCGTGATTACTGGCGAACACGGGATCGGGTTGGCTAAAAAACGATGGTGGCCGGAGGCAACGAGCGACGTTGCACGCGAGTTACATCGCCGGCTCAAAAACGCGCTCGATCCAAAGGACATTTTAAACCCCGGAAAATTTATTGACTAATGTGAATCCCCATCGACATTCCACGAGCATTTTACGGCGCATCTAATTCGCACCGACTGACGCGCATCCGCGTGCTCGTGAACGAAAATAAATAAAGATGCAGTTCTTACTTTTCGGGCTGCCTAACAACACACGCTAATGAAACCAGGGAAACTTACTCACACGATTGCAGTAATCCTTTCGTCGATTTCATCTCTCTTCGCCCATGGCACCGGCGAAAAAACCGAGCCGGCCAAAACAAAATTCAGCAAAAAATCCGACAAATCGGAAGACGATCATTCAAGCAGCACGACTTCGCTCTCGTTTATACCGGGGCAATTGTTCAAAACGCGCGCACAAGCTCCACGTGGTTATCCGTGGAAAAGCAATATTGTTACAACGGTTTTTTGGATTGGTGAGGAAGCGAGCGGCAATAATCTGGTGCCGAATCGCAACAGCTCCTGGGACAAGCAATGGACCAAAAACTACGGCGGTTTTGACGATCCGAATCCCGCGCGTCGGAGTAATTACATGCCGGTAAAATTCACTCCGAAACAGAATCCGTTCTACTGCGCTCTTCCTTACAATGACAAGGCGCGAACGGGTCATCGACCCGAAGCACCGCAAGTTGTGCCCTGGTTTCAAGAAGCGTACCAAGGCCCTGCTGTTTCCACTTGCAAAGATCGGTGGATCGCCATCCGCAAGGGAAACCGCACCGCTTATGCGCAATGGGAAGATGCAGGTCCCTTCCGCACAGATCACTGGCAATACGTATTCGGCAATGAACGACCGAAACCAAACTTGAATAAGGGAGCAGGTCTCGACGTTTCCCCTGCCGTGCGAGATTACCTCGGGTTACAACCAACAGATGTGACTGATTGGAAGTTTGTGGATTTCAGTGAAGTGCCGCACGGCCCTTGGTCAACGCATGGCGAAAATAATACGTTTGTGATTAACGAGCGGAAAAAAGGCAAAGCGTTAGCCGAAAAAGAGCCGCCTAAAATATTCGCACGGTAGAGCACGGTCAGGCTCTCAAAAGTTCCGCCGCTCCTAACGAGGCTCGGACCTCACTTCGACTCAATCCACGCAATCGCCGGCTCCGAAGCGATTTCACAAAGTAATGTGGGATCGACCATTCGCTTGCCTCTCTTGTTCGATCTGCATTTTACTGCTTTGTGCCGGTGCGGGGTCGAAGGCGACCGCAGCCGAGACTGGCACTCTCCTGACCGGAAAGGCGGCTATGGGTGATTGGACAAGCGACGCGCCCGGCGTGCGACGCAAAATCACCGTCCAGGATTTGCCCTCGCCGAGTTCAAACGTTCTGGCAATTCGAGGGCCGCGTGTTGTCGATCGTCCCGCAGGCGCTCAGCCTCAGGTTCCAGCTGGTTTTAAGATCGAGTTGCATGCCAGCGGCTTCCGCGATCCTCGCTTTCTGCTCACGGCGCCGAACGGTGACATCTTCGTTGTCGAAAGTCGGGCAAATCGGATCGAGGTTTTGCGCGATTCCAAAGGCGGCGGTAAAACAGGCCCCGCCCAAACTTTTGCCGAGAGCGGTTTAAACAAACCGTTTGGGATCGCTTTCTATCCGCCTGGAGATGAGCCCCAATTTCTGTACGTGGCAAATACAGATGGTGTGGTGCGGTTTCCCTATCGTAATGGTGACCTTAAAGCCCGTGGCCCCGCGCAAAAAGTGGCTGCTCATCTTTCGCCGGGTGGGTTGTTGCGAGGCGGCGGACACTGGACACGCCACATCGTTTTCTCGCCAGACGGAAAAAAAATGTACGTATCCATCGGTTCACGCTCGAATGTGTCCGATAGCGACGCGGAGCAGAACCGTGCTCGCATCTTCGAGTTTAATCCCGACGGCACCGGCCAAAAAGTGTATGCCTGGGGAATTCGGAACGCAGTCGGAATCGCCTTTCGTCCTGGTACGAACGAGCTTTGGATGAGCACAAACGAGCGGGACGAAATCGGCGAGGACTTGCCTCCCGACTACGTCAGCAGCGTAAAACCTGGAGGCTTTTATGGTTGGCCGTGGTTCTACATTGGCAATCATCCTGATCCGCGTCACAAAGGAAAACATCCGGAGCTTGCGAATCAGGTCATTGTTCCGGATGTGCTCGTACAGGCGCACTCCGCGTCGCTCAATTTGTGTTTCTACACCGGCGACCAGTTTCCATCCGAATACAAAGGCGACATGTTCGCCGCGTTTCACGGTTCATGGAACCGGATGAAGCGTACCGGTTACAAGGTCGTGCGTGTGCCATTCGACCGTTCCACCGGCAAAATACGAAACGAATATGAAGACTTCGTGACCGGTTTTGTCACTGCCGAGGGCAAAGTATGGGGTCGCCCGGTGGGACTTACCATTGCAAAAGATGGTAGCCTTCTCCTGAGTGAGGATGGGAACGGCACAATCTGGCGTGTGAGCTATGGTAGATAAGCCTGAAACTGGATAGCTTCGGCAAAAAAAATTGCTGCCCGCAATTGTGCGCATAATCTGCTCTACCGCGGTATGAAGATTGGTCTCGCTCAAATTAACCCGATTGTGGGGGATTTGAGAGGGAACTGCGAACTGATCATCGGCGCTTATCAGCGGCTCGCTGCCG
>JBKPMH010000105.1:0-6549 GCA_046732035.1 Verrucomicrobiota bacterium
GAGTAAATTTCGATTCAATATCAGCATGTCGCCGGACGGATGTATAGCCGGTCCAAACCACCAGGCGGAAGTGAATAACCGCCACGATTTAGTGACAAGTAAACGAGACAACTAACAACTAAACCAACATGACTAAGATGACAGATAACCGATTCATCCAGCCATACCTCTTCTTCAATGGCAATTGCGAAGAAGCCGTTGAATTTTATCGCAAAGCGCTTGGCGCAGAAGTCGAAATGATGATGCGCTACAATGAGAGTCCTGAGCCCGCTGCTGCGGGAACGGTTCCACCGGGCTCCGAGGACAAAATTATGCACGCATGCTTTCGCATCGGCCAGACAACGGTGATGGCATCCGATGATTGCGCGCCTCAGAAAACCGGTTTTCACGGTTTTTCGCTTTCGCTCGCGGTAATTACTGAAAAGGAAGCCGATCGGTTCTTCGCTGCTTTAGCTGACGGAGGACAGGTTAAAGTGCCGCTAACAAAAACCTTCTTTTCACCAAAGTTCGGTATGCTTGAAGACCGTTTCGGCATCGGCTGGATGATTAACGTGACACCATCGCAGTAACAAAACCAAACCAAACACCATTATGACAACAGAGAACACCAACACCATCCGCCTTCACCGAGTGCTCCGCGCTGCGCCGGAGAAAATCTATCGCGCATTCCTCGATGCGGATGCGATGGTCAAGTGGCTTCCACCAAATGGATTCACCGGAAAGGTCCACGAGATAGACGCAAAAGTGGGCGGCACGTACAAAATGTCTTTCACGAATTTCACCACAGGCAAGAGCCATTCGTTCGGTGGAACGTATCTCGAGCTGAAACCAGATGAGCGTATTTGCCATACAGATGAGTTTGACGACCCGAACCTGCCCGGAGAAATGCAGACAACCGTGACCCTCAAAAAGGTGTCTTGCGGGACTGAGCTGAATGTGGTGCAGGAAGACGTGCCCAGCGCTATTCCCGCTGAGGCCTGCTATCTTGGCTGGCAGGAATCGCTCACACTTCTGGCCAAACTGGTGGAGGCTGAGATTCCAGATTAAGCCCACCCATATACGCCTGCCGCGAATGAGTTGAATCATGTATGCGCTTATCCTGCCAGGGCTTCACAACTCCGATCCTGAACATTGGCAAAGCAGGTGGGAAGGTCGAGACAAGGACATGATTCGCGTTGTCCAAGATGATCGGGTCACGCCGCGCTGCGCCGACTGGGTTGCGAAACTCGAGGAAACACTTGAGCTGCGAGGGCCGGACGCTGTACTCGTTGCGCACAGCGCCGGGTGTGCGCTCGTTGCCCATTGGGCCGCCGGCCAATGGCGATGTCGCGTTCGTGGAGCGCTACTCGTTGCGCCCAGCGATTCTGAGGCCCCAAGTTTTCCTCTTGGTCCAACTGGCTTTGCACCCATGCCGCTACAGCGCTTTCCATTTCCAAGCATCGTGGTTGCGAGTTCCGACGATCCATTCGTCACCGTTTCGCGCGCGAGACTATTCGCGGAGGCGTGGGAAAGCGAGTTTGTGATGATAGGCAAAGCTGGGCACATCAACAGCGACAGCGCTCTTGGCGATTGGCCTCAAGGACTCGCACTTGCGCGCAGCCTTTATCAAGTCCGCGACCGGACAAAAGGGACCGGCCGGCTCACCAGGAGATTCGTCTTATCGCAACACTGAATCAGCGCTGGAGTAAGTGTTTAATCTTCACCATCGCGTGCTGCGTTGGTGGTTCGATTGTCGCTGGAGTCCTCGCTCACTCCACAAAGCAGATGCTCGTCGTACCAGTTGAGAACACTAAATTTGCACCACTGGATCCGGCACATCCGGATGGCACGCAGTTTGCAGTGTTGTGGGGCGATCCGATGAAAGGACCCTCAGCTATGCTGGTGAAGTTCAAAAAAGGCGTCAGCCCATTTCACTCCCATAGCTCAGACTATCATCTCTCGTTACTTCAAGGTACGATGAAACATTGGGCTGAAGGTGAGCGCCAAGAAGATGCCAAGCCGTTGGAACCTGGAAGCTACTGGTTCCAGCCAGCTAACCTGCCACATGCTGATGCTTGCCTGAGCGACGAGTGCCTCGCATTCGTTTATTGGTTAAATAAGCGAGACTACAAACCTTCTCGAACCACGACGAGATAGGATTTATGCGTCACATCATTTCTCGCCCCAGATAAACACATGATCAGTACTTACCAGCCAATCTGCAGATTTCGTCTCGTACGTACTTGCACAATCATTCTGACAGTTGTGAATGCGTCGCTGTTCGCGAGGCCCGCCCCCTACGATTCGGAGAACCCGCTTTCGCATGCAATGTTGTTTGCACCTGGCGTCATCTCAACCGGCGATTACGAATCTCATCCCACCTTCACTCCCGACGGCCGGGAAGTTTACTTTTTAAAAATGGCCCCGAATTTCTCGCGTTGGACCATTTTCGTTTCGCGGTACAACGATGGCACCTGGTCGCCACCGGAAGTCGCGCCGTTCTCGGGCCAATATCAGGACGCCGACCCCTATATCACGGCAGACGGAAAACACTTCTACTTCATTTCGGATCGTCCTATCGAAGCCGGAGGAGAACGCCAGTCGCATCATGACATCTGGGTGATGGAGAAGAGCGACTCGGGCTGGAGCTCACCGCGGCATTTGCCTGCCCCAGTTAACAGCGATGCCGACTCGTATTATCCCATCGCTCTCAAGAACGGAAGTCTCTACTTCGGCTCAGAACGTAAGGAATCCAAGGGTCTGGGTGACATCTATCGTGCCGTGCCTCAAAAGGATGGCAGCTACGCGGTTGAAAATCTCGGCTCGCCAGTCAATACGACCGCAGGCGAGTACGAAGCTTTCGTGACCGAAGATGAGCAGTTGCTGCTCCTCGCGGCGGCCAAGCGGCCCGATTCCTTGGGCGATTACGATCTTTACGCCTCACACAAACAAGCTGACGGAAAATGGAGCGAACTGGTCAATCTCGGACCTGAAGTGAATTCGACGGCACGCGAATTGTCACCCAAGCTCACACCAGACGGCAAATATTTGCTCTGGATGAGTTGCCGGTTACCGGCACTGGCTGCCAAACCACAACCGAGAACAACAGCCGAAGTATTGAAAGAGTTGCGTACACCTGGCAATGGACTGGGCGATATTTACCAGATCGACGTCTCAGCGATACCCGCCTTGAAAGCGCCAACAAAATAGCGCAACAGCGATGGTGGCAGGCAAGTTAGTTTTTGTCGTGACTTTGTTGTCCGCGCTCGGCTGCGGAATCATTGGCGGTGTCTTCTTCGCATTTTCAACCTTTGTAATGAAAGCGCTGAACGCTCTCCCGCCGCCTCAGGGCATTGCCGCCATGAAATCGATTAATGTGGTTGTACTGAATCCCTTGTTTCTAGGCGTGTTTTTCGGAACAGCCGTTGGGTGCGTTGTTTTGGTTACCTGTTCCGTCTTGATGTGGAGCAAACCCGGCGCCGCGTTGGTCCTCGCTGGTGGAATACTTTATCTGGTCGGAACGTTCCTGGTGACAATGATCTGCAATGTTCCGCGCAATGATGCATTGGCAAATCTCGATCCATCGGGCCTGGAGTCGGCACAATTTTGGGCCGATTACGTCCGGGTCTGGACGGCGTGGAACCATGTACGGACTATTTCCGCCATTGCTGCATCGGTTTTGATGATGCTTGCGCTATGGCTTTCCGTTGTGCGTCACTCGATTTAGTGCGTTGCCACACTCAAAAGATAGTCGAGCCAGTCTGTAGCGCCGATCTGCGCAAAAAATGCTCACCGACGTCTGATTCCGCACACTCAAACTCATTCACACAACTGGTCTTATAAGACTTTGTTAACTGGGTCTTGTGACTGAATTGATCACTGCCACTTCTAAAGTCGAACGCCCTACTAATACAATTAATAAAAGGAAGCTAACGTGATGAAAGTTCTCAAACCCATTTTATACGCCGGCGCGCTGGTTGGCGTGCTCGACATCACAGCGGCCTGCATTGAAGTGTACGTTAACTACGGCTTTGCACCGCCGCGACTGCTGAAAGGCGTCGCAACCGGATTGCTGGGACGGGGCGCCCTGGACGGCGGCTTTGGAACCGCAGCGCTCGGGCTCTTGATGCATTTTACAATGGCGATGACAGTGGCCGCGATTTTCTACGCGCTAAGCCGGCGGCTTCCGTTGCCACAAAAGATTTTGGGAGTCGTGATCGTGGGGTTGCTCTATGGAGCGGCGGTGTTTGCAGTCAACAATTATGCGACAGCTCCATTGCTATCGTGGGTTCGCAGTCTTTATCTGCACACGCCGATCTCCTTCAGACATCCAATGGGCTGGTCCCAATTCGTCATTCATTTGTTCTGCGTAGGTCTGCCCGTTGCGCTAGTGATGCATCAATGTGCGCCACCGGCGGTCCGTTACGCTCGCTGAAGAACAAGCTGCAGTTAAGAGGCTGGCTGACCGCGTCCTCAGCCCAAAGTGGCCTTATCAAAACGTGCCGAGTGGATATTGTGAATAAATCTGCAGTCGCGAACTTGGCTGACACGCTCACTGCAGCCATGAATCCAAAGACGGTTGGTCTGATTGTTGCCGAAGAGATAGCCGCGGCGGATCTGACGGGTCCCGCGGAAGTTCTTTCACGCGCAACAATTGGACGGATTGATCAGCCGGAAGAGCACAAATCCCGTTGTTATCAGGTAATGACAATTGGTGTCGGCGCAGAACCACACCCCACAGAATGTGGGATTAGCATCAGGCCACAGATTGAGCTCGAGGAGGCGCCGCCACTTGATACAATTTTTATTTGCGGCGGCAGCGGAGTTCATGGCGAAAAGTCCAATAGGAGGCTTTTGAAATGGCTAAGGCAGCGGGCAGCTAACACGCGACGCATCGCGGCGCTTGGCAGAGGGATCTACACTCTTGCAGCCAGCGGACTTCTGGATGGACGCCAGGCGGTAATCCATTGGCGTTTTGCGAAGGACGTTGCTTCGCGATTTCCCAAACTTCGGGTCAACCCCAACAATCTCTTTGTTAAAGATGGACCTTTCTACACATGTGCAGGTGGAGCTTCAGCCGTCGATTTTGCACTGGCTTTGGTTGAAGAAGATTATGGTCGCCATGTCGCATTGACTCTGGCGCGTGAATTGGTTGTTCCCGTTAAAAGATCAGGTGAAAACGAACAGTACTCCGAAGCGCTAAAATTTCAGGTCCAATCCTCTGATCGATTTGCCGATCTTCCCGCCTGGATCCTCTCTCATCTGAGCGACGATCTTTCCATAGACGCTCTCGCGCAGAGAGCCGCCATGTCCCGCCGTAACTTCACTCGGCTATTCCACGAAGTCTTTGGCAAAACGCCTGCGCAATTTGTCGCGGAAGCGCGTATCTCGGAAGCGCAGCAACGGTTGTTAGTTCCTCGAAACAGTATCGAGAGCGTTGCGTCTTCTCTTGGATTCCGAAGCGCAGATGTGTTCAGTGTGGCTTTCGAGCGGTTCACTGGGATCCGACCACGGATCTACCGCGCTTTGAGACGAGCTCCTAAAACCAGTAACAGTTCGGCAAACACCGCTGCTCATAAACCCGCTGGGCGCGCGAGATCCAGTGTGTTGCGCGCGGCATAGACATTGGTCGCTCATTCGCGGTCCGCAATAGCCGGGCTGTATATTGGCGTGCGGCTTGAGACAACGACGCTTGAGAAGCGCCTCGATACAACGAGCCGGCTACAACGCGTTCCGGCTTCGTTAGCCTTGAGAGGCTCCGGCAAGTGTGTGCGGCTCCTGAATGACAAAGAGGCAGCCCGAACGGGCTGCCTCTTTGGTAACCTAACTAACGGAGAAATTTCAGAATCTCTTCTTCAACCCGACGTACCAAAACCGACCCTTGATTGTGGTTAGCGACTCGTCGTAACCGTTCTCAAAGTTGCCAGCTACGAATGGGGGATCTTCATCAGTCACGTTCTGCATACCCAGGGTGACGGTAGTGTTGTTAAGCCACCACTTCCAGTTGCTGCACCCGTACTCAGCCGTGGAGACTGGGACGACATTCTTTTCCTTACCGTCCTTCATTTGCACATTCTTGCCGCCATCTTTAGCGAAGCCGGGAACCTCCGCAGGAGCTGGTGCCGGAAAGTTGAACGTATAGTTTAAGAGCAGGTCGAGGGTTACCCATGTCTCGATTTTCCGCGCATGTGCGCCGTCTTGTCCGGTCGTTGGATCAGTTCGCGGCGTTTGAGGTTTAGGCACGCCGCCATCGTAGGTTCCGACGAGATCGATGTTGTCGTCTTCATATTGGCCGATCCAGTGAACAACTGCTCCAACATCCAGGCCGCCCAACCATGTGTCGGCTGGACCATCATAGAAGATACTGAAGTTGGCCCGATTTCTCGGCAGTGAGCTAGTCAGCGTGAACGATGTCGGCAGGAATTCACCAGCGATACCGAACCGCTTGGAATCTGGAGTTGGCTGAAGCTCAGCACGGGACAACCACGTGCCGTTGACCGTTGTGGTCAGTCGGCCGAAATCTCCGCGTCCGAAGATCGCCGAATCCAGGATGTAGATCGCTTCATAATC